>JAQBDA010000250.1:0-5413 GCA_032124675.1 Chloroflexota bacterium
CATTGTTTGAGGCAGACTATATTTCCAGCAACCTGGAAAATCGAACGTGAAGTAAAGAGACCAAGAGGCCGCAACGGTCTGCAGGCATCACCTCCTTCTTTTTGAGTGGTTACCGACAGTGGGGAACCGCAACCAAATTGGTCGGCTGCTACCAAACCCGGTTTTAAAAAACAAGTTTGGGTAATAACAATATATACGATCGCGCTCAAACGCTAGATTTCAGTTTCCCCAGTTCTCATCTAACTTTAAGCTAAACACTAATTCAATAAAGAATAAACATCAGAATTGTCCCACTGCGGAATTTCCACAGGCCCAGGCTAGACAGCAGCAGAAAGGCCGGAAGGAAAATCGCGATTAGCCACCAGCCTACCGGCTGGCGCCAGTCGATCATGCGCTTTAGCAGGCGCACAATCCCTGCTCGCCCTTCCATCCATCCTGTGACGGTTAGGGCTGCCAGCGAAGGGCCAAATGCGCCTAGCAGAATGAACAGGCCTACGAGTGGGGTTATTTTTCCGCCTCCGGCCCGGTAAATCACAAATCCTGGTGTCCAGATCAGCCAGGAAATCGCAAAGGCCAGCCCAAAATAGCTCGCCAGTGATCCAAGCTTGTTTTTCATATCACCTCCACTCACGAGACCGCATATCTGTGCGAAGACCAGACCTGCTTTCTATAAGCTTCTCAAGATTGAGCTCCTGGTCTTTCTCGAGGATGAATATCGCCCGGCGTCCACCATGTTCAAAGTGAACCTGGTATGCGGGCCAGAGCGCCACGAACCTCGGCCAGTAGCGTTCTACTTCATCGACAGTTGCTTCGCGAGCCCAATACCATTCTGTGTGTCGTCCAATCCGAAGACGGGCGGCCGGATTGGCACGCAAATTGCCAACCCAGGGGTTCGTACGCTCAGATCCAGGGATGACATTGCATAGGACGATAGATTCATCCTCACGCAAATAGAAGACCGGGATGGTTCGCTCTTTCCCTGTCAGTCGACTCTTCGTAGTGAGCAGCAGCACATTGCGTCCGGAGCCGGCGGATGTGAAGATGCGCCCACCCGTTCTTTGATAGACCCATCGCTGTAGAGGGGAAGCGAGCTGCTCAACTGCGACACCTTGGGTTGCGAGCTGTTTCCCTACCGCGCCGAAAAAGTCGCTGGAGCCGGTATTGGGCAGCATTGCTTATGGGTTATGAATCTTTTACACCTATTCGTATATTCTTACTTTTCCAATTTCTTCTACTGGCAGCCAGTCATCCATATTTCCATAATTGCTTTTATCAATCCGAAATGGTTCTACTTTTTCCACTCCACTTATTTCAATCAACACCAGATATCGTTTGCCAGCCCATCTTTCATATTGTTTTTTAGTCAACTGGAGTTTTTCTTGATGATTATTGATTAATTGGGCAGATTCGCTTTCCGTCATCTTATCCGAATTAAAGACACTTTTCACATTCGCCTTTGCAAGGATGATGCCTTCGGCATTGTTGTTGATAAAGTAAAGAATATCGCCCTGATTGACCCTGCCATATGGCATTTTTCGACCTGTTGCACCCCGGATAATCATCGTCTTTTTAGTGGAAAGCAACAAATCCAATTCTTTTGCATTTGCATCAAGATAGATAACATGGTCCATATTTATTCTCCTATACTCCCCTATGAATTATTATTTGTCTTAAACTGCCTTTCAGGGCTTTCTGAAGGTGAGGCAATACATGTTGCCTTTGGCAAATTCCCTTGCATCTACGTCTCTCATCCCCTCTGGAACCAGCCCAATGGGGGCTGAGAATCTTTCGCCATGCTCCTGCAACCACTTTCTAGCAGTTGGCATCCAGGCGAGAGATTCCATCATTTTGGCAGTCTCATCAACAATCATGATCTTGGTGCCTGCTCTCGCCACCCGGATCATTTCGCACATTGCCTTTACCCGGTCATTGAAAGCATTAATTCCGCCAACGTGGAAAACTGTATCGAACGTCTCATCCTGAAAAGGCAATTCTTCAGCATTGCCCATTATCAACTCTGCTTCCAGCTGCCACCGCTTCAGATTCCTCTGGCATCTTTTCAGCATTCCCCAGGAGAGGTCCAACCCAAAACAAGTGGCCTTCACCGGCAGGTAGTGAAGGTTCGCCCCCGTGCCAATGGACACCTCTAACACGCGGTCTCCTTCCTGTACCTCCAGTTCCCGCAGAAAATCTCTGCGGAAGTGCTCTTCTCCCCCGCCTGCCAGGTACGCAAACAGCTTGATAGCGCCATCGTATCCCCCTGCAACCCTGTTATAAAATCCTTGATACTGCTGGTTGAATCCGGAGACTTTCAATTCATCCAGCAAGATGGGAATTCCGTCACGTATACGAAATCTTTCACCGGAGTGAACACCGACTAGTATTTCCTGTTCACTTCCATCAAGCCCTGGCACAGAGTCCAGGCACAACGATTCATGTGTCCCAGGTACACACAGCAGCGAGACGGTTTCAGGTTTCATCTTTTAGCCTCCTGTGTCTTGACCCAAGGCAAGCTGACCAACGGTTTGGATCAACGGCGTGATTGGAATGACTACTCACATTATCGCGCCAATTGTGGCAAAACGCGCCCGCGCTTGTTTGCGTGGTGGGTAAGACAAAGCTTTGTTACTACCTGCGCTGTATCGAGGATTTGCATGCCATGCTTAAGACACACGGGGATTGGATGCCACTAGGCTGTGCGGACGAGCAAAAACCTGCCGCTGAGGGAACCGTAGAAGCATGGGGGAGATCGCCGGAGAATCCTGTTAAGGGGTGGTATGGCTTGAAAAAGGGTCTTCGTGGACGCTTTGGCATGTATTTGCCGCCATTGCTTGAAGCACTCGGCTTGGCTGAGGTGGAACACAATCCCAAGAACAATCGAATGAGAGCGATTTAATTACCAGGAATTATAAGGAGAGAGTATCTGATGTTAGGAAAAATTGCTATGAATGGCCGCGCCAACAAAGTGAAAACCGCCTTTCGCTTAGAGTATTTAACCGGTATCAATATCAAGGCGAAGCCTGATCGGGTCTGGGAGCTGATGACTAACGCCGGAGACTTCCCGCGTTGGAATTCAACGATCAAAAGCATTGAAGGCACGATTGCTGCGGGCAAAACGATCAAACTCGTCGCTACCATTTCTCCGGGGCGGGTCTTCAATCTCAATATCATTGAATTCCTTCCCGTAAAAAGGATGGTTTGGAGTGATGGGATTGCTATGTTCAAGGGAGTTCGCACTTATACCATGGAGTCCAAACCAGACGGTACCACCGACTTTACCATGGCAGAGCTATACACCGGTCTGATGCTGCCGATGATCGCTGGATCTCTACCCGACTTCGGACCCATCTTCGAGCAATATCAATCTGACTTGAAGCGTGAAGCAGAACGCGTGTAGAGCTAGATGGTCACTTGCTCTGGATCGTACTAAGTGTTGACCGGCTATCAGGCATCTTCTGCCCCGTTTGTGGCATGGTGTCCAACGGCTTTGAGTTATGTCCCCCAGTGGAAGCAGGCCAACCTTCCCAAAATGAGCTGCTTGGCGATGGTGCTGCTTTAGCACACAGGAAGTCACGCCAATCCGCGTTCAGAATCCATTACTGTAGGCAGACACCTGAAGAAAAAGTCCATTGCCAGGCGGTGCTGCTCGGAGCACACCGCCTGGCATAAACTCCGGATGCTGAAGCCGTAAGACTCACATGAGCCCCCCTACGGGCTGAGAGGCAGGTGGAAAAGTTGGGTTACAAGCGGGGAATAGACGAGTCCCCAGAAGATACGGATTGCCAGCGCCAGGCAGAAGCCAAGAAACCAGAAGTATGGTACTGAGCGTTGTTTCCCTCGAGTTGAATTTTTCCACAGCAACTCCTCGTCGATGAAAAGCAAAGGAAGGGCGATAAAACTGGCGTAGGCGATCGTGTAGTATGCAAGTACGATGGGTGAAAGGAAGAACATTGGTGAAAAGAGGACGGAAGTGAGTACCCCGGTGAAAATGAGGCCTTCTGTGAGGCTTTTCCCACCGGCAAAGAAGAATATTTCCCGAAACGAGGCCTGGGTTCTCCGGATGACCAGGTAGGAGATGACAGCAATCGGAATGTAGTCCCCTTGCGCCAGGATGAAGGAAGGCAGGGTTTCGGTGTGGAGCCCCCCAATCCCTTTCCCTGTCACTGTCAGGCTGACTTCAAACATCATTCCGAACAACCAAACGAGCAGGATGTAGCCAGCAGGAGCGAGCTTTCTTGGAATACGGATTTTCTTTCGGAGATCGTATTTGGCGTTTGCCCACAGGCCTGCAAGCATGAGGCCGTAGAGAATAAGCTCGGAGAACCAGTAGGGCGATCTGGATTCCGAATCGTTGCCTGGATTGAGCACGGTGAAGACAAGCCCAAGACCGATCCAGATCTTTATATTCCAAATCCCACGCCCGTACAAATCCGTTTTTTCTGTGTCCATAACCAACCTCTAGATCCCGCTTCAAGCCAAAATGGGCAGAAGCCTCGTGTCTAATGAAATGCATCTGACGGACCAACTGCGGCCCATCCTGGGTAAGAACTGCAACTACGATGTTGTCTCTAGCCCAAGTGCTTTTAGGCCAGTTTGGGTCATTCGACCCTCTCGGACAAGTACGCGAACTCGTTCTGCGTTTCGTTTCGATTGTGTTCCAAGAGTCTTCCGAGGGGTGAAGCGTTGAAGATATGAGATGTCATCGTATGAACTCCTTGAACTCTCGCTCCACCCAAAGCAAAGCCCCTCATCAATTAGCTGACTCATACAGCACGTCTTCAAAAGACACCGAAGGAACTCCCGAATTCTTCTTGAAAATGCGAAGCCACATGCCCTTTGATTCAGCGTGATGGTTCTCAAGCCAGACGTGCAGTTCTTCTGCTGATGTGAAAGCCAGGATTGGGAGTTCAGCCAGTTTTGGTTTCAATTGCCAACCTACCATCAGTTTATTAAGAGTGTCGAGATTGGGCAGAGACTATAATGCATGGCGTCAATCTAGACTTTGCCACCCAACGGTTTTCGTTGCCCCCAAGTGGGAGGGCGTGGATTACGTTTGAGAGCAGTATAAACCCGAAGCGAGAATATGGCTCGTAAATCGCGCAGAGTCCCTCTTGTCGGCTCTATGCTGTGTTGGGCGCAGATTGACACTTTCTTATATCAACGCCCATAATAATCAAGCACCTCGGTTGCTCTTCCTGTGATAAAAGCATTGGCGCAGTCTTTTTGACCGAAATTGTGACCTGCCCCCAATACTTGTACCAGTTCTTATGTCAGACCTGGCGCACTAATCAGCTGTTTAGCATGCAACCAGGCCTGTGGCGCGGGGGGACGATAGCCTAGTGCACTGTGTGGTCTGACGTGATTGTACTCCTCCCTCCAACGCGCAATCAAGGTTTTGGCTTCTTCCAGGGTG
>JAQBDA010000251.1:0-4704 GCA_032124675.1 Chloroflexota bacterium
TTCACCCTGCCTATCCTTTTTTATATTTATCTTTGTACTTACAAATTGGTTTGGGTGGGTGGGGGTGTTGGGGGGGGCGTCGCCCGCCAAAACACCCCCATTTTTTTCGAACTGCGTAACTTCTACACGGATTAAGTCAACTATATACCCACCAGTAGTTGGATGCAGGCAATTTTACCGGGCCGACCATCATGCCTGTGGGGAATGAGTACAATTTATACGATAATATCGATAAAAAATCAACTCTTTTTGAAATTCAGCCAGAAGTCGCTGGGGTACGATCCTAATAAAGATATAATAAACCTCATTTCCTCACATTTTATTCCCTTGATATAATACGATTGTTAATATTCTCACTTATAGGGAGGCCTGATGGCGCAGGTAATTAAATTCGGTACCGATGGATGGCGAGGGCGGATTGCAGAAGATTATACATTCGACAATGTTCGGCGTTGTACTCAAGGCTTTGCCGATTATTTGCTCGATCAGGGGAAAAGAGGAGAGTGGGTAGTCGTCGGTTATGATAAACGTTTTCAGTCAGAGTATTTTGCCGATGACGTGGCGGAGGTTCTTGCTGCAAACGGTCTCAAGGTCTATCTCACTCAAGAGGCGACTCCAACACCAGCGATCTCCTATTCTGTCGTTAACAAGCAGGCTGTTGGAGCGGTGAACATTACGGCCTCTCATAACCCGGCATTCGATAACGGCTTCAAGGTAAGAAATGAGTATGGTGGGGCAATTGATCCGGAGGGTCTAAAACAAATCGAAGCCCGGATTCCAAATTCACTAGAGAGTGTAAAACGAGTCAATCTCTCTGAGGCAGTCGATAAAAAGCAGGTTATATCCTTCGATCCTGCACCAGCCTACATTGAACAGCTAAAATCACTAATCAACCTTGAACCAATTAAACGAGCAGGGTTGAACATATTGATCGATCCAATGTGGGGGAACGGCGCTGGCTGGTTCCCTCTTTTGATTGGTGGTGGGCGAACGAAAGTTCAAGAGATCCACAATGTCCGCAACCCGATTTTTCCAGAAATGAGCCGTCCTGAACCGATTCCGCCAAATGTTGATGCTGGACTATCCGCGACCCTGGAACAGAATGCTGATATTGTTATTATCACAGACGGAGATGCAGATCGACTGGGTATTGGGGATGAGAAAGGGGAGTTTATTGACCAATTGCGAGTATTTGGCTTGTTGGCATATTATCTGCTTGAAGTTAGGGGATTGCGTGGACCGATCGTCAAGACTTTATCGACCACAACAATGTTGAATAAACTTGGCAGGTTGTATGATGTGCCTGTATACGAGACGGGGGTTGGTTTCAAATTTGTCGCCCCAAAGATGTTAGAAACGCATGCCATGATAGGTGGCGAAGAATCCGGTGGGTATGCATTCCATGGTCATGTACCGGAACGAGATGGTATACTTGCTGGATTATATATATTGGACATGATGGTACAGATGGGTAAAAAACCGTCTGAGCTGATCGAGATATTGTTTTCAAAAGTTGGCGCTCACTATTACGATAGAATTGATACCCAATTCACTGGCGATAGAGCTAAGAGGGAAGCAAATATCCTCAGCGCTAATCCCAATAAAATCGGTGGTTTGAACGTCACCGACCTGGATACCACTGATGGATACAAATTTTCGCTTGAAGATGGTGGATGGTTATTGATACGGTTTTCCGGGACGGAACCGATAATCCGTGTCTATACCGAAACCACTCATAAAGACAAGGTGCAATCGATCCTTCAAGATGGTTTGAAGGTGGCAGGTTTGTGATCCGTGACGGGTCTAGTCGACACACACTGCCATTTGGACTTTAACACTTTCGATAATGACCGGGATGCCGTCCTGGAGCGGGCTGAGGAAGCCGGCGTTGTTAGAATTCTAAATCCTGGGATAGATATTGCCTCAAGCAGGGAATCAGTGGCTTTGGCGGAAAAGCATCCTATCCTTCATGCTGCAGTGGGTGTCCATCCCAATGATGCACTGAGTTGGAGTTCTGACACCACGCGCAAGTTGGAAGAGCTGGTCGAACATCCCAAGGTCGTAGCTGTTGGCGAGATCGGTCTGGATTACTACAGGGACCGAGCTCCCCGAGAGCTGCAGAAGAAGATATTTATAGACCAGCTGTCCATCGCGGCTGATAGAGGTCTCCCGGTCGTCATCCATAATCGTGATGCAACAGCAGATGTTCTCGATATATTGGCGGAGTGGACATCCGGGCTAGAAAGATTGAACCCTGACCTGGCGAAACATCCAGGCGTGCTCCACTCCTATTCAAGTGATCTCGCTTCTGCGAGGAAGGCAATCACCTATGGATTTGATATCGGGTTTACTGGTCCTCTGACTTTCAAAAAAGCGGACGAACTGCGTGAGGTGGCTGCATCAATCCCGGTCGAGAATATTCTCATAGAAACCGATGCGCCATTTCTCGCTCCTCAGCCAAAGAGAGGTTCACGGAACGAGCCGTCTTATGTGAGATTTGTGGCTGAAAAGCTTGCAGAGCTTCGCGAATTATCAATCGAATCCATTATTCAGGTGACATACGTCAACGCAAACAAATTATTGAAATGGTGAAAAATTCATTGATACAGGTAAATTTTCAAAATCCCATACAAGAGTGTTTAAAGCAGGTCGATGAGACAATGCTGGCCCAGGCGAACCAGCACCACCCAGACCTTGGAGCGGCTTTAGAACACTTGCTGTCATCTGGCGGCAAACGTGTCCGTCCGGCAGTGGCCTTACTGACAGGCAGTATGTTGGGGGGGGATCTGGATAGATTGGTCATCCTTGGCGCCGCTATCGAACTGCTGCATACTGCTACTCTTGTCCACGATGACTTGATAGATGGTTCAATACTAAGACGAGGGATAACAACATTAAACGCTCAATGGATGCCGGCAGCTACTGTATTGACAGGCGATTTCATATTTGCCCGGGCTGCTAAGCTCGCCGCTGAGACCGATTCAATACCTGTGATGCAGCTGTTCGCCGAGACATTGGCAACGATTGTGAACGGTGAGATTACCCAGTTGTTTTCAAGCCGAGGATTGGTCAGCAAGGACGATTATTTACAGCGTATTCATGCCAAAACAGCTTCCATGTTCGAGCTTGCAACGGCAGCAGCAGCTTTGCTGAGTCCGGTAGATCATGGGATGGTCGAAGATTTTCGCACGTTTGGTTATGATATTGGAATGGCTTTCCAGATCGTGGATGATGTACTGGATTTTACCGGCGAGCAGGCAACCGTCGGGAAACCAGTTGGCAGTGACTTACGCCAGGGGTTGATCACCCTGCCGGCACTCTACTACTTTGGAGAAGATCAGAACGATCCTGACCTGGAATGGTTGATCTCGGACAGTCGATCCCCGGATGATCGTATGGAGCGGCTAATCAATTCAATCCGCAGCAGCGGAGCGATAGAACAATCTCTCCAGGATGCGCGTCACTACGTGGATTGCGGATTAGAAATCCTTCAAAAACTGCCAGAATCGGAAGAGAGGATGGCTCTGGAAGATCTGGCGAATTATATCGTCCGTAGATCCTTGTGATTTTTCGGGAGATTGGTTTTCCAGATCGGTCGGGTTTAAGAATTATTAGCTGCCCCAGATAACATTAAACGCCCCGATAATGGGGCGTGTTTTATATCAAAAGAGGAGAAACCCATGTCACACCAAGAATCACAAGACCAGCCAGTTTATGCCGTACCGACTGACACCCTGGTTCCTGTAAGTGAGCATCTGTCTCAAATGTTCCCGATACCAGCCTCCAGGATGTTCTTGATCAATAAATCCTTGAAAGTATACGCTCAAAAAAATCCACACAGCCAGCTATACGATGCTTCGCAAGGAGATGGAGGCGCTAGCCTACCAGGTGTGCCTACTGAGATTCTTGAGAAGGCAGCAGAACTGCAGATCGAGCATGGGAGTGCATATGACATGCCTTATGGCAGTGACGATTACCGTAAATCGGTGATAGAAGAATACTGGAAAATCAACCCAAATTCAGGATATTCACCCGCGAATGTACTGGCAGCCGTTGGGGGTAGAGACGCATTAATGAAGGCGTATCAGGCTATGCTGGCTCTTGGACACGGCAGGCAGGGAGACGCTATTATCGTCTCGCGCGTTCCGTGGATTTCCTACAACTGGGGTCCGTATGGGATAGGAGCAAACGTGCTCTATGCCCCAGGCGATCCTGATCTGGGTTGGGCATACAGCGAAGATGGATTGCGCTCGTGTATAGAGTTTGCAGCGAAAAGTGGAAGAAAAATTGCTGGATTGATCATTACGTCCCCCGATAATCCAACCGGTCTTACGATCTCAGCAGAGAGGCAAGCAGGTTTGG
This sequence comes from Chloroflexota bacterium, assembly GCA_032124675.1. Lineage (GTDB taxonomy): Bacteria > Chloroflexota > Anaerolineae > Anaerolineales > UBA4823 > JAQBDA01. The sequence goes on from JAQBDA010000251.1 coordinate 4,363, forward strand.
CGAAAACTGCCCTCCAATCGGGCGCTGCATTTGTGCTTTTCGACTGGATGTACCACTATATTACAGATGAAGAACCGATGGATCTAAATTACTTCATAAGCTTATTTGAACCGGAGGAACGTAAGAGATTGATGTTCCTGGATGGAATTACCAAGAGTCTGGGCGCATCCAATATCCGAAACTGTCACCTGATCGCCTCAGAAGAGGTTATCAAGTTTATCGTCGCTCGTGCATCCCACACGGTTATCCCGCCATATTATTCTCTAGCAGTAGCCATGGCAGCATATCGCGTTGGGTACGAAAATGCCAGCCGCACGATCGTGAGCCCAACTAACGAAAGCC
>JAQBDA010000252.1:0-5032 GCA_032124675.1 Chloroflexota bacterium
TCATTATCCGGCGCACGCTGCAATATGCCCTGTTGACCGGATTATTGGCGCTAGTCTATTTTGGCAGTGTGATTTTGCTGCAAAGCCTGACGGAAAATCTGTTCGGAGAGCAATCCCAACTAGTGATCGTGCTCTCCACCCTGGTGATCGCCGCTCTGTTCAACCCCTTACGGACGCGCATCCAGAACGACATTGACCGGCGCTTCTTTCGCCGGAAGTACGATGCCGAGGTGGTGGTGGCAGCTTTCAGCGCAGGCCTGCGCGAGGAAGTCGATCTGGAAGACCTGCAAAACCAGATCGTGGCGGTGGTGCAGGAGACACTGCAGCCGGAGCAGGTCAGCCTGTGGCTGAAGGCAGCTGAGAAGGAAAAACGGTATTGAATCCCTGTAGAAATTCAAGCAGGATCGGCTATAATTATGAGAAATATTATCGCAATGGGTGGAATATCTGTGCCAGTGGGTTCTAAAAAGGGCTGTTCAGCTGAAATTATCCCGGTGCGCCCTGGGCGAAACCAAATATTTAGGGAGAAGCAAGAATGCGCAATGTGCTGAAATGGATCGGTATCCTTCTCGGCGGACTGTTGGTTGTGGCTCTCGTCGTGATCGTGGCAATTTTCTTCTTAACCGAGTCTCGTATCAATGAAACCTATGCTGTCTTTGTGACGGCTGTCGATATTCCGGACCAGCCAGAGTCGGGTGAGCGCAACTACCCATCGGTCGTTGTGGATGTGTGCCGAGATTGCCACCGCAATGACCTGGCCGGGCAGGTGATGGAGGATGACCCGCTAACCGCGCGCCTGGTCGCGCCAAACCTGACCGCCGGCAAGGGCGGGATCGGGGCGGAATTCACCCCGGAGGACTGGACGCGCGCCATCCGCCACGGGATCGGCAGGGATAATAAATCGCTGATCGTTATGCCATCCAGCGATTTGAACGTGCTCAGCAACACCGATCTAGGGATCGTGATCAGCCTGGTCAAGGACACCCCTCCGGTAGACAACGAGCTGCCGGACACTTTCATTGGACCGATGGGACGGATTTTCCTGATGCAAGAACCGGGTCTTCTGCCGGCGAGCGTGATCGATCACAGCCAACAACCACCAGAAATGCCTGAACCGGGTGTTACGGTCGAATATGGCGAATACCTGTCCCATCTGTGTGCGCTATGTCATGGCAAGGACTTCGCCGGCATCGATGACCCGGGCGGAGGTATGAACCTGACCCCGGCAGGCGATTTGGGAGGCTGGTCTGAGACCGACTTTATTGAAACTATTCGCACCGGCATTGCACCCGATGGAGAGGAGCTCGACCAGGAGATGATGCCAGTCGGGATCTGGGGCAAGCTGAGCGATGACGAACTGAAGGCTATCTGGATGTTCCTGCAGACCCTGCCGCCAGTTCAAACAACAACCACGACACCCGCGGAATGAGGCGATGGTAGAAGTCAAGGCTCGGACCGATCATACGAATGGCAATGACACCCCCATGCAGGGACAGCGCTGGCTAGTGCTCGCCAGGCTGGGCTGGCTTATCGTCACCCTGCTCACCCTGGCGCTGGTCTTTGCCAGCCTCCCGGCGCGCTACGCCCAGCTAACGCGGAGCGTTGACCAGCGCCCGCTGCTCGAGTTGGGAATATCCGCTCCCACTTACGCCCGTTATATCATCACCCTGGATGTGATCGTGATGCTGTTTTCCGTCTTGATCGCGGCATATATTTTCTTCCGCCGTCCGGATGACTGGGTGGCGCTGCTCGTTGCTCTGACCCTGGTTACCAACAGCAGCATCCTCCCGCTGGCGCAGCTCTTCGGATCACCTGATGTCCCCAGTGCATTATTATTCGTAGATAACCTGGTCATCTACCTGGGGTTGGTCTCGAGTGTGGTATTGCTGTACGTCTTCCCAAATGGGCGTTTCGTCCCTCGGGCGACAGTCTTCCTGGCGCTGACCTGGGTCCTGCTGATGTTCTTTGCCATCTTTATGTCCGCTTCTCTTCTGAGCATGAGCGGCTGGCCGGTCCTGCTGCAAATCATGGTCGTGGCAGCCTGGGCGGGCACCGGGCTGTTTGCCCAGGTTTTCCGCTATCAGCGGGTCTCGCGCCCAATCCAGCGCCAGCAGACCAAATGGGCGATGCTGGGGCTGTCGGCAGCCACCATCGGTCCCATCCTGGTGCTGGTCATCATCCAATCCGGAGGGACTGAGACTGCTGTACCGAATGTGATGTACCAGCGTATGGGCAGCGCTTTCTTCACCCTCGGTTTCGTGCTGCGTATGACCGGGGTTACGCTGTTCAAGCTGGTCTCGCTGCTCTTCCCGCTCTCTTTTGCCGTCGCGGTGTTGCGCTACCGTCTGTGGGATATCGATATCATCATCCGCCGCACGCTGATCTACGGCGCGCTGTCCGGCACGTTGGTATTCGTTTATCTTTTCGGTATCATCCTGCTGCAGCAAATCTTGAGCGCCTTTACCCAGGCATCACAGTTGGCGGTAGTCATCTCCACCCTGGCTACCGCGGCCTTGTTCAACCCGCTGCGGCGGCGGATACAGGATGGCATCGACCGGCAGTTCTACCGCAGCCGCTACGATGCCGAGAAGATCCTGGCTGCCTTCGGCGCCGGTTTGCGGGAACAGGTGGATCTGGACGAGCTCAGTGACCGCCTGCTGGTGGTAGTAGAGGAGACCATGCAGCCGGAGCACGCCAGCCTGTGGCTGCGCAATCCGGTCTTTGGCTCAGGAGGAGAGAAAAACGATGATCGCTGAGAAAAGCCTGACCGGGATCACTGCCCGCTGTGCGCTGGTCTCCGGGATGTTCTTGTTCGGCGGGATGCTGGTCGGGCTGCTGGCAGGGTTCGCAGTAAACGGCCTGCCGATGCACGTGCCTGAGCAGACCCGGAACCTGCTCTCTGCGCTGCCCGTGCTGGCGATCATCACCGCTGCCGGTGCCGGATGGGGTCTGGCGATGGCGCGCCAATCGGGAATCTCCGAATCCCGGCGCATGACCTGGGCCGGGGCGTTGAGCTTCACCCCGAGCATATTGATAGCCGGGATCGCCCTATCCCGGTTGGAAGTATCCATCCTGGAGCGGAGTGGCGGGTCGGCCCTGCCCGTGCACCAGGTGTTCAGCCTGCTGTTCGTGCCAGCGACCTTCTTTGTCGCAGGGATGGGCGGGCTGGCAGTGGGTCTGGCGGCAAGAGACAGGGCGCTGGCGCTCAGGCTTTTCCTGGCCTCGGGCTTTGCCGGCGGGTTGGCTTTCCTGGCAGTGAACCTGGTCATGGACGCCCTCGGATGGCGGGTGGGTGCCCCAGGCGCTGCCGAGCGGGCGACCATGCTGACCGTGACGATGGCAGGCAGCCTGGCGGCTGCCGTGGCCGGCGGCGGCACCATCGGCTATTTGCTACGGCGCTGGGCGCTGCAGAACGGATCTCAATCCCTGCACGTAGATTATGCCCTGAACCAGGGATAAAGGAGTCCTGTTTTGACCGTCCGGCAGACTGACCAATCTGAAAATACACGCTTGAAACCGCCCTGGCTTAACCTGGCCCGCGCGGCGTGGTTGGTAGCCGTCCTGGGCATCCTCCTAACATTCATTATTTCACTGCCTGTACGCATGGATCAGATCCGCCAGGACCCGTACCAGCTCACGCCCATCCTTTCCCAATTGGGTTTGGATATCAATTTCTTCGTATTGTATGGCAATATCCTGGAGATCATCCTGGCGCTGGCGTGCCTGGTGATCGCCCTGATCATTTTTTGGCGCAAATCGGACGACTGGATGGGGCTGCTGGTTTCGCTGGGTCTGGTTACATTCCTGATCCTTCTCCCCCCCATCACTGCTTTGGCTGAGGCCAACCCGGCCTGGCAAACCCCGGTGAATTTGCTGCGCATCTCCGGTCTTGTCGTAATGCTGCTGATCTTCTACATGTTTCCGGATGGACGCTTCATCCCCAGGTGGAGCAGATTTTTATTGATATTCTTCAGCCTGATGTCACTCATCTGGCTTCTATTCCCTGGATTGTCGCTGCCGGGTGCACCGGCAGACATTCAATCTTTGCCGCAAGCCTTGCTGCTCGGCTGGGTAGTCTTGGCACTAGGCAGCGGTCTGTATGCCCAGCTTTATCGCTACCGAAAGGTGTCTGGGAGTGTGGAGCGCCAGCAAACCAAGTGGGTAGTATTCGGATTTGCCGGCGTATTCCTGGGGTTAGCGCTGGCATCCTTGCCTGTGATTTTAGTTCCCACCCTGCTCGAACCCGGCATGCCGAACTTCGTCTATTTGATGATCGCTATCCCGGTAGCCTTGTTTGGCTGGTTCCTCTTCCCTCTGACCCTGGGCATATCGATCTTGCGCTACCGCCTGTGGGACATCGATGTGATCATCCGCCGCACACTGGTCTACAGCGGTCTGACCGCCACTCTGGCGGCGGTGTATTTCGGCAGCGTGGTGCTGCTGCAGAGCCTGTTCGAGGCCGTCAGCGGTCAGCGTTCGGCGGTGGCAGTGGTGATCTCTACGCTGGTCATAGCCGCCTTGTTCAGCCCGCTGCGCCGCCGCATCCAGAACGACATCGACCGGCGCTTCTTCCGCCAGAAGTACGATGCAGAGAAGATCGTGGCATCCTTCGGCGCCAGCCTGCGCGAGGAGGTCGACCTGGACGAGTTGAGCGACTACCTGCTGGTGGTTGTAGAAGAGACCTTGCAGCCTGACCGGGTGAGCTTGTGGCTGCGAAAACCGTTCCTGGCCTCCGGAGGACAGGAGAAATATGATGGCTGAGAAGTTCCTACATGAGGTCGCTGCCCGATGTGCGCTCCAAGATGGATACACATCCCGCCAGGTTGGTTCTGTCCTGGAAATGGGGAAAGAGAGTTTTGCATTTGACTGACCAGCAAACGAACCCGGCTCCAGATACGCGCTTGAATCCGCCCTGGCTTCACTTGGCTCGCGCGGCGTGGTTGGTGGCGGTGTTGATTATCCTGGTGATTTTTATCATTTCACTGCCCGTGCGCATGGACCAAATTCGCCAGGACCCGTACCAGCTCACGCC
>JAQBDA010000253.1:0-8644 GCA_032124675.1 Chloroflexota bacterium
CGCAATCGCGATGCCGCGCCCATATGCTGCACCAGATCCCGGTCGCCCGCCAATCTGGATAGATGTCCGGTCAGGGTTGGGACGTCTCCCCAATCGAAGGTCAAACCGTTTACATTTTCCACCACCAGGTCGGCGGTGCCGCCGGTACGGGTGACCACCAACGCCAGGCCGGAAGCCATCGCTTCCAGTGTGGCAACGCTCATGCCCTCATTGTAAGATGGCAATACAAATACATCTGCTGCCGTGTAGTGGGCAGCGATCTCTTCCCTGGGAATATAGCCAAGGAATTTCACCCGACTAGAGATCTCCAGGCGCTGCGCCTGGCCCTGGTATTGAGCCAGTGCATCGCCTGTGCCAATCAGGTCCAGGCTGAGATTTACACCCTGGTCGGCCAGCCGCCTGACCGCCTCCAACAGGTGGTGCTGGCCTTTACGCTCGATCAAACGAGCTACGCACAGCAATCGCAGTGGGCCGCGGTCACCGGTTGTGTCCGTTTTACGGAATGCGCCAAGATCGACGCCGTTGGGGATGAGCCTAACCGGCACAGATGGATCGACGGCATGGATCAGATCGGCTTCCCCGGCACATTTGGCAACCACTGTCTCTGCACCATGCCAGACAGCCTTGATCAGCGGTGTCAGGAACGGATACAAAGCCCCATAGCGCTCCTCGAAGCCGGGGATATCCGGTCCGCATACCCGCACCAGGTAGCGCAGCCCGGTCAGGCGGCGCAGTGCCAGGGCGGTACCGCCTGCCGGAACCGCGCTCCATGCCATGCACAGATCATATGGCCGGGCTAAGTGCAGCCGCAGGCTGTACCACAATGCTCTTACTGTATAGATCACCAGCTCCAGGTTGGAAGCATGGTGGATATCTTTCCGCCTCACCGGCAGCCGGTAGATGCGAATACGGTCAGCGTATTGACTGCTCTCGAATTCCTTGCCGGGCGCAGAAGTAACCAGATCGATCTCCAGGTCAGGTATATCAGCCATACGCTTCAATACTGCCTGGTTGACCGTACCAGTCCCTCCACCCAGAGGTGGGAACTCGTTGTTGAGCATCAAAACTCTCATGCCTGACCGGTCCTGGTTATCTTGCGGATAACATACAGCGGGCGGCGCTTTACCTCTTCGAATATCCGACCGACATACTCCCCGATAACACCGATCGTAATCAACTGGACACCCGCCAGGAAGAAGATCGCTACAACCGTGGTCGCAAAGCCCGGTGGGCTGAGACCGCGGGTCAATTTCTGGATTGTGTACCCGATCGCCAGGAAGATCGAAACCACAGAAACCCCGAAGCCCAACAGGGTGATCATGCGCAAAGGTATATAGCTGAAGGAGATCAGACCGTCCATTGCCAGGTACATCAGCCGGGAGAAGGTGAACTTTGACATCCCGGCATAGCGAGCATCCCGCGCATAGGTAACTCCGACCTGGTCCAGCCCTACCCAGCTGCGGATGCCGCGCACAAAACGGTTGCGTTCCGGCATATCGACCAGGATATCCACCACCTTGCGGTCCATGATGCAGAAATCTCCTGCATCCAGCGGGATATCGATGTTGGCGATGCGCTGCAGCAGCCGGTAGAAGACTCTATAAGAGGAGCGCTTCAACCAGCCTTCCTTGCGATTCTGGCGGATGGCGTACACCACGTCATGCCCTGCGCGCCATTTTTCAATGAACTGGGGCAGGACTTCAGGCGGGTCCTGCAGGTCGGCATCCATGATGATCACACCCCGGCCGCGGGCGTTCTCGATCCCGGCGCTGATGGCTACCTGGTGACCAAAGTTACGTGCCAGCTCGATCACTGCAACGTCTACATCCCTGGAAGCGATGTAATGCAGCAGCTTCAAGCTGTCATCGCGGCTGCCATCGTCCACAAAAAGGATCTCGTAATCCAGGCCGGTACCCTCCAACACCTTGACCAACCGTGAATACAATTGAGGCAGATTATCAGCTTCGTTGAAGACCGGGATCACTACGGAGAGAGTCGGAGCGTCTCCCGTGTTGGAGACCGTCCCTAACCGAATGCCATTGGTGTGTGCCGGGATCGGATGCGTTTTTTCCAAAGCCTGGGATAACCAGCGGCAGAATTCCAATGCTGCCTGCGGGTCCTCTGTAGGAACGCCTTCCGATGGCAGCAGGTACTCCACCGGTCGAGAATCAATATCAGACTGATCAATGTCGAATGGGATCTTTGTGAGAGTGTCCATAACAACACCATACTTTTACCATAGGGTTTCAGAGCAATGCTCCGCCCTGCTGACATCCCGGAATTTGTGTTTAATAACGATCAACTCCGGGAGCCGTAGCCTTTAAACAGCATCCACCGGTATGTATTGAGCTATACCCAAAATTCGAACGATCCCCTGCAGGCAAATGCCGGACTTTTCTATCAAGATTATATCCCCCACAATGCGTTTTGAGTCTTTGCGCAGCTTTTCAATATTGATAGCCAAACCATCCCATACTGTTTGAATAATGGAGATATCACCTCTTATAATCAATACAAGGAGTTACGCAGCTCTTGAGGGAATTGGCGTCCCCCCAGCAACAGCGTAAGCCCTCAATATATTGAGATGGGATATCTTATGAAAGCCGGTGCAAGGTATTTCTTAAATCCTGCCCTCGTTACATTTGTATTAATGAGTTCGCTAATATTATTTGTGCTCGTAAAAGCGGGCGGCGATCCCAAGACATTGGTCAGGATGGGATCGTTTTATAACGAGAACGATCCACAAGGCTCACAAGGCTATGATGGTCAATTTGTGTACTACATCGCTGTCAATCCGCAGCCGGAAGATGTGTCACCCCATTTAGACGTTCCAGCCTACCGATATCAGCGAATATTGTTACCCTTATCAACCAGGGTAGTATCGCTTGGCATCCTTCCACTCATACCATGGGTATTACCCATACTGGGCATAATATCGCAAACCGTGGGCACATTGCTTGTCGGTGAGCTGTTGGCTGGATGGGGTGTAAAACGCTGGTACGCATTGGTGTATGGGTTGTGGGTAGGTTTTGGTCTTGCGATTCGATTAGACTTGCCCGAGCCGCTTGCCTATTGCCTCATCGCCGGGGCAATACTTGCACATGAGCGCCGTCGAGCAGTATTGAGCTGGGTTCTTTATGGATTGGCACTGTTCGCAAAAGAAGTAACCATTCTTTTCTTCCTGGCTGCAATCCTATCTTATCTATCTGAGAAGCGGTGGAGAGATGCACTTGGGATAGGATTGGTGGCTGGAGTACCATTCCTGTTATTCCAGGGATGGTTATGGCAAACTTTCGGAGAAATGGGCATTGGTTCTGGGGGTGCAATGGCGACACCTTTTGAAATCATCCCATTCATGGGATTGTTCCGAATCGGTTCTTTCAGCGTTGTTTATCTTCTTGCAATGCTGGTTGTTTTTGTCCCTACAATTATCTTACCAACGGTGTGGGGGGTTTGGGTATCGATACGGAAACTGCTAGTCCAAGAAGTTAACGTAGTCGTACTGGCATTGCTCCTGAACGCAATTGCCATTATGCTGCTGCCGTTTTCAACATTCCGTGAGACCGGGGGGGTATTAAGGTTTGCTTGTGGATTGGTATTAGCGGTGATTTTATATGCAGGCAGGTTTGGGCTACGCCGGGTATTGAACTACAGTTGGTTCTGGTTATGTTTAAATATCTTCCTTTTCAAGACTGGAGGATTATAAGTACTCCGGTTAGCGTCCAGGAATTGGTGCTATCCATAGAAATTTTGCGGCGGGGACTGTCGCTTTCAAGCGACAGAGGAAGCTGCTCCTCGCTCTCTGATATGGTTATTTCAAGAAGGCTTGACAGATAGACAAAAAGACCCTTCTCGGTAAAATAGTAGTGCATAACAGCCAAAAAACCGAGGAGGATCTAAGATGGAGTATAGCACGATTGAGCGCTGGCAGGATATTGGCGAGACTGAAATTATCCATGATCGAGATAGTTTGTATGGGCGATTTCGCCAACTCAACGATCCGCGAGGAGCCAAAGGGAAACGCTACAGCTTGGTGATGCTGCTGAGTGTGATCTTTCTAGCGAAGCTGGCCGGCAAGGACAAACCGGATGAAATCGCCGACTGGGCAAAGAATCAGGCTGAGGAGCTGGAAAAGCTGTTGCACTTGAAACGCTCCTGGATGCCATCGCACAGCACGATCAGACGAGTGTTTCAAGACACACTGAGTGAAGCCGAATTTGACCGCATGGTGCAGAAATACCATCCACAAGAGCAAAAAGGGCAATCTGAAATTTTGGCGATGGATGGCAAGACGTTACGCGGCACGCGGATTGTTGATCAGGAAAGCAGCGACCATGTATTGAGCGTCTACGCCGTGCAAGATCAGTATGTGCTGGCGCAAGCGGCCGTGGGCAGCAAGGAAAACGAGATTGTGACTGCCTCTCGGGTCTTGGAGCAAGTGTCTTTGGCCGGAAAAATCGTTACGGGCGGTCTCGGAGCAGATTGTGGCCCGGGGCGGAAATTACCTCTGGCCGGTCAAGGAGAACCAGCCCCGTTTGTATGAAGATATTCAACGCCTGTACGCTCCGGGGAAGCCAAAACCTGGCTTTGGAAAGGTCCAGACCGATTTCTTGACCGCCCATAAAACCAATTATGGACATGGACGGCTCGAAATACGCACCATCCAAACCAGCACCATGCTGAATGATTACCTCGACTGGCCCGGGGTTGGACAGGTCTATCGTCTCCAACGCGAGTTTATCTGGCTCCGGCAAGGCAAATGCTACAAAACAAGCCGTGAAATCGAGTTCGGGATCACCAGCCTTTCCCGGGAGCAGGCCTCGCCTATGCGAATGCTCCAATCGAGACGTAAACATTGGTTGATTGAGACTGGCCTGCATTATCGCCGTAATGTGACGTTCCGTGAGGATACGACTCGCATGACGATTGGCGCCTCTGGGCGCATCCTGGCAATTGTTCATAATGTCGTCATTGGTTTGATCAAGCGAGCTGGTTTTCACAACGCCGCTAAAGCCCACCGTTATTTCGAAGGCCACATCGATGAAGCCTTTCAGTTGTTGATCACCGTAAATTGCCATTCTTGAAAAAGCCATGCGCTCTCTGATTTAGATTCTCTGATTTAGATACTTGACAAACATCGAATATCGTAGTACATATGTTCTATAAGTGATGCACGGTATCGGCGCAAGGTACGGGTAGGCGAGATTGCAGAAGCACTGCGCTCCCTGCTTGATGAGAAGGCGCAGGAATTGGACATCACGATTGAGGCGCTGGAAATCATGCCCGACCACGTTCACCTGTTTATCCAGAGCGACCCAAGCGAAGCACCTCAACGTCTCGCCAACCCATTCAAGGGATATACCTCTCGGAGGCTGGGTTTGAAGTATCCAGAGTTGCGCTCCCGTCTTCCGAGCATGTGGAGCAGGAGTTACTACGTTGGCACAATCGGCCAGGTCTCCGAGGAAACCGTAAAGCGGTACATCGAAAAGCAAAAGTCGAGATAGCCAATGTTTCGCACCTATAAATACCTCCTTCGCCCGAAACCAGAGCAAACAAAGCGCCTGGAAATCTTGCTTTGGCAGTCCAGGTTGGTTTACAATGCTGCCCTGGAACAGCGAATAAAGACCTATCAGGAGACGGGCAAGGGGATTAGCTCTGGGGCGCAGTGGGCGCATTTCCGAGAATTGCGCCACAACAGTCCCGACACTCTTGGCCAACTGAACGCATCGAGCCTTCAGCATGTGCTTCGCCGCTTGGATAAGTCCTTTACTGCTTTCTTCCGCGGCTTGAAAACGGGGGAGAAGCCGGGCTTTCCACGCTTCAAGAGCCGCAATCGTTTCAGGAGTATTGAATACACTTATGGCGATGGCTGCAAACTGCGTCAGGATGAGCATGGCCGCATGAGCTTCTACGTCCAGAACGTAGGCGAAATGCGCAAGTGCTATCATCGGGCTATTCCAGATGGGGCGAATATCAAGCACGCCGTTATCAAGCAGGTCAACGAGCGTTGGTATGTCTGCCTGATGCTGGAAGTGCCTGACACTGTAGTACAGCGTACCCCAACCGGAAAACAGGTCGGTATTGACGTTGGGCTGAAAAGCCTTATGGCTCTCTCCACCGGCGAACTGATCGACAATCCCCGCTGGTTGCGAGAAAGCCTCGCAAAACTGCGCCGCCTTCAGCGTCACGCTTCCCGGCAGGTCAAGGGGAGCAGCCGCCAACGGAAAACCTACCGCCAAGTTGCCAGATTGCACGAGAAGGTATCCAATCAGCGGACAGATACTCTTCACAAGATCAGCAACGCACTTGTCGCTAAGAATGATCTTATAGCTATCGAGAACCTTACCCTCGGTTTTATGAACCGCAACGGACACCTGTCCCTGTCCTCGCACGATGCGGGGTTTGGATTGTTCCGACAAATCCTTGAATACAAAGCGGAAGAAGCTGGTATTCAAGTTTTCGCCGTGAACCCGTCCAACACAACCCGAGCATGCAGCGGGTGCGGGAGCATCGTTCCAAAGCGCTTGTCGGTTCGTGTGCATAGCTGTCCTGATTGCGGTTTAGTCCTCGACCGAGACGTGAATGCGGCTCGCAATATTCTGAGTTTAGCTTTGCGTCGATCCGCAGGACCGCACCCGCTCGGACGGAGCGGTCAGGCGCTAACGTGTCCCGTTGGGGAGAGCGTTGCCTGAGTAGCTGTCCGCTTTAGCGGACTGAGAACGTCACAGATCATTTTAGCTGGTATATCACCGCCAAATCATCTTCGTAAATCAGAATCCAAGTACGCCCAGCCACCAAGGCTTTGTCGAGAAGAGAGCCCTGTTCAATCAATATTAATCTGACCCCATAATCTTCCAATACCTGCTGCCAGCCCGGTTCAGCGCGCATCACCTGCAGCCATTGGTCGATCACTGCGTCGGTGTACAGATCGGTGCGCCCATCGATGAATACCGGGTATTCCGGCAGCGCCCACAGCAAATACCCGCCCCAGTTGTAGCTGTTGAAAAGCCTGCCCTGCGGTTTGACCCGGCGCAGGTATTCGGCAGCATCAACCGGCAGCACCTTTCGGAATGCGGCCTCGTTCACAGACGGAGGCATTATAGATAGCGATTTAATAATCACAGCCAGAACCACCAAAACCAGCACAAACCAATTAAGATAACGCCTCTTTCCTTGAGCAGAGGCAGCGGAGTCAAGGCCTCTGTAGCCGAACCTCCGACTCAGCGCAGCCAACAGCGGAGCCGTATGGCGGGTCAGCACAATCGGTGCAGCCAGGGCGAATAAAGCCACATTGCGACCTGCCAGCAGACCCATATAGGCAAAGCCAGAAAAGAGCAGGAAATCCGTCAGCACCAGGCGCTTACGTGATGCTCCCACCACGCCAAATGTGAGCAGCATGAGCCAGGCGAATGGCTGGACATGCAGCAGGTGGAAATCCGGTGACTGCCATTCCTGGATATATTCCTGCAAAGCGTCGATCCCGACAGTCTTGAAAGCATAAGAAACCATCGCGGTAGTAGAAGGATTGATTAATACGGCGGCCAGCAGCAAAATGCCGATCAACAGCAATCTGCGCACAGGCGGGGCAGGATCATCCCCATCAGTTAATTTCACTCGAGACGCCAGCCAATTGACCAGCACACCGGTTAGATAAACACCCCACAGAATGATCCCTACCACAAATCCGCCATGGCTGTTGACCCAAACGATCATCAATACAGGCAGCCACCACAGCCGGTCCACTTTCCGCCACCGGTAATCTTCCAAAATCCATAAAAAAACCGCTGCCAGAAGGAATGTCACCAGGTATGGGCGGGCAGCCCAATAAACCGCTGATACGGTTGCTGCCAGGATCACAACAAATGCCCGTAGAAATGGTCCGCCGGAAAGCGCCTTCCATAGAAAAAAGAACGCCAGGGCAACCATACCCGCCGTCCACAAATTCAAGGCACCGGGGCCACCTGCGTGGAACAAGGCGAACATTGGCACCTCGATCAGCCAGCCCGGGTACTGCCAGCTCTCCCCAGCGCGAGTGAATGAAAACGGGTCTGTCTGGGGTATGGCTCTATTTTCGACAATCCACTGACCGGCGCGCAGGTGCCACCACGTATCGGTATCAACCGACACGCGGGCTGCCATGGCGAACACAGCCAGCAAGGCGATCAACATAACCAATCTCTGTATGCGCATGAACAACTGCCTCAGTCTCCCAGATCACGGAGCAGCATATAACCAGCCGAAATCCCAGGGTACCACCAAGCCCAATAGAGTATATAACAAGCTATCCGTCTTTGCAAAATTGAAACCCGACCCGAGCCAGTCCGGTGATGAAGCTGTTTTATAAGGCCTGGAAAGCAAGAAACACCATCCTGTCAAGAATAACGACACCCCTCTCCCCTATGCACACCCGGCAATCACAAATCAAGTCATATCGGTTAATGCAGGTCATGATCATTCTCATCGCTGCAACCGCCAGGATATTACCGGGGGCACGCACGATCGACGACTCCTATATCACCTACCGCTATGTACGAAATATTTTAGCCGGGAACGGTTTCGTCTACAACCCCGGAGAGCATGTATTAGGCACTACAACGCCACTTTATACATTTTTGTTAAGTGGGATAGGTTTTTTCACCGGCGG
>JAQBDA010000254.1:0-4155 GCA_032124675.1 Chloroflexota bacterium
ATTGCTCCTCCCCGAAGTTGCTGGAGCAATTTCTCGCCGTACAGGCGAGCCGCGTTTGGCGAGAAATGCTATCGACTCCTTGATACGTCTGCCAGGTCTACGGCTTGTCGAAATGGATCAATCTCTGGTGCAGGAGGCATCCCGCTCGGCGGCTTACCTGGGATTGCGTGGCGCTGACTCTTTTTATGTTGCAGTGGCAGCCCGATTGAACCTACCCCTCTTCACACTGGATGAAGATCAGAAGACCAGGACTGATTCAGTGATCGCTGTGTATACTTTGGATAATCCGGGAAAAATCTGAAGAAATTCATCCCATGAGGGCGCGTTTTTGAAGGAAGAAGGCGTATAAGCCACCCAGGATCCCGCCCACCAGGGACGTCAGCCAGCCGAGGACTAGAATGCTAATAAAACCCATCAAGACTGTCGCCGTTAATACCTCCCAGATATTGGCGGGTGGTTTACCAACCAAACTGACACAATCGGGCTGGCTGCACAGGTAAGTGGCTAACCAGGTGAGTAACCAGGTGGTAAAGTGGGCGGCTATGCTGCCCAAAATGCCTGCAAGAACTCCCAAAAGCACCCGGCGACGAGAAAAGCGCTCTGGTAGCATCCACCAAAGTAGCGTTCCGAAGGTGAACGAGGAGAGGACGACCGGGATCCAAAAGTAGTCGAAGTCTGGGCTAGTAAAACCCAGGGAGATAACAATTCCGAAACCCAGACCAACCAGGGCGCAGATCAGACCGAAACCAACGGAACGAATGACGGGATTATTCATTTACAATATTCTCCAATAGCAAGTCAGTATGGCATCAAATTATGTGGCTCTTCAGGTGCGAAATTATGAGATCCTGCTACCGGATTCGTGTTTCCTATTTTCCTCAAAGTGCGAAGTACAGCTTGCGTTCGTTTAAGTAGCGCCCTGCCCAGCTTAAAACGCCAATCAGTGTCGAGAGCTGGAGAACGACCAGCCATAAGGGAGCCTGCACATACCATCTTGGTATGGGAGGTAGGGCAAAGATCCCCAAGAGAACGTAGTGCAGCAGGTAGAGAAGAAGTGGGTTCCTACCCCAATCGGTCAGGATGGGCAGTTTCAGATGCCACAATTCATGCAGCAGGTGAAAACCATAAAATACAAGCCCACTCAAACCGAGGCTTAAGGAGACGTAGCTGGCGGAGGCGCGATCCTTGCTCAAAGGCGCCAGCATGGATAAAACCAGACCCATCACTACCAATCCAGTGGAGAGCAGCGGATAAGCCCACTGGTTACGTCTTTGGTCATGGTATAAGTCCGCCATCGCTGTAGCCAGGATCAGCATCGCCCCCCAACTGAGCGCTCCCCATGGACCATTGTGGGGTGCAGAGAGAACGTCCTGCAGCCAGTAGCGATCCAGCAGGATCTGGTATCCTGCCAAAATTCCTAACCCGATGGCGACTCGCAAGGCAGCCGGGAGGCGGATGAATGGTAGGGCGATCAGCCCGGCTGCTCCCAGGGCTTGCAGCAGCCCCCAGTTCACGCTGGGCGGCTGGATGCCAGACAGCTCCCATACTAGGGTGACCACATATCCCAGACCGAGCAGCGCCAGGTAGCGGGTTAGAAAGTGCTGGTAGGTATCCCAGGCGTCATACTTATCTAATCTTCGGCGGAAGGAGAGCCCATATGTCAGCCCCATGGCAAACACAAACATCGGCGCGATCAGGTCAATTACCGTATAGCCGATATCATTGGCGTGTTTTAGCCATGCAGGAATGATCTTGACATTGTTCATGTAGTTGGCCAGGATCATCAGCAGAATGGCAAAGCCCCGGAACTGGTCGATAGCTTCCAGGCGCTTCATGTCTCAAACGGAGTGATCATCAAGTTCAATAATGATTTTTTCCAACGGCCTCATTATTCGTTGTTGATATTCAAGAATACCCACGGGATGTTGTCCAGAGGAACGTCCTCAATGCTAGTCTGGGCAGTCACCATGACTCTCTCCGGATCTCCCAACAGAGCCAGAGGGACGCGCACCTCACTGCGGGTGGTTGTACCACTGACGGTCACCGAATCGGCAGGCAGCTCCTGTCCGCGGTCGTACAATTTGTATCCATCCGCGCTCAGGTCCATGAAAAGTTTCGGCAGCTCACCAAACGGTGTATCATCCCGGTAGCCCATAGTCCAGACTTTGGCGTGCACATCACCTTCAAGGGGCTGCTCAAGCTCCAGAGCGAAGACCAGCTCATTGCCTTCCAACTTTATCGTACGCACCTCGGCTTCGGTAAAGGCTTCCTGCTCGCCTTCCGGGTGTAGGTGGAGTGCCTCGCCCCGAAAGGCTGTCTCGGCAGGCAGGACCTGCACTACTTCGCCTGGCGAGATAGGGATCTCATCGATCACATCAAACAGCTCGTTGGCGCGCACAACCGACTCCAGGTAAGCCTGACCTGAACCCCATTGCGTCTTATGCGCCTGCAGCGCCTGGAGCTTCTTCTCGCGCTGTTCCTCGGTGATCGGCAAGATATGCCAGCGGTTGTCGACATCGTACTGGGCGGGCGGCTCCAGCGGCTGCTCGGGCTGGTAACCGCGCGGCTGAGGCCAGCGCCCGTAATGCGTGATAAAGTGATAGACATCAGGGTTGATCTCGTTTTCAAGCTCCCATAGTGCGACTTGCAAGAACAGGGGCAAGGTCTGGTGGTCGGGATGCACGTCTCCGGGGTGGGAGGTGATAATTTTAGTGGGTTG
Source organism: Chloroflexota bacterium (assembly GCA_032124675.1). Classification (GTDB taxonomy): domain Bacteria; phylum Chloroflexota; class Anaerolineae; order Anaerolineales; family UBA4823; genus JAQBDA01. Next base: position 2,720 of record JAQBDA010000254.1, read on the forward strand.
AAAATCTCTCACGACCTGTTTGAGATCGGTCACGATGCTCTCTCCCTTGAACGGTGCGCTCAAGCTTTGAGCAAAAGTATAGAACACCGAAGACTCGCCGCTGAGCAGGGCACGGTAGGGCTGGCTATCACCCCAGTGCTTCTCGAAGATTTCCAACCCGCCGCCATCCGGGTAGCCGAGGAAGGTCACCTGCTCCGGCTGGACGCCCAGGATGCTTTGGGCGGCTAACGCCTCTTCACGGCGGGTCTCCCCCAGGCGCAGCGCTTCCGTCGGGTCGAGCGTGATCTCCTTGCGGTAAAGGGCGAAAGACGTCTCGTTGTAGTCGCCATTGGTCAAGAACGTCACCCTGACCGGCAGTCCCATCCCCAGCGCCTGCTGAACCGTGCCTGCTGCCGATAGGATATCATCGTCCGGATGCGGTACGAGCACCAGGATGCGGTCTCCGGGCTGAAGCTCAAGCTGCGGTCTCAGCAGCGTTGTCGCCCACTCCCAGGGGGCGTCGCCGGGGGCTTCTGCTTCCAATCCCAGGGAGCGCTCCAGGTTGGTGAGCGATGAGCGTATGGATTTAGCAAGCTTATTATCCCCCCCGCTAAAAGCTGCCAGGATAAATACGATCAACAGGGCACCCACCACCCCAGCGATGACCCAGCCGCGGCGAGAAGCCTGGCGAGGATCTTTTACAAACCCTGCAACAGGCTTTTTCTCCACCGCCGGTATAGGCTGATAAGTTTGCCTCCGCTGGACCAGTATCCCTATGGCAGCCAACCCCAACCAGAGCAAGGTGCGTATCAGCTGGGTTTCATTCAAGAAGCCGCCAGAGATACTGCCGAGAATCCCGGCAAACGAGATAAGGAAGACATCTAATACATCGAAGATGGCTGTGCTCAGAAACGATGCTCCCCACACAGCGGAGAGGACGATGATGGCATCGTCAAATTCCAGCAACTTCCTGAATAAGAAGAATCCTAATAGTCCACCGCCAACAAGCACAGCAAAGAAAAGGAACTTCCCCGCGTCTGGGAGGATAATTCCCAACAAACGCTCGGCGATGAGCGCGCTGACGATAAAGCCTCCGACCGGCGGTACATAGCGGATCACCCGGTCGCGCAGCAGGACTACTGCCGCCACGACCAGGATAGCGATCAGCAACCCGCCCAGATTGCGGACAGCATCCGGGGTCCGGATTAATGCCAGATCTAAGATGCGGGAGGTGAAGAAGAAGGTGGCAAGTCCTATCCAAAGCGCATAAAACCTGCGCCCGGCAAATAGAGCGATCAATCCGCCGGCCAATGCAGCCAGCATGATTAGAATTAAAAAGATACTTGCGATCATATCGGTGACTTCCCTTATAGTTTGATCGTTCGGCTTTGAGCGACTATCAGGCTCGAACTAAATTAAATAATCATGCCTAACAACAAGCCACCCAACCAGTAAAC
>JAQBDA010000255.1:0-26675 GCA_032124675.1 Chloroflexota bacterium
GCATATGATCCGATCGTCACACCGGAGCACGCGTCAGAACTGGGCGCAGCGCTCACCACATTAGAGGAAATCATCCGACGGGCTGATATCGTATCCCTGCACTGCCCGCTGACCGCCGATACCAGGCACATGGTCAACGCGGGTTTCCTCGGGGCTATGAAGCCCGGTGCTTATCTAATAAACACTGCCCGCGGGGAACTGGTAGACGAACCTGCATTGCTGGCAGCCCTGGAATCTGGCAGCCTGGGCGGTGCCGCACTGGATGTTTTTTCAACTCAGCCCCCCGAGGCGGACAACCCGCTGCTCAGACACCCGCGGCTGGTTGCCACACCGCATATGGGCGCCCACACCGATGGTGCGACCAATGCGATGGGCTGGATGGCCTTGAATGACTGTCTGGCAGTTCTGCGTGGTGAAGAACCACGCTATCGAGTGATATAAACCCAGGGAGCACCCATGGATAAAAATACCGTACTAAATAAAATCAAAGAACTCGGTCTTCTGGCCGTCATCCGGGGTCCATCCCCAGACCTCACCCTCAAAATGGTGGATGCCCTGGTCGCCGGTGGAGTCCTGGGGATCGAGATCACCTATTCAACCCCCAATGCCCCCCAGGTCGTAAAAGCTCTGGCCCAGCAATTTGGCGACCAGATCATCCTCGGCATGGGCACGCTGACCGAGATAGAGCATGCTGAAATGGCAGTTAGCGCCGGAGCCAGCTTCCTGGTCAGCCCGCACTGCGAGAAGATGCTGGCAGAAGCCATGGTTGACACCGGTTTGCCGGTGATGATCGGCGCTCTCACGCCCAGCGAAGTAATGCAGGCCTACCGCTACGGCTCGGATGTGGTGAAGATCTTCCCCGGTTCGCTGGTCGGGCCAGGCTACGTCAAAGCTTTGCGCGGCCCATATCCCTACATCCCGATGATGCCCACCGGTGGTGTCGATATCGACAATATCAAGGATTGGTTCGCAGCCGGGGTCGTCGCTGTGGGGGCAGGCAGCAACCTATGCCCGACTGCCTGGGCAAAAGAAGGTCGTTTCGCAGACATAACTCAAACCGCGCGCAGCTTCATGGATGCCGTGCACAAAGCAAAAGCAGGCTGAGGACCAGCCGCAGTAAGGATCAAAGGAGTACTACGGAAATGAATTCAAGCCCGTATCCCATTGTCACCAAACCCGTCCCCACATTCTATTTCGTAGGCGTTACCACCAAACAGTCTTCGATCATGAAAGTTTTCCCGCGCTGGATGCAGGCTCTTGGACGACCGGATGTCGTTATCGAAGGCATCGACCATGTCCCCCATGACGAGCCCGAGGCATATCGCGCCACGGTCGCCCAAATCAAATACGACCCTCTCTCACTGGGTGCACTGGTCACCACGCACAAGATCGATCTGCTGGATGCCGCCCGGGATATGTTCGACAATCTCCACTCCTCCTCTGCCCTGACCGGTGAAGTGTCCAGCATCTCCAAGCGCGGTGATGGTCTATGGGGGCATGCCAAGGATCCGGTCACTTCCGGTATGAGCATGGATGCCTTCCTCGGAGACGGCTATTTTGCCCGCACTGGCGGTGATTTCCTGTGTTTTGGCGCTGGTGGCTCAGGTAAAGCCATGGCGCTGCACCTGATCAATAAAATTGACCCTGCAGACCGCCCAAAACGCTTCATCGTCACCAATCGCTCTGAAGGTCGGCTGCTTGGCATGAAAGCCATGGTCGAAAGCCTTGAGACGGATATCGAATTTATCTACGTCCATACCGCCGACCCGCGCGTCAACGATATGGTCATGGGCTCAATGCCAGAAGGCACCATGGTGGTCAACGCCACCGGTATGGGTAAGGATTCGCCCGGCTCTCCAGTTACCGACAGTGGGCTGTTCCCTGTGAATGGCATCGCCTGGGAGATCAACTACCGCGGCGAACTGGATTTCTGGCACCAATCGATGGCACAGCGTGACGATAGAAATTTGTTCATCGAAGATGGCTGGCTGTACTTCGTCCACGGCTGGACTCAGGTCATTGCCGAGGTCCTGCACATCGATCTTGACCAACCAACATTCGATAATCTCAATGAGCTGGCATCAGACTTGCGCCCAGAGCTGGTTTACAAACCGCGCCTGCCGGTGCCAGCCTGACATCTTCCCTCCATGTTAGGTTCTCCTTTACATGATTAGCGGTCACCCTCCGGTGACCGCTAATCCATTAAAACTGACCCCATCGAACCTCTCTGGCTATCTTCAACACAAGCTCCCTGCCGGCTACTGCCGTTCCTGGCAGGCTTGCCGATGCTGTCCCACTGGCGACGGCTAACTGCAGCGCTGCCTCCAGTCGTTCTCCCTGGCTCAGACCCCAGATGAAACCTGCCAGGGCAGCATCACCGGCACCAATCGGGCTTGAAACCGGTACAACCGGTGCTTCTGCCCACCAGGTATTGTCCCCATCCGATAGTGCCGCACCCTGTTCACCCAGGGTGATCAATACCAGTTCTACACCCATCCGGTGAAAGTACTGCGCAACACTCCCTACATCCTTTGCGGAACGCACCTCTATCCCCGTTGCCTGGCTGGCTTCCAAAGCATTCGGCTTCACCAGATATGGTCTTGCCTGGCAAGCCTGCACCAGGGTATCACCATCCGCATCCAGCAGTGCTCTGCCACCTGCACCCTGCACCACCTGGATAATTTCAGCGTAGACGTGCGGTTCAACCCCAGGCGGGAGGCTGCCGGTTATCGCCCACACATCGCCGTGCTTTGCCAGGGATCCGATCTTTTCCAGCAGTTCTCCGGCTTCCAGGGCGCTGACCACCGGGCCGGGCTGGTTCACCTTGATATATTTGCCGGGCTGGTTCGTAACAATAGCGATATTGGTACGCGTTTCGCCAATGATCCAGGTAAAATCAGTCCGCACACCCAGCCTGCCCAGCTCCGCATGCAGACGTTCGCCAGTTTTTCCGCCCAACAGCCCTTGCGCCAGGCTGGGTACTCCCCACTCCGTCAGGGCGCGTGCGATATTGAAGCCTTTGCCGCCGCAGTCAGCCCGCACCTGTTCTGCCCGCAGTACGTGGTCATAGCTGATCTCGCCAACTGTAAACTCCAGGTCCAGGGCTGGATTCAGCGTTAATGTATAGATCATTCACTGCCTCAGTTTAAATACACACCCAGTGATCCGCTGCCAGCCCAGATCACTGAGTAAATATTATCTGTATTTTTCCTTGCTTGATAGGTAGTTATATGTTCTCTATTTCAGTACACCGCGCATGAACAGCAGTGCTTTGCGCGCTTCCTCATCCAGGTCCATCCCGATGCTCAGATCCCGATATACCTTGATATCCCGCCCGATTTCACCACCCGGCATCAGGAAGGGTTCCATCACAATATCACCCTGGTAATCGATATGCCGCAGGGCAGCCGCGATCTCCGTCCAGGGGATATGACCGTAGCCAGGCGGCATACGGTTGTTCTCGCCAATATGAAAATGTCCAAGCTGGTCACCGGCTTTCAGCACCGCCTCTCCGCAGAAATCTTCTTCGATATTCATGTGAAATGTGTCAAGCATGACCTTTGCATTCGGGCTGCCAACCGCTGCAATATAATCCAAAGCCTCATCCACAGTATTCATCATGTACTGCTCGAAGCGGTTGACCACTTCCATATTGAAAACCACCTGGTTATCCTCGGCTGCCCGTACAGCTTCCTTCATACTGCTTACACTGCGCTCGAAATATGGTCTTTTATCGGTAACACCTTGCGGCAGGGTGCCGGGCCAATAGCTGTAGATAATCCCGCCCAGATTGCCACCCCCCATCTCTCCGATTGCTGCGGCCATCTTCTGCAGGTACTCGATGCCGTTCTTGCGGACGCTTCCATCTTCTGCTGCAAGATCGTATTCTCTCTGCAAGCCGATGCAATAAGATAATCCAATCCCTACATCATCAGCATGCGCTTTCAACGCTGCGCGCTCCTGGGCTGCCATCCCGGTTATCGTCCCGGCATTGACCTCCAGCACATCGAAGCCCAGTTCAGCCACTCTGTCGATATAAGGGTGGAAATCCACATCCCAATTGTGGGTCCAATAAGCGTAATAAATGCCGATCCTGTTCATATGACCTTCCCTTTCTTTGACCTATCCCTACCCAGTTCAGCAGAAATTCTAATTGTCTTTGGATAATCCGGCCTTCACTTGAGCTTACGGAAGGATTGCGCCAGTTCTGACTGCCACTGGATGTACTGCTGCACCAGTGGCTGGTAAACATGGACATGCTCTCCATCCGGGAGCAGCCTTACGCCCGCAGGGATGGCGTGCTCGTATGCCACCTCTGCCAGGTCGTCGAAAATACCGGCTGCTTTTCCAGCGATCATTGCGCTGCCCCATGCGCCAAACTCGCTGCCCATCAGCGGCTGGTATGGGACGCCCAGCACGTCGGCCTTGATCTGGTTCCAGACTGGGCTGCGCCCCCCGCCGCCGACAACCCGCGCCTCCACCAGGTCCAGGTCCGGGATCAGATCGCGCAGGATGCCCAGATAATAAGCATATTCGTAAGCAATCCCTTCCAGCACCGAGCGGGTAAAATGCGCCTGGGTGTGTCCCCAGGAGAAGCCTCGCCAGGCGCCGCGCATTTCCGGCGTTGCCGGGCAGATGCGCCCACCCAGGTGGGGAGAGAACAGCAGTCCCTCTGAGCCAGCTGGGATATCTGCCGCAGCAGCAATCATCTCGTCGTATAGGTCGCTCTCCAGAGCTTGCGGCTGCCCACGCAGGGCATTGTAGAACTGGTCGCGGAACCAGCGCAGGGCGATGCCGCCACCGGCGATATACGCCAGCGGGTTCCATAATCCCGGGATGACAGAGCGCATGGTGATCAGGGCGCGGTTCTTGACATCCGCCACGTATTGGTCGGTGCAGCCCGCCAGCACTGCCGCAGTCCCGGCGACATCGAAGATCATGCCTGCCCGGGTGATGCCGCCGCCAAGCGCGCTGGCAGCTGTATCCCCGCAGCCGGCAGCTATGATCGTCTCAGGCGCCAGACCGAACTCCCTGGCTGCCGCCTCCGTCACCTCTCCGACCACATGCCAGGGCTCGACAATGCGCGGCAGCTTATCAATATCCACTCCCATTAAGCCGATCAGCTCTTCAGACCACGCTCCCGTTTGCGCATCGGCAAAGCCGGAGAAATGGATGAACGAATAATCCATGAAGGCGTCTTCGCCGCGCAAACCAGCCATCTTGCCGCCCACATAACCGGCGGGTGTGACGAACTTGGCAATCCGTTGATACGCCTCGGGCTGCTCTTCCTTCCACCACAGGTGCTTCGAACCGTGATCGCAGGTGGGCGGGCAGCCGGTCAGGCGGGTGACCAGATCGCCGTGATGCTTATCGATATACTCGATATATGGCTCGCAGCGCATATCAAGCCATGAATCGAAGCGCGTCGCCGGGTTGTATTCCTCATCTACCGTGCCGATGCCTGCCATCTGGCTGTCGAAGGCGATCGCAGCCACCGCACCCGGTTCGACACCGCTCTTCGATAGGCAATCGGAAACGGTCTGTGCGGCTGTGCGGTAGAAATCGTCATTTTCCTGCTCCACCACGCCCGGTCTGGGATAGTAGATCGGAACCTCGAGTGTCGATTCGGCCACCAGCTTCCCATCCGTGCTGAACAGCGCAGACTTCGTGCTACTGGTACCCAGGTCAACGCCTAGCAGATATTTCTTGGTCATGGTTCTCCGTTGACTCAGAAATCGAAGTATTCCGGATCGTCTGCCACGTGTTTGTTCTCGTCCAGCGAATTGATGGCTGCCATTTCCTCCGCATTGAGCTCGAAATCGAAGACCTGAGTGTTCTCTTTGATCCGGCTGGGTGTATTCGATTTCGGGATCGTGACCACCTCTCGCTGCAGGTCCCAGCGTATCACTACCTGCGCCCACGATTTACCGTACCTGTCACCGATCTGTCTCAGCAGCGGGATATTTGCTCCCTGCCCCTGGATGAGCGGCGCCCAGGCCTGGAGCTGAATTTGATTGGCGCGGCAGGTGCTCTCCAGCGCGGGGTGCTGCAGCCAGGGGTGCCATTCGACCTGGTTGATTACCGGCTGGACCTCGATGCGCGGTAGCAGGTATTCCAGGTGGTGCACAAGGAAATTGCTGACCCCGATCGCGCGTACCAGCCCGCCATGATACAGCTTCTCTAGCGCCTGATAAGCCTTGATATATTTACCCTGGACAGGCCAGTGCACCAGATATAGGTCAACAATATCCATATCCAGCAGTTTGCGGCTGCGATCGAATGCCTTCAGGGTGTTATCGGAACGTATATCGTCATTCCATACCTTAGTCGTGACGAAGATCTCTTCCCGCGGGATGCCGCTGTCCTTTATCGCCTTGCCTACATCCGCTTCGTTTTCGTAGATCATGGCTGTATCGATATGGCGGTAGCCGCAATCCAGGGCTGTGCGCACTGAGTCGTAGGTTGTTCCCCCGGGCGGTGAAAGGAATACGCCAAATCCCAACCAGGGGATTTCAACCCCGTTGTTCAAGACTGCGCTGTCGGTGATGCTTTTGATCATGATTGCCTCCGGATATAGTTATTATTTTCCTTGCCTCACGCTTAGTTCCCATCCAAAAATGTTTGGGGAGCGGGGGTTGTGTGCGTGCTTCTCATGCACACAACCCCCTCCCCTTTTTTCAGGATTGGTTCTTATGTCACTCGCTATGCGTATAAATCGTATTTTTCCGCCATCTGGTGCAAGAATTTTAATCCTTCACTGGCGAGGAAATCCGGTGTCTGTGAAGGAGGTCTCCACAGACGTATGGCTGCGATGAGCTCTGGATTGTTCTCGGAAAACGACTCCAGCACCATCGGTCCAGCATATCCACCATCTTTGAGCCCGCGGAATATATCATCCCAATCGATCGTACCGGTACCGATTAGGCCGCGGTGGCTCTCGCTCATGTGGATATAGCCAAGCACATCCGCGCAGTCGATCAGAGGCTTGTAGAAACCTTCCTCTTCGATATTCATATGGTATGTATCCGCGTGAAGATCGAGGTTATCCGCACCGACCTGTATTACCGTCTCACGACCGTCTGCCAGGGCATTGTACATATACGTCTCGTAACGGTTGACACACTCCAGCCCGACTGTGATGTCGCGCACCTTCGCTTCATGGCACACTTCCCCCAATGTGTCGACCACCACCTGGCGCTCCTGATCTGTCGGCGGTTCCCCGGTAAATACACCACCTGCAAACGCAATGCAGCCGCACATATACGTCCCACCTACCGCGGCGAGACCATCCAGTACACCCACCAGGAACTCTTTCGCCAGAGCTGGCTTGTCCGGCATATGGGCGTATTCGGGCAGGATCAGCGAGGCTGTGGCCTGTATGCCAGCTTTTTTCAATGCCTCAACATGCGGCTTCGCCTGGAACTCTTTCGGTTTCATCAGAGGGATTTCGATAAAATCAAATCCCAGGCGACCAGCCTCAGCGATCGCATAATTGCCTTTATCAACTGTCCACTCATCGATCCATATAAATGCATTAGCACCAAATTTCAACATCAATGACCTCCAGTTCAGGGAGTATCCTCTTCCCCTGTTCCGGAGACGGGAGGAGAGGGGTGGAGATGAAAAACCCGTCTATAGCGCCGCCTCTAAACCTTTCAGATAGCGGATGCTCTCCTGTGCATAAGCATCCCGCAGCGGTGTAAATTCCGCCATCGAGATGGCTATTCCAGGCGATGGATATGGAGGCACAGGCTCGAGGACGAATACCCCACCGAAGTTGACCTCTTTCAGAGCAGCCAGGATAGCACCGAAATCGGTATGGCCGCGTCCCGGCGCCAGCCGGTTGCTGTCCGCCGCGTGCATGTGAATGAGGTCCGCACCGGCTTTGCGGATTGCAGCCGCCGGGTCAGCTTCGTCAATGTTCATGTGGAAGCAGTCCAGGTTGATCTTCACATTCGGCTCGTCGACTTCAGCATTGAAACGCAGCACGTCCTCGACCGTGGTTACCAGATATGTCTCGTAGCGGTTGATCGGCTCAACCGCCAGCTCGATCCCAAACCCGGCGGCGTAGCGGGCGGTCTTGCGGATCGAATCCACAGCCAGATCCCACTCGCGCCGTGCTGCCTCCATCCATGCCTGCTCTCCTTGAGGGCTGCCTACCGGCGTCAAACGGTTTGCAGGTGCAGGGATGACTACAAACACCCTGGCGCCCACCTTGTCGGCGAACTCCAGGCATTCCTGTCCATATTTCAAAGCTGCAGAGCGCTCGGATTCGTCCGGGCTGGCAAGGTCGCGCCCAGGGATGGGATAGATATTCCAACCCAACACCGATGGGACTTCCAGCCCGTATTCTTTCCGCAGGCGGTTGACCTCTTCTACAGTGTAGTTGCCAAGCTCCCCTTTCAGCTCAACGCCGTCATACCCGAATTTCGCCAGCCGGGCGAAGGTATCCCGCAGCGGTTCGTCGTTGTAGACCCAGTTATTGATCGCGTATTTCACGAGTCTCTCCTGTCATCAGGGTGCGATATCGATAAACACCTTCATCGTCTTATCACGAGCCTGGTCGATGAAATTATAGGCTGCCAGGTATTCATCCATGCTGTAATGCTTGGACATCAGCGGCTCTGTGATCACATCACCCGAATCGATTAATTCGACGGCTTTTTCGTAATCTTCTTTCTTATACATCAATGTGCCGACCAGGTTGAGCTCGTTGTTCTGCACCAGTCCCATATCCACGCGCGGCTTATCGCCGAACACGCCCACGACCACAATCGTGCCGCCCTTAGCAATATTTTCTATGGCATCCGTCATTGTGGCTTCGATCCCGACGCACTCCAATGCCACGCTGAAGCTCTGCACTCCAAACGTCCTGAGCGTTGCTTCTTTTAGACTCTCCTTCTCCGGGTTGCACGTATTCTCCAACCCACACTTGCGGGCAATATCCAGCCGGAAATCACTGATATCTGTTATCAGCACTTTCGCTCCGTCTGCCCGGGCTACCTGGGCCACCAGGTTGCCTATCGGTCCTGCCCCCAATACAGCCACGTTCTTGCCTTTTACATCACCTGCCCTGCGCACGGAGTGCACTGCCACAGATATCGGCTCAACCAGAGCGCCCTGTTCGTAAGAAAACGATTCCGGCAGCGGGATAACCTTGTCTGCCTTGGCGACCCACAGCTCCTGTGCGCAGCCCGGAGCCTGGAAGCCTTCGACTTTCAGCTCGTCGCAGATGTGATAATCACCTCGCAGACACGGCCCACACTTTCCGCACACGATCTGCGGCATGGTGGTGACCTTCATACCCGACTCCAGTCCTTGCACGCCCATGCCAACTTTTTCTATGCTGGCAGAAAATTCGTGCCCCTGAACGACCGGATACCCGGTGTACGGGTGTTTGCCGTGATATACATGGATATCCGAGCCGCATACGCCGATGCGCTGGATGCGCAGCAGAACCTCTCCGGCGCCTGCCACGGGCTCCTGTATATCCCTGATCTCGATGACACCGGGGGAAGTCATTATTGCCTGTTTCATGTTTGAATTCTCCTTATCTGCTATGCAACAACGTTTAACCAGCCGCCATCCACGTAAAATGTGGAACCTACGCAGTAGCTGGCTTTATCCGAGCAAAGGAAAACAAAGAAGTTCGCCAGCTCCTCCGGAGTGGCGAACCGCTCAATCGGCGCAAACTTTTTAGCGATGTTATCCAAATACTGCTCGTAGGTCTCGTCGCTGCCTTCGGTGAGCTGTTTGGCTGTCTTCACCCAGTCAGGCGTCAGCACCAGGCCCGGATTGATGCAGTTCACCCGGATGTTATCGCCGACCACTTCGTTGGATAATACTTTAGAGAACATCATCAACGCCGATTTGGTGACGTTGTAGATTGGCTCGTAATCCAGCGGCTGCTTGGCGCAGATCGAGGCATTGTTGATGATCGCCCCCCAGCCGCGCTGACGCATGGAGGGGATCAGCCCGCGCGAGAGACGCACTGCCGCCATCACGTGCAGGTCCCAGTAATACTGCCACTTCTCGTCGGAGGCGGTCATGATCTTCTCGTTGCTGCCTGTACCGGCGTTGTTGATCAGGATGTCCGCTCCGCCAAATTCCTTCTCAACCCTGGATACCAGGGCGTCGATGTCCTCAGCCTTGCTGACATCGGCTTTCACCCCCACGACCTTTACGCCATACTTCTCTTGAACGCTCTTCGCTTCTTCCAGCACCCGCTCTTCGGTGCGGGCGCACAGCACCTGGTCAACGCCTTCTTGAGCAAGCGCTTCTGCAACTGCAAGCCCGATCCCCACGCTGCCACCGGTGATTACCGCGACCTTGCCTTTCAAACCCATGTCCATAGCATCTGCCTCCTGCTGAACGTAACTGAATTCAGTGTTATTGTTCTGTAATGGCAATCATAATCGGCCTCCGATCCTGCACATCTCGGTAACCCTGACGCCGCTCACAATTTGAATTCCTGACTCGCCTCTCCTAACTCATAATTCCTAATTCGCAATTCCTAAAACGCCGCACCTTACCACCTCTGATGGACCTGATCGCGGATATACTGGTCGTAGATCTCGACCGTGCGCTGTATGGTCGACTCGTCCAGCCGGTCGAGATCAGAAGCTGCCGCGTTATCCGCAGCCTGCACGGCATTCTTCGCACCGGGGATCGCCAGGCTGACAGCATCGAACATTAATATCCAACGCAGGGCGAACTGTGCCATGCTCACGCCCTCAGGGACCAGCGCTCGCAGCTCTTCGACTGCTTTCAAACCGAGATCATAGTCCACGCCAGAGAAGGTCTCCCCGATATCGAATGATTGACCGTAGCGGTTGAAGCTGCGGTGGTCGTTCTGAGCAAATTCGGTTGAGGGCTTCATCTTGCCGGTCAGCAGACCGCTGGCGAGCGGTACGCGTGCCAGAATACCCACCTGTCGCTCTTTTGCCAGCTTAAAGAAACGCTCTGCCGGTCGTTGGCGGAAAATATTGAAGATAATCTGAATGCTCTGAACATTGGGGAATTCAATCGCCTTGAGAGCTTCCTCCACTTTTTCCACACTTACCCCGTAATAGCGCAGCTTCCCGGAGGCAACAATGTCATCCAGGATTCCGAATACTTCCGGCATGTAATACACCTGGTTGGGTGGGCAGTGCAGCTGCACCAGGTCGATCGTTTCGACATCCAGGTTGCGCAGGCTGCGTTCCAGGAATGCCGTCAGGTTTTCCCGGGTGAAACCCTCTGCCACATGAGGCTTCAGCCTCCTGCCGGCTTTTGTCGCCACATACACCCGGCCCTTGCGGGCCTTGAGCGCCTGGCTCACCAGGCGCTCGCTGCGCCCATCGCCGTAAACATCGGCGGTGTCGATGAAATTAATCCCTTTGTCAATTGAAGTCAGCAGCGCCGATAGAGCGTCCTCCTCGCTCACCTCTCCCCACTCTGCGCCGATCGCCCAAGCTCCGAAACCGATCTCGGAGACCTCCCAACCAGTACGTCCGAATGGTCGATATCTCACAGATTCTCCTTATGATAGTCTAATCGAACCTCAACAAAGTCTTCACCGGGATGCCCGTTTTCGAATCCTGATATGCCTTCTCGATCTGCCCGATCGGGTACTCGGCGGAGATAAACTCCTTATAACTCAGCTTCCCATCCATGACCCATTGGCACAGCGGTTCTTGTGCGGCTGCCTCCCGGCTGCGGGTCGGCCATTGGTGCACAAACAGGTTGAAATTATAAGGACCTTTGCCTTTTTCTAGCTGGATGCTGTCCGTATCGATCACCCCGTACACACATACCGACCCGGCCATCTTTATCAGCGGCAGGGCTGCGTTGATGATCGCTTCTTTCCCCACGGCGTCGATCACTGCATCCAGCGGTTTGCCTCTGCGGCTGACCAGGTTCTGGAGCTGCGGGTCACCCGGAGCAAAAGCAGCATCGGCGCCCATCGAGAGCGCCAACTCCCGCTTTTCCGGCAGCAGGTCCACGCTGCCGATAAAGCCAAGACCCAACAGCCGGGCAAACTTGACGAAGCTCAGACCTACCGGTCCGGCACCGAATACTAGGATATCGTCTCCAGGCTGAAGGTTGAAATCACCGAATCCGCCGTACACTTCACGCCAGGTGCATAGCATCACCGCATCTTCGACTGATATAAACTCCGGCACCCGGCGCATGATCTCATACACCTCAAACCACCCATTACCGGCATCCGCCACGCCATCTGCGACCATCGCAGTGTGGTCACCTGCCAGGATGTATTCCGAGAATCCGCCCCAACCGCTGGCATAACCCGGGTCGGTGGTGTCTAACAGCAGACCGCCGACCACTCGGTCCCCCGTCTTGAAGCTGGTCACTTTCTCTCCCACTGCTTCCACAATGCCCACCGACTCGTGACCCAGTAGCAGCGGATATTGCTCCACACCCGGAAAATGCCCCTCGATCAATTTCCGGTCGGTCATATTGCACAGGCAGGCTGCCTCAGTGCGCAGCAATGCCTGGTAGGGTCCGGGCACTGGCTTGGGAATTTCGACTATACGAAGTTGGTCGGGGTTTTGTACAGCAACAGAATACATCTTCTGTTCTCCTTACTATTTACCGCGCAGGGACATGCGGGCAATCGCTGCCCACATACCCGTATCTTAAACACCATTTATTTGATAATTGTTATCCTGGACCGGTCGATGGTCAGTGCAACTGCCAGGATAATGATGCCTCCATAAACTGCCTGCTGGAACCAGGGGTTGATCCCGATCATATTCATACCCACATCCAGCGTCATGACGATCAGCACACCCACAAAGGTACGCAGCACGCCTCCAATCCCACCGCTGATAGCAGTACCACCCAGGATGACCACCGCAATGGCTTTCATCAAGAAGCCATCCGCCATACGCGCCGAGCCGCCCGACATTCTGGCTGATAGCAGCACGCCGGTGAACGCTGCCAGAGTCGCGCACAGGATAAATGCCATCGTTTTATAGCGATCGATGGGCACGCCGGAAACTCTGGTTGCCTTCTCTCCCGCCCCGATCGCTTTCACATAACGACCAAAACGGGTATATCTTTCCAGGATTAATGTGACCAAGAGCACCAGCGCGGCAATATACACAACATTGTCGACCCCGAACGAGGTCCCTGTAACCCACTTGGTAAAATGACTATCTGTGCTGGTAACCGTAATAGGAGTAGCCTGGGATACAACAAAAGCCACTCCGGTCCACAAGCCCATCGCCCCCAGGCTGGCGATAAAGGAGGGGATTTTAGCCTTGGTGTGGACCGTTCCTGTCAGCCAGCCGGCAAACACCCCAAACAGCACCGCAATTACGTAAGCCAGATATCCATATTTTGGTAAGAGCATGGCTGCGATAATTGTCGCCATGGCAGCTACTGGTCCAATTGACAGGTCAATTGAACCCAGAAGGATGACAAAGGTCTCTCCAAGCCCCATCACCAGCAGCGTAGCGCTCTGCGCTAATAGACCCAGAATGCTCGCCGGAAGCAAGAAGCGCGGGCTGCCGATGCTCATGATGATGATCAGCACGATCAGGGTGGTAATCGGCATTAAATCCACCCAGTTTGTGCTTTTCCGTACATTGTTTATTCGGGTCAGTACTGACATCAGGTTGTCATCTCCAGAGACCTACATCATGCCTTCGATTACATCCACCGGCGAGGGTTTATTTTCCGGAGGCGAGTCGATCCTTCGTGTGATCTCTCCATCCTTCATCGTAATGATAATGTTGCTCAATCCGATGGTCTCTTCCAAAGTATCCGCAATCAGCAAGAATGACATGCCCTGCTTTGCCAGCTCACGGATCAACTCATATACCTCTTCTTTAGCTCCCACATCTACACCGCGGGTCGGGTGGTCCAGGACGATTACTTTGACCTTTGTAGCCAGCCACTTGGAAAGCACAACTTTCTGCTGGTTGCCGCCGCTCAGGTTCAGGCACAGGGCATCGGCACCCGGCGTCTTGATCTTCATGCGCTCGATCCATTTTTCCGCCAGCTTCCGTTCTGCCTTAAGATTGACCAACCCGCTGCGCATCACCTGGCTCATATCTGGCAGCGTGATGTTCGGTCCCAGGCTCAGGTACAGCACAAGCCCTTCCCCGCCACGGTCCTGGGGGACATAGCCTATCCCGGCATTGATCGCCGCCGCTGGTGAGCCGAGGTTCAATGTCGTTCCATTGATCTGGATAGTGCCAGAATCTGGCTTATCCACACCGGCGATCGTCCGACATACTTCTTCACGACCGGAGCCGAGCACACCGGCGATACCGATAATCTCGCCTTTATGCAGATCGAAATTGATATGCTTGAATTTGCCGCTCGCATTCAGGTTTTTCACCTGCAGGACAATCTCTTCACCGGCATCGATCTGCTTGCCTTGGCGGTAATACTCACCCTTTATCTCGCGCCCGACCATCAAACGGTGCAGCTCTCCGACATTCGTTTCGCTCGTAAGTCGCTCGGCAACTTTCTTGCCATCCTTGAACACGTAAACCCGGTCGGTCAGCTCCAGTATTTCATCCAAATGGTGGGAGACGAAGATGATCGAGGCCCGGTCTTTCAAGGCTCGCACACGTTCAAAGAGCAGCTCTTTCTCTGCTTTCTCCAAGACGGTTGTGGGTTCATCCAGGATGACGATCGGCTGCTGATTTGTGCGGTCTTCCAGCGACATAGCCCTGGCAAGCTCAACCATCTGCCGGGTAGCAAAGCTCAAGTCAGATGTATATGTAGCCGGATCGATATCCAGGTCTACCTTGGCTAGCTGCCGGCGTGCTTCCTGGTCCATCTTTTTCCAATTGATCACCCCGAAGCGGATGAACTGCTCTTCGTTTGCCAGGAAGATATTCTCCCGCACGGTCAGGTTTGGCAGCAGGGACTGCTCTTGGAAGACCATCGCCAGACCGTGCTCTTCAGCATCCTTTACACTGCGGATTTCCACCGGCTTATCGCGAATGAGCACATGGCCTTCATCGGGATGGTATGCCCCGATCAGGATCTTCAATAGAGTGGATTTGCCGGCCCCGTTCTCACCGACCAGCCCGACAATCTCATTCGGTTTGATGAATAGGCTGACATCATCGAGCGCCTTAACCCCCGGGAAGCTCTTTGATACATTGCGGACTTCGAGTAAATAATCGCTCATAATTGCATCTCGATCGTCAAATATTTAACGCGTCTATTGACGCATCATTTTACGAACGGCAGTTTGCTGCGGTCGATGGTCAGGATTACTGCAACGGTAATGATCACACCTTGCACGGCCAGCTGGACGAAGCTGTGAACGCCCGCCAGCACCATGCCATTTCCGATCACAATCACGATCAGCGCGCCGATCAGCGTTTGCAGCACACCGCCAGTACCACCGGTGAGTGCCGTACCGCCTACCACAACAGCAGTGATTGCTGCAAACAGGTAATTCAGTCCAGAGTTGGCTGCACCAGCGCCGATACGGGCAGAATTGAGCACGCCTCCGACACCAATGAAGAATCCAGCGAGCGTAAATGCCAGGATTTTATATTTATCGATTGGGACACCAGCCAACTTCGCCCTGTCTTCAGCGCCACCGATCGCTTTTACGTAGCGGCCAAAGCGCGTATAACGCTCAAGGAAGAAGGCGATCAAGAACATCGCCAGCCCAAAAAATGTCAGATTGGGTATCGGTCCGGTATTACCCCTTGCCCAGGAAAGGATCATCGGGTCAAGGATTGGCAAGTTCATCCCGTTCGAGATCCATGTCGCCAGTCCTAATCCGACATACATCATTCCTAGGGTGGTCATAAAGGATGGGATGCGCAGTTTGGTGTGGATCACACCATTCAAGAAACCCATCACTACTCCGGTAAGCACAGCCAGCGCCACCGCGATTAACCCATAATCATTGCTGTTGAAGTAGTTCTCGGCAAATATTCCGATAATCACCGATGTAAGCGCCATGATGCCTTCGATCGACAGATCGATGCTGCCCATCATGATGATATACGTCTCGCCGATGGCAACAATCAACAAGATCGAGCTCTGGCGGAGCAGGTTCGAGACATTCGTCGAACTCAGGAACCGCGGATTGATCAAGGTTACCAGCAAGATCAGAAAGACAAGTATTAATATCGGACCAACGAGAGGTGGGATGCGCAGACTGCGTAATCCGCTCTTCCCGGCAGACATCCCTTCAGGTATCGATGCCACTTTTTACTCCTCGATCATCACGTTGCGTGATATTCAACCTCTTTGCTCTAGCTTCCGGAGCACCTGAGCGTTCCTGGAAGCTAGAGCAGTTAAGGTATCCACCAACCAACAAGGGTAAACTAACTGGATGCGGACACTATTTCCGGGCGATTACTGGTGCAAACTCTGCTTATTCTTGCACCCGATCCCAAAGTGCATCCCAAGCGTAATTGGGGATGCCGTCGATATAGTCGGTCTTGATCTGCTGGGCATTATCGGTGTTGACGTACACCGGCTCAAAGTAGAACTCGCGGTGTTCGTTGGGCTCCTTGGCAGGATCGAAGACGCCCATCTTGGCAGAATATGGTATGGAGAGTCCCATGCCGCCCTGCCACATCGGGTCGTTGTTGACCGTGGCGGCGAATTCGCCGGAGATGGTGGCGTTGATCGCTTCGCTGGTGCCGTCGATGCCGACCACCGGGATTGTTCCGGCTTTGCCGGCAGTACGCAGAGCTTCCAGAGCGCCCAGGCCCATGTTGTCATTTGCTGCCCAGATACCCGTCAGATCCGGATACTTCGCCAGGAAGGCTTCGGTAACCGCGACTGCTTTGGTGCGGTCCCACTCAGCGGTCTGGTCTTCCAGCAGCTCGATGCCGGGGTTCTCTGCCAGCGCCTGCTTCAAGCCGTCGAAGCGCTGGATAGCGGGCACGTTCGCCAGTAAGCCCTGCAGGGCAACGATCTTTCCGGAGCCGCCCATAGCTTTGAACAGCTCTGAGGCGACATAGTAGCCGGAGGGCACTCCGTCCACACCCATGTGGGCAACCCAATACGGGTTGTAATCCCACGGGTGCAGGTCATCTGGCTTGTTCCACTGAGTCAGGAAGTAGATTTTATTCTCCACGCACAGGTCTGCGATGGGCTTGGCATCCGGGGACTGGTTCGGGTCGATATTGAAGACCACATTTTCACCACCCTCCGCGATGAGTGCTTTCATCAAGGTGAGCTGTTTTTCGCTATCGCCCTCGCAGAGCAATGCCCGGTTGTATTTTCCCTGACCGATCGACTCGGCGAAAATACGCCCGCCACGGTTCCAGGCTGCATGGTATTCGTTCGAGAGTGTGCGGATGACCGTCCCAGTGTAGAATGCGGCAGCTTCACCACCAGTACTCGGCTGACCGGTTTGTGCACAACCCGCCAGAACCCCTGCTCCGATTGCCGTTCCAAAGACTTTCAGGAACTCACGGCGACTCATATAGTTCTTATCCATCGTTACGATTTCTCCTTTTTTTATCGGGTGATTGGTTGCAAACTATCATATTGGAATACAGCTGCTCATATTCGATCGGCGCACCTCCTCAAGGAAATCTCCCGGGATCCCTCCCCGACTAGACATAACTCCTAACGGCGCTGTAAAATTCAAAACACCGTATTATCCAGGCCTAATCAGCTCCTGCACCAGGCGCTGGGTCTCCAGGGCATCCTGCTCGCCCTGAGCCATCTTCAATTGCTCACGATCCAGTTTCTCCGCTAACCTCTGGTAAGTCTGCATGTTGGCAATACTGCGGGCGCATACACCCAGCGCGCTTTCCCGCTTGGGCACCAGGTCGAGCGTGATCCATCCATCGTACCCAACCTGCTCTAATACCAGCAAGAACTCGACCATCGCCCAGAAATGTACCGCACCGACTGCCATGTCATCATCCCCGCTGCCATATGTATCGTTGACGTGTACGCCAACCAGGCGCTTGAGCCGGGCGAGCATCACCGCAGATTCAGCCGGTACCTCACGGCTCATCAGCGCATGGCCGAAATCCAGGTAGCCGCCGACATTCGGCAGACCCAGTTCGCAGCCCAATAGAGCTGCCTTGGCTGCATTGCTGACCAGCATATGTGTGCGCGGTTCGTTGTGCTTGTACTCGTAGCCGATATACGTTTCCGGGTCATACTCAGCGATCTCACGCAATGCTTCTGCTGTCCAGTCCCATAGCTGGCGGTAATCCGCCTGGAAATGGTAATCCCAACCATCTTCCCCAGGCCACAGGCACATGCGCCGCGTACCAAGCTCGTGACCGATGTCGACCGCCAGTTTAGCCGTGTCGATAGCTGCCCGGCGCACCTTAGGGTCAGGCGAGGTGAATGCCCCGCGCTGCCAGATCTCTTCCGTCCAGACATACGGGTTAACTGCCACCGGTTCCAGCTCTGCTTCTGCCAGCCAGTCCTTTACCTGCTTCAGGTTATTCTTGGAGACGTGTGCCGGGGCGATCAGCTCCAGCCCCTTCAACCCCGGGACGGAAGCGGCCAGGCGTATCTGTTCCCGGATAGAAACCGCGCTGTCATATCCCCCATGCTTCTCAACCGAATGGGCAAACACCCATAAGCCAGCTGCAAAACGATCACCTACCATAATCAGGCTCCTTCATCAACCCGGTGAATCAGACCGGTGATTCTGCCACAGCGATGGGAATTCCCCCCAAATAGATTATGCCACCCCTAAGGCTGCCGTCCTCCAGGATCTTCCAGCCAGGATTGGCATGTTTGGTCACGTCAGATGATCTCTTGTAATCCTGTAATTACATCTCTGTTTCATTATACAGTATATGAGCAGCGCTTGTCAAGAGCGACAATTAGAAAACTCCCTTATGCGGCCTTGTACCCAATTGCAGGAGAGGTCATTACTAAGCATACCTGCCAGAGAGGTTGAGCGGTGTGGCGGATGCGATTGCAAAGCCACAAGCCGATCATATTATGGTTGATTTAAGCACTTATAGTATGGCCTGTCCAGCATATCACAACATATTCGGTACAATCGGCTCGTTTTGTCATATATAGATTATAATATTTTCCAGAGATTCGCAGTTAGGATGATGCTGGTATAGGCTATCTTTGCCGGCTTATCCACACCCACACCCTGGCAGTTGTGTAAATCCGCGTTAATTTTCTGCCGGTATCTCCGGACTTCGCTATATTTATAGGTCGCAACAGCAGCTTCGGCACCTCTCCGATACCAGTTGCTCTCGGAGGAATACATGATCTACGAAGAGGAGGGTGGACACTACATGAAGAGAAGACGCACTTATTTGGTGACCGGAATTATATTAAGCCTGTGTTTGATAATAGGAATAGGATGTGTTGGGCTGGCAGCCATGGGTAAGCTTCAGCCTGAGCAGATTTTCTACCCGGTCAGGTTTTGGTCTGAAAATATTCAATTGAAGCTCATCCGGGATAACAACAAAAAAATCGAACGGCAGATCAAATTCGCAAATAAGCGGTTGGATAACCTGCATCATTTGGCAGGGACCGCCTACGAACCGCTTGCCGCCCGCAGGTTGGTCGAAATTGTCGAAGATGCAGGTGCTACCATCCTGACAATGGATCGGAATGAGAGACGAGATATCAATCCCCAATTCATCAAATTCAGCCTGATCGTGCAGAGTTCTTTGGCAGAATTACCGGTCTTGCCTGCAAAGTACCCCTGGACTTATATACAACTACAGACTCGCCTGGCAGAACTGATCGCTGCCTTAAGCCAGGAGAGCAACGCGAACAAAATCGCTCCCACACCAATGCCAACATATGTAAGCGACGCGATTGCGCTTATTCCAACACCCACCCCAAAACCACCCACTTATGTCAGCATCCAGGACGATATTATTCCGGTAGTGGACTTCTTACCCGAGTTTGACCCGCATACACTCGGCGGACGATGCAACAGCTGCCATAACCTGGAGACAGATTGCAGCCTGTGTCACAAAAAAATATTGCCAGGTTATCATTACGACCTTAATTGCACGACCTGCCATCAGTACCAAGACTGGCATACGATTGTGCTTGATCATTTGGTTTCAGAGTTTTACGGCTGCACGGACTGCCATCTGGAGATCAGACCGGAAGATCATTTTGAGGGGGAATGCTCGACCTGCCATAAGACAACCTGGTGGAAACCGGCCAATATTGCTCACACAGTAATCGACCGCTTCCCATGCCTGAAATGCCACGAGTACCAGCGTCCGGCAGGGCATTATGAATTTCCCTGCACAACCTGCCACGGGATGATAGGCTGGCTCCCGGTCCAGGTGGACCATTCGGATCCTGGTTTGAGCGATTGTATGGCATGCCACTCGGCAAAGCAACCAGCAAATCATTACAACGTTCAATGCTCGTATTGCCACACCCCGACGGTCTGGAATGTGGTTCGTTTTGACCATCAGGCTATTGGGGCAGTCAATTGCCGCTCCTGCCACAGCCAGGACAAACCTGGCAATCACTATGATGCGCAATGCTCTAACTGCCACAAAACGAACGCATGGCTGCCTGCGCGCTTTAATCATGCAGCTGTCAACACATCTCAATGTATAAACTGCCACAGTAAGGATAATCACT
Organism: Chloroflexota bacterium; assembly: GCA_032124675.1. GTDB lineage: Bacteria > Chloroflexota > Anaerolineae > Anaerolineales > UBA4823 > JAQBDA01. Next base: position 20,554 of record JAQBDA010000255.1, read on the forward strand.
ATAGCATCCAATGCTCGTATTGTCACAATACACGCAGCTGGGGGAGTGTCGATTTCAACCATGGAGCTGTCAGTGCCACAAATTGTGTCGGCTGCCACAGCGATGATGCCCCTAGCGACCATTTTGGTGGACAGTGTTCCGATTGCCATAATACCGATAACTGGCATCAAGCGGATTTCAATCACAAGGAATATGGCGCCACGGACTGCATTGACTGCCACAGCGATGACGCACCTGAGGATCACTACGATGGGCAGTGCTCCGAGTGCCACTCCACTAACAACTGGGACTTCGATCACGACGGATTGCGCCGCTGCAATAACTGCCATGAGCCTGGGAGAAAGGGGGACGACTAACCAGCTATCTGACTACAACCCGGTAATCCTATCAACCACCTCTACCAGGGGGGACATATCTACTTCTGCCTGGCAGAATGTAAACCTTAAATTTAATTTGACCAGGAAAAATATATCCGCTATAATTGTAAGGACTTAATTACAAGAATACAGCATCCAATATAATAATTTTCAGTCTAATGGATAAGGCAGGTGATATGCAAAATAGAGATCGATCCATTGACTTCGAGAGCAATATCCCCTATTACATCCAGCTTATCGATCTGCTGAAAGGTAAGATCAACAGCGGGGAGTGGCGCCCTGGCGACCAGATCCTCAGTGAGCCTGAGCTGTGCGATAAGTTTGGTGTCAGCCGCACCGTCGTCCGCCAGGCACTGCGTGAGATCGAGCTGGAGGGCCTTGTCGTACGCCGCAAAGGTAAAGGGACTTTTATTGCTGAAGCAAAAATCAATGAGAGCCTGGCGCAGAAGCTGACCGGTTTCTACCACGATATGGTCGAGCGCGGTTTAACGCCCATCACCCAGGTGCTGAGCCGATCGGTGACCAAAGTACCCAGCAAAGTGCTCGAATACCTGGCGCTGCCACCTGATACAGATGTCATCGAACTGTACCGCTTGCGTTCTGTCAACAACGAACCCATCGTCCTGGTCACCAGCTACCTGCCTTATAACCTGTGCCCTCAGGTCGCTGAGGCGGATTTCACGTACCAATCTTTATATGAGTTCCTGGAGCGTGAATGTGGTCTGCTGATCTCGCATGGCAGGCGCTACATCGAGGCAGTGCTCGCCAACGAAGATGAGGCTGGGTTGCTGCAGGTCGAGGCAGGAGCACCACTGCTCCAACTGAACAGTGTCAGTTTTCTAGATGATGGCACACCCATCGAATACTACGAAGCACTGCATCGAGGTGACCGCTCGCGCTTCGAGGTCGAGCTTGTGCGGGTGCGCGAGCTGGGTGAGATCCGGGAGACGATAGGCTCAGGCCCGTTAGACCTGCCAAGCTCCAATTAGAGCTCCATCAGGGGGTGAGAAGCTTCCAGTGGTTGTTCGTGCGATAAAAAAAGGGCAGCCCGTAGGCCACCCGATGACACTCGCCCAAGTGTCGCTACCATCATACACCAAATACTTTAACCATCAGTTAACATCGATGTAAGGTGGCGGCACCTTACAATCCTGTAAGGTAAATCTGGGTGAGACCCACGTCCACGACCGGGAATGGGTGTAGTTCTTGCATCCGAACCTATGAATTACATACAGTAAACACCTGGCAGGGGATCAGATATAATCCGCTGTATGGCGAGAATTTTTTATCCATGCCTGTCGCTGGTAGCATCGTTTGCAGCTCTGCTGGGTGGCTGCAGCCACCCAACGGCATACTCCTCCCGGCTGATTCCCAACCAAACATCATGGAGCTACGCCGACCTGCGTCTGTTGGATCCGGTAGATGCACCGCAAGCAGAGCATGACTTGCTGGCGGTTTACATCAACCGCCCATCGGGCAGGCAATCTCCCCTTATCGATATCCGCCTGGACTTCTTAGATTTATCTATACGCAAGCAGCCGGATGTATATATTGTGTTTGATTACGTCTACGGCGGAGAGTCGCAGCTCCCACTTCCCGCCGAGACCGATCTGGCGTGGGATGCTCTGCTGTTCCTCCCCGCAGCAGGTGAGATCAGCGCTGTGGATGGGAGAAATCAGCCTATTCCTGGACTGCCGGTGCGGGTGATGCGAGATTCCGAATTGGATAGTCTCGACATACGCATGGATGCATCAGCACTATTTCCATCTTCAAGTCGCATGACACTGCCTGAATTCAAGCTGCAGGTATTTATCAGCCCCGCTGGATCACAGCACGTCTCGGACACCAGCGCTGTCGCCAGCTCCTTCGATCCACCTCCTGACCCGGCAAACCTGCTGTTGGCGTTTTGGAATACATACCCGGCTTACACCCCCGCCCAGGCCCTGCGCCGCTGGGACGGGGCCCACACAGGTCCCCAGGGCGGGCGCCACGGGCTGTCCAATTTGCTGCGTACTGCGGACAACTCCGATATATTGGTCATCCTGATGGATTTGAAGCATCCCGCCTGGCTGTCTGCACTCGACTATGGCGGCGATTTAGAGCTGGTGAAGAATTTAGTTTCTCAGGGGACCATCTTCCTGCCAGAGGTGATACCGCCGGTTAATGACCCATTCTGGCATGAATATTCAGCCGAACTCACCCGCCAATTCGGTCTCCCCAACGCAGACTTTGCCTACACGCAGTCTGGCGGTATTCTTTCAGCGAATTACAGCCTGCTGTTCTTTCCCAAACTACAATCCACACCTGTCTCCCCCATTTACCGGCGTGAGGGTCAGCGCCTGATGCCCCTGCCCATGCCACTGGCACCGGCATCCCAGCCCGGCTTGCAGCCGGATCTCAACGGTTTATCCCTGGAGCAGCGGCGCTGGCTGATCGATACTGCGGTCAACGGAGATAGCTCACAGATCGTCACCCTTGGCGGCGACCTGGTGCGGTCATCCTGGGGCAGCCCGCAGATCGCCCGAGCCGTCTTCCAATACATCCGTAAACACCCCTGGATCCGCCCGCTTCATCCCCAGGCACTCCTGTCCCTGCCGGCGAGGGACATGGACCCTGCCCTGCCCGTATATTCCGCGACGGTCTTCGCCGGACTGCCGCGCAGCGAAGGATTCGATCAGCTGGTGATGTCTGCCCTCGACCAGCATGCACAGCCAGCACCCAACCCGCTCATCGATGCTGCCGCGCAGGCTTACCTGGTCCTGGCACCGCCTGCCACTCCTGCCAGTTCTGAATATACCGCTCTGCAGGAGATATACGCCCGCCAGATCAACATCCTTCTCGCTGCCGCTGATTGGTCGCAGGATCCCGTGCCGGTCTCGTCTTGCAGCCTGGATATCGACCTTGATGGTCGGCCGGAATGCGTGCTGGCATCCGAGCACATGTTTGCCGTGATCGAGCCTCAGCTCGGAGCATTGACACACGCCTTCGCCATCGACGGATCCGGCGTGCACCAGCTCATCGCCCCGACCTCGCAGTTCTCCTTCGGCACAGGCGACCCCTCGACCTGGGATCCACAGCTCGACCTGGCAGCCGACCCGCAGGTGATCCCGGGTGCGTTCTACGATGGCGGCGGTCCCTACCAGACAGAGTTATCCGGCGCTAAGCTTACACTGAGCAACCCGGCTTCTGGCAGGACGAAATCCTTCACGCTGCTACCCGATGGCTTGCGATACGAAGTTGTCTCATCCGGACCGGAGGCAGCACGTATCCCCCTGGCACTAGACCCCTGGCAGCGGTTCGCTCCCGGTTGGGCAGACAGCTACCACGGCGAAGCTATCCCGGGGGGCTGGTCCTGGAGCATGACCCCCGGGTTTAATGTCAGCATCACGACAGATGCCAGGTACGACGCTGCCGCATTCACCGATACATCTGAGATGATGAACCGGGTGGAAAACCCCAACACTGAGTTCCCACCCGGTCACTACATGCCGTTTCCCATGGCAGAATTGGAATTACCCGGAGATCTTGACCTCGGGCTTGATATCAGGATCATGCCTTAGTTGCAGATTAATATCCATACGTATCCACGATATCCCCGTTGTCATCACGTAAATAGGCAACATCGCTGTTATCGTGCCAGAAATCTGTGGTCCGGTCCATATACAGGTTTGTGCCTGTATCAGAGCCATTTTTTGTCCACACCCTCACCGAATCACCGCCTCCCAGGGTGAAGTCAGGAAAATCGTATCGGTATCCATCCCGGTCCTCTTTTATATACCAATTTTCCATATCCACGCTTTTATTGCTGGTATTCTCGATCTTTATATATTCATCCAGGGCATTTGGTGGATCGTAGTCAATATCAGCAATATACACCCCTGGTGTCGGTGTGGGTGTACGAGTTGGTGTGGGTGATACTGTCGAAGTAGCTGTTAATGTGGCAGTGGGCGTGTATGTAGGGTGTTTTTCGATCACCGGCAGGTAGATTGTATTCGCCCATGCCGTCACTATACCGATCATACCGATTGCTGCAATCAGAGCGATGATCAGCTTGGTACTTTTGGTCATTTCAATACCTCCTTAATACGGTATCCCCTGTTTGCCTTGTTCACCCCTCTCTAATAAACACTGCGACCTTATTGTCTAATCAAATCGTCCCTTACCCACATTATAGTACAAATCCCCCTTCTCCGGTTCTCTGAACGAGGCAGAAGGGGGATTGCACTTATAGTGGACAGTCTGCATTAACCAGCCCTACATATGGGCAGGTTGTGCATCAAGGTCAGTCCTTAATAACTCGGCACGGTCACATCCACCCATACCAGGCGGTGGTCCGAGCTTGGGAATGGGAACGTACCCACCAGAGCGAAGAGCGGGTCTGTGTTGAGTGGCCAGAAGACGCCCGCATCCAGGATGCGCAGGTTCTTTCGCGGCAGCACATAATCGGCGCGCAGGTTGCCCGGCGCAGAATCCGAGAAATCTGCAGTATCGAAAGCCGGGTCACTGAGATGTGTAGCATTCGCACCACCCTGCAGCACTGACTGCTGGACTGCGCCCTCACTGTCCGGGGTGACCTTGGTGTTGACCAGCGGGTGCTCCAGGAGCTGCTGGATCGAACCGGGAATGCTGTCCCCGTCCAGCGGGTCGGAGTTCTGGTCGCCAGCGATGACGAACATCGCCCCGGATTCCAGACCGCCATAGATCCCATTGTCATCATAGATGTAATCGCTGCGGGATGGGATGATGTAATCCGCCCAGAAGCGGATCTCGTCAAAGTTACGCGTGCCGTTGCGGTCTTCCGGTCCGTCAAAGACCGGCGGTGTCGGGTGGCTGGTCAGGAAATGGACAACCTTGCCGCCGATCTGGATCGGCACATCCCAATGGCTCTTGGATGACAGCCTGAATACATCTAGTTCCGCTGGAGAATACCAGTCGGCTGGCTCGGGTGTATTCGGGTCATCTGGCAGCATAGCCCCAGGCATGTCTTTCCACAGGAAGTACTGGAAGCTACGTATATCATCGTAGTAGATCGGGAACATGGAATAAACCGCCATTCCGTACTGCCCTGGGAAGAACCCAAAACCGAATGCATCATCAGCACCACCAACAAAACCATTATTGTTCAGGTCAAAACCCGACGGAATGCCCGTATTGGACGGCGCTACGAAGTAATAACCATATTCAATCGGGTCTGCTCCATTCTGAGAGATGGAAAGATAATTGTCCTGAAACAGTTCAGCAGCAACGCCATTTTCTACATAGTCAAATTCGTTGATAAGCAATACGTCAGGGCGCGTCCGCTGGATGATCTCAGCCACGGTCTGCGCTTGAGCATTATTTGGTGTTGAAAGATCAGCTACCAGATCGCCAGCGTTGAAGCGGTTCAACGAGGCGTTGAAAGTGGCAAAGCGCACCGGAGTTGGCTCGCCTTTAGCCGGTGATGCTGCCAGGGCGCTCGGCGCCAGCAGCACCATGAGCAGCAGCAGGACGATCATTGGCAGAACCTTTCTTAATCTTCCATTTTTACGTGACATTACTACCTCCATTGGCTATAAAAAATTTGGATCTCCCTCCGTTGGCACCCTCACCCCCGGAGGGAGGTTTAACCTCGCTTGAGTACCTCTTACACACCATCAACAAGTGTTCTGCCGCCTGCTGCTATCTCCAGGCGCGGAATCACTTATCAGAATTGGGAGATTCTGATTAATTTATAACATATTATTCGTATATTTCTACTCTACAAGG
>JAQBDA010000256.1:0-10790 GCA_032124675.1 Chloroflexota bacterium
GCTTACTCCAATCGCACTGGTGATGAACGAGCGCTGGTGATATTCCATAATAAATACGCCAATACCCGCGGGTGGATCCGGATGTCCGCTGCGTATCCGGTGAAGACCGGTGCTGGCGATGAGCGTACGATGGTACAGAAATCTCTTGGCGAAGGTCTTGGCCTCCAGCCAGACGGTCAATATTTCACCATTTTCCGTGACCATACAAGCGGTCTGGAGTACATTCGCAGCAGTCAGAAGCTGCATGAGAAAGGATTGTACCTCGAGCTGGATGCTTACAAGTATTATGTATTCGTAGATTTCCGAGAGGTGGTCGATAACGAATGGCACCAGTATGCGCACCTGGAAAATTACCTGAACGGCAAAGGTGTTCCCAGCATCGAGGAGGCATTGAAGGAAATATTCTTGCAGTCTCTACACAGGCCATTCCGTGAACTCGTGAATGCAGGGCAGATACGCTGGCTGATCCAGAATCGCTATGGCTCAACCGAATTTACTCCCGCAGATTTGCAGGAATCTCTCGATGAAGTGGAGCGCAAAGCACTGACCTTAACAACCGAAATTAAGGAGTTCGTTGATGGTGAAGGCGATGCAGAACTGGCTGCCAATCACATCCGGCAAGACATTGCTGCATCTCTGCTGCTTCCCGATATCGCCTCACAATTTCCCCGCCCGGGCTCGAGGAAGTACAAAACAGCCCTTAATTATCTCAGCTCTGGAACAGGCAGCAGCAATACGTCTCCACTGGCTGATGGTGACCCTGGAGTTTGGGGCACGCTGCTCGGATGGGGGATAACCAGGCGTCTCGGCGAGATGGTGGATGGAACTCCTGATCCGGAGATGAGCCGTGTCTGGATGGACGAGTGGCTGCTCGGTAAGATATTGAATCAGACGATATTCGATCTTGGGCTTGACGAGTCGGGTGCCTGGCGTGCCACCAACACTACCAAGCTGCTGATCACTCACCAGGACTGGGCACAGGTTCTCACAAAACCGGGTAGAATCAGCCGTCAACGGGCGGCATACAACATCCTGCAAACCTGGCTGAAGGACAGTGATGTACAGCGTTTTATCGGGGTAAATCGCTTCCAGGGAATGCTGTGGTTCAATAAGGAAGCTTTTGCTGAATGGTTGTGGTGGATGTATGCCGTCTCTGTGGTTCAGGCTATCAACACAAATCAGACCAGTGAACAGTTAAGCAAACAGATCATGGCGTTCTACGATGTCGTCGCAATCCTGAAGAAAGCAGAAAAAGCTTCCAAATACCAGCTGGAGCTGCTGCTGCGAGCAGCCTCCATCTGACGTCATCGCATGCTTCAATCACCGGCAATCAAGCGACCGTCTAAGACAGCCCGGTGAAGATAGTACTGGAATATACTGTCAGCCCGCAGCCGGGTGCTGGGGCTGCTAATTTTTGACAGGTCCTGAATGATAGATGGCTCCAGGTCGACTCCCGACGCCAGCCGGACCAACCTGACTGCCTGTGAGGCATATGCCAGGTTGTTTTTCGGCTCGATCCGGTCGAAGTCGTCGAAGAACCAACCGCATGACGTGTACATCCGCTGGCGCTCGCGTTGGGCTTCTAATAATATCTGTATCTGGACAATCTTTTCTTCCGTCAGGCGTTTACCCGCTTCTTCACAGATCAGCTCTTCCGCTGCAACCAATCCCAGCATCGCATAGATATACCGGTTGCGCAGCCGCCATGGATCGTGGACGGATGGGCTGAGCGTCTTCAGATAAATCTTATCTATAGCCTGGGAGACTCTCTCAAAGGCATAACGGAGCTGTGCCTTCCATCTGCCATCACCCGGCGTACACGAGCAATTGCCCAACCAGCGACCGACACCATGATGACAGCTCCAGGAAGTATTCTCGCGTATCCCAACCGACTGCTTTACGGAATGAGACTTCAACCATAAACCGGGGTATGTGGGAGTGATCTCCAACTTGTGCACGGAACCATTCACCAGCTGCGCCAGGAACTGATCCCGGAATGGCATATGGTGCCCGTATAATTCACCATCTGTGACGATCATCAAGAGCTGCGGCTGACCAGCTCTAAATTTTTCATCTTGATACTTCGGCAGAAGCTCAGATGCGGCGAACAGGTCCGCATTGGCGGTATTAGCTGGATTGAAGCTGATCCCTCCGCTCAACTCTCTATGATAAAAGAACGCGATAATGCTTTGCCCATCCACAAGGCGCACCCGGTATGGCTGGCTGACATCGATATCATCGCGATCTGCCTGCCAGGGAGCAAGAATGGTAAACTCGATCCCCTGGCGGGCGAGCAGAATGAGTGTATGCATGTTTACCGCAGTCTCCGGCAGCCACATGCCTTGTGGCTTACGACCGAAGCGGTGCTTGAACTCAGCTATCCCCCAGATAATCTGGGTCTCCTGATCACGAGGTGAAGATAAGGGCAGGATCGTGTGGTTGTAAGATTGCGCTATGGCATTGCCTACTCCATAGCGGTGTACATTCAACCTGTCCTGGTTAACGATATTTACCCAGGTGTTTGAATCCTGGGAGGCAATCCACTGGAGCAATGTAGGTCCAACATTAAAACTGATGGTTTCGAAATTACCGAGTTCAGCGTTCGGACGATAGCATTCAGCCAGGATGCGTTCGTTCCAGTTAGAGAAAGGAGCAGCGCCGTCTTCTTGGGGGATGAACCCGGTCAGGGGATCTTCGCGGGGAGGTTGGTAGAAATGGGCGTGGATGCAGAGTGAGCGTAATGTCATGAACTACTCATCGATTGGAACTGCTGGCAAAAGTATAACCCATCTCATCTAAATTAATAATCGTGTAAAATATGAAAACTGTTACACTTCTATTACAAACTATCAAGATTATTCGTCCGTATCTGGTTAAATACGATCCTTCTTGGACGCACTTCATGGAACTGGGGGTAGCGTGTCTGGGCATTTAGAAGTAGACAAGGACAAAAAATGAAAACACGAGCAGTAATTCTGGCAGGCGGAGAAGGCTCCCGGTTGAGCACCCTGACCGCGAAGCGGACCAAGCCTGCCGTCCCATTTGCTGGTAAATACCGGATTATCGATTTCACTTTATCGAATTGTGTAAATTCGGGAATATTTGACGTGATGATCCTGGCACAATACCGCCCCCACTCCTTGATTGACCATATTGCAGCAGGTGCTCCCTGGGACCTCAACCGTGATTTCACCGGCGGTGTCAGAATGTACTCACCCTATAAAGCCCGCGGGGCATCAGATTGGTACCTGGGCACAGCCGATGCTGTACAGCAGAACTTCCGGTTTATCAAGACCGGTGACCCCGACCTGGTGCTCATCTTATCTGGAGACCATATCTATGGGATGAATTATGATGCTATGATCGCCTTCCACGCCGACCATGATGCTGACTTGACTATGGCAACGATACGGGTTCCTCAGACCGAAGCATCCCGGTTCGGCATTGTTGCCGTGGGAGAGGATTACCGGGTGAGCTCATTTGTGGAAAAGCCGGATCAACCCCCATCAAACCTTGCTAACATGGGTGTCTATCTATTCAACCGCAGAGTGCTGGACACCCTTCTGTGGCAGGACCACCAGAATTCGGGGTCCTCGCACGATTTCGGTAAAGACATATTACCTATGATGATTCATGAGAAATTCAATGTCCGAGCCTTCCCATTCAGCGGTTACTGGGTAGATGTAGGGACGGTTGAATCCTACTGGAAAGCGCATATGGACCTGCTTTCCAGCCGTCCATCGATAAACTTGAACGATCGCTCCTGGATCATCCATACGCGCACGGAAGAACGTCCTCCGGTATTCATCGCTAAGGGCGCCAGCGTGAACGACAGCATGATCACGGATGGCTGCGTGATTCACGAAGGTGCTGTTGTCGAAAAAAGCGTTCTCTCGCCCGGTGTAACAGTCGAGCCAGGTGCTGTTATCCGCAATTCGGTGATATTGACCGATGCTGTCATCCACTCTGGGGCAGTAGTCGAGTGCGCCATTATCGATAAGAAAGTCAAGATCGGCGAAAAAGCTGTCGTCGGCGGGCAGTGCGACGAGGAAGAGACCCTAGACGAGAAGACCGGGGTAGAGCCTACCTCGACTTCCATCACGATGGCTATCACCATGGTGGGTAAAAACAGCGTAATCACCCCGGGCATCATCGTCGAAGCCGGTGCAGTCATCGCAACAGACGTCGTACCTTCTGACTACCCCTCAGATATCATCCGCCGCGGGGATTATATACAGACCCAGAGGTTGGCATATGAAGTTTAACCGGTCATCAGGCCTCCTCCTCCACCCTACCAGCCTACCCGGACCGTATGGGATAGGGGATATTGGGCCGCAGGCACGGCTTTGGGTTGATTTTCTTTCTCGAGCCGGGTGCAGGCTCTGGCAGATCCTTCCCCTTGGGCCAACCGGTTATGGAGATTCGCCATACCAGTGCTTCTCAGCATTTGCGGGTAATCCCTACCTGATCAGTCCCGAGCTTCTATTAGAAGAAGGATTGCTGACACAGGACGACCTGTCCTCAATGCCTGCTTTTGGAGATCAGAAGGTCGATTATGGGGCAGTAATTCCCTGGAAATTGAAGCTGTTGGACAGGGCTTACGACCTTTTCAGCCAGCAGGGGTCAACCACATTGCAGAAAGATTATCTCCAGTTCCAGGAGGAACACTCCTCCTGGCTGGATGACTTTGCGTTGTTCATGGCTATAAAGGAATATCATGGCGGTGGGTCCTGGGTCAACTGGCGACCAGAACTCCGCGACCGGGTGCCTGAAGCACTACGCGAGGCGAGAGGGACCTTATCCGAATCCATTCAAAAACAGGTTTTCCGCCAGTATATCTTCTTCCGCCAATGGGCCGGGCTGCGCCGATACATCAAAGACAACGAAATGCTGATCATTGGGGATATTCCCATCTTCGTCGCCCACGACAGCGCCGACGTATGGGCAAATCCGGAGCTGTTCTACCTGAAGGAAACCGGAGAACCCGAATTCGTTGCCGGGGTGCCGCCAGATTATTTTTCTCCCACCGGTCAGCTGTGGGGAAACCCGCTCTATCGTTGGAAGTTACAGGTAGAGAACGGTTACCAGTGGTGGGTTCAGCGCTTTCGATCCGTGTTGAGCCTGGTGGATATCGTCCGGTTGGACCACTTCCGTGGATTCGCGGGCTACTGGGAGATCCCTGGAGAGGCTGAAACCGCCGAGAAAGGTCGCTGGGTACCTGGCCCCGGAACGGACTTCCTAATTGCTATTGAGGAAGCACTGGGTGAGCTGCCGATTATCGCCGAAGACCTGGGGGTCATTACCCCGGATGTCACAGAGCTGCGTGATACTTTCAATTTACCGGGCATGAAGATCCTGCAGTTCTCATTTGCCGGCGGTCCAGCTGATAAATTCCTGCCTCATAACTACACTGAAAACTACGTTGTATACACCGGGACCCATGACAACGATACGGTACGCGGTTGGTATGAACGAGTGACTGAAAAGGAAAAGGATTTCTACCGCCGCTATCTCCAGCGGGATGGCAGCGACGTAGCCTGGGACTTGATCCGCACCTGTTGGAGCTCAGTGGCTGTATATTCCATCGCCCCATTACAAGACTTCCTGGGGTTAGGCAATGAAGCGCGTATGAATTATCCCGGCAGTCCCAGCGGCAACTGGACATGGCGTATCTCTCCCGGTACCCTGGAGCGTGATCTTGTAAATAAGATCTATGAGATCAATTATCTATACAGCCGGCTGCATTCAGATGAAGATACGCCGGGGGGTGAGTTAGATTCAGGAGTTCCAGAAGATTACTTCGAGATCAATACATAACCCCTCAAACATGTGTGAGCAGTTTGTCGACTGCAGCAGTGAGTTGAGCCAGGTTGCTGGCGTACAATACTGCATCACAGCTGGGAGCATATCGCAGCATATCACTATCGCCAGAACCCCAGAGCACTACAGCCTCCGGAGTCAGCCAGATAGTCCGACGGCTGCGGCGGGATAGCTGCTTGAAAATCTCCAGGTGGGGGTCATTGTAGTTATTGCGCCCATCACCAACGATCAGGAACGTCGTCCTGCCGTCGATCGTGTCAAGATAATCCTGGTCGAAGTTTTCCAGGCTGTAGCCAAGGTCAGTATTGTAATACCCGGAGGGCATTCGCTCCAAAACCCGGCGCACCGCTTTCTGGGCGTCCCTGCTTTCAAAATCCGGGGAGATAAATTCAAGGTGGTCAATGAAAGCAAATGCAAATGTTTTGCTGATCTGATCTTGCAGTTCGTACAATAAGCTCAACATCAATTCAGAACAATATCGCATCGAGGTGCTTATATCACACAGCACGACCAGGCGTGGTTTCAAGGTGTGCTCTCTGTGTTTGATATGGATCGGTATGTTGCCGTGTTTTAGATTGGCCCGAATGGTTGCTTTAGCATCCAGCTGACCGCTCTTGGAACGCTTCTGGCGTAACGCAACCCGCGTGCGTAGTGCTGCCGCGATGCGCCGCACTTCTTTTCGCAGACGATCCATGTCGTAGTCAGACAAGGCGCTGAACGGACGGTTCATCAGGTTATCCAGACCTTCATCCGGCGGCTGCTGGCTCATGTTCTCCGCAATCCGCTCTCCAGCGTACTGGCGAAGCTGATCTTCCAACGCTTTTAAATTTTCCTGCAGCATTTTTTGAAGCTGCTCTACTCGCTGCCTGTTCATCCCCATCTGTACAAGCAGCTGAGCTAATTCTTGCAGCGCCTCCCGGACTTCTCTGAAACGCAGCGCCTTTTGCATACGCTGCGACATCCAATCCCGATAGCGCAGATTATCCGCCTGTGATAAACCGACAAATTTAGCCAAACGCTCCAGCTCTTCTGCACTTAGCTGCTTACCATCCATCAATCTTTCGAGCATCTTCCGTATCTGATCGTTGAATCCGCGTAGTGCTTCGGCTAACATTTTTACTTCTTCTGGTGACATATCGTCGGTTAAGTTCATCATCGGCGGGTTCCCCGATCCACCAAAGAACAGGGGGAACAGTTCTTCAAAAATGGGGATATGATCCGCGTCTTTCACCAATGTTGCTCTCAAGCCGATCCGGAATAAATCTTTCTGTTTGATCCCGACATGGTCAACGGCACTCATCGCATCAGCGCTCTCAGCCAGGCTAATCCGTACCCCCGCAGCTCGTAATGCAGTAATGAACTTGATAATCCTGTCATCCATCGTTCATTTCCACCTTAATTCTTCCATTGGGAGAGGTGGGGATCGTCGCTATCATCGAATCTACCAGGAGAAGATGGGCGTTGGAGCCAGCGTTTAGCCCGTTGAAGATCGCTCTCGTGTTTGAGCAAAACACTCATCGTGTTTTCAATTGTTTTTCTATCCAGGCTGCGGGCGTTTATGGCCACCAGCGCTTTCGCCCAATCCAATGTCTCGCTGATGCTGGGAGACTTGCGCAAATCCATGGAGCGCATACCCTGTACCAGCTCTACGACCTGCTGGGCAAGCTTGGGCGATAGTTCTGGCACCTTCAACCGCACGACTGCCAACTCCTGCTCCATGCTGGGATATCCGATGAACAGATACAGGCAGCGCCGTTTGAGGGCCTCGCTCAACTCCCGGGTGTTATTGCTGGTTAATACAACCAGCGGACGGTGGACGGCTGCGAGTGTGCCAAGCTCAGGTACGCTGACCTGAAAATCACTGAGCACTTCCAGCAAGAACGCTTCAAACTCCGCATCGGCCCGGTCGATCTCATCGATCAGGAGTACAGTGGGCAGTTCACTCAGTATCGATTTGAGCAGTGGTCGCTGAAGCAGAAACCGCATCGAGAAGAATACATCCTCTTCGTCAGCCAGCTTATCCGCAGCTTCGACCAGGCTGGTGGTGTCAGCCAGAGTCTCCTGCAGTTTATCTCTCAAGAGCTGGGTATAGAGAAGCTGCTTTGCGTATTCCCACTCATATAACGCCTTTGTCTCATCCAGCCCCTCGTAGCACTGCAAACGGATCAGCTCTCTCCCAGTCGCTGCGGAGATCGCTTTGGCAAGTTCTGTTTTGCCGACTCCCGCAGGTCCTTCGGTCAGCAGAGGCTTGCCCAGCTCCTGGCTCAGGAACATAATCGTGGCGATCTCGTCGCTGGCGATGTACTGCTGCTCACCAAGGGCGTTTCTAAGCTCTTCAAATGAGCGAAAACTTCTCGTTTCATCCATAAGAATTCAACCTAATTTGATATAACTACTCGCTTTACTGCGGACAGGAACCCGGTCCTGTGTGGGTACATAATTAACCGCTTTGCACCCAGCTTCCTGCGCTCGAATGGTTATCAGCCTGGGAGATTATTCGGATTGGGTCTCTTCTGGGGGTTCAGGACTCCAATCCGGCGCTGCACGTAAGAGTTCCTGTTGAGAAACCCGGTTCACTCTACGACAGTGCGGGCATTGTGCGTTGAAATGGTTCATGTTCTGTTCGTGGATGGTATTCAGAGCTATATTTACCATCTCTTTGCTCAGCGCATACGGACGGTGACAATTCGTACATCTGATTTGCATAATTTACGCCTCCCTTCAAATATTAGAAGGACCGTGTCAATAGTATACAACACTAGTCCAGAATAGTGTAGCCCTGCATCCTCGCGGTCCGGTTCTTCTGACATTAGCGATTATAATTGGCGGCATGGCTAAGTTCTACACTGCAGCAGGTGACGATGGATACAGCGGCTTACTGGGTGATGCCCGTGTGCCAAAATACCACCCACGACTGGAAACAATCGGTACGATTGATGAAACCAGCGCAGCATTGGGCGCTGCACGTGCATTCTGCCTGACAGAGCAGGCTAAAACCGTGCTGCTCGATGTCCAGCGTGACCTTTACAATATTATGGCAGAAGTCTCAGCCACACCAGAGAATGCTCTCCGCTTTAGAATGATTGGTTTCACCCGTGTGGAATGGCTTGAACAGCAGACCGACACGGTCGCCGACCAGGTGACCATCCCGCAGGAGTTTATCGTTCCGGGTGATTGCCAGGCAGGGGCAATGCTGGCTCTGGCGAGGACGATCTCACGGCGGGCTGAGCGAAGAATCGCCGAGCTGTACCACACGGGCGAATTTGAGAACCAGGATATCTTGCGGTATCTCAATCGATTATCCTCGTTGTGTTTCGCGCTCGAACTGCTGGAAAACCAGGCCTCCGGTGCTGGAGCACCAACCTTCGCTAAAAACGCCATTAAACCCTGAACGAGAGAAAACTGGTCAACTGAATGCTTACACAATACCCATGACCGGTACACTGATCAATATGGTCACTGTCTTCATCGGCGGCACTCTGGGACTGCTGGTTGGCAGCCGCCTGCCAGATCGCGTCCGCCAGACCGTGATCGCCGGATTGGGTCTATTCACTGCCGCGATCGGTATCCAGATGTTCCTCAAGACCGAAAATCCGATTATCGTTCTGGGCAGCCTGCTTTTAGGTGGGCTGGTCGGCGAATGGTGGAAGATCGAAGATGGTCTGCGCGGCCTGGGGGCGTATTTTGAACGCCGCTTTATTCGGAACCCGGAGAACGGAGAAGGCGGTCGCTTTATCAGAGGGTTTTTGACTGCCTCGCTCGTATTCTGCGTCGGTCCAATGACGATCCTGGGCTCGATCCAGGATGGGCTGACAGGTGACTACAGCCTGCTGGCGATAAAATCCGTGCTGGATGGATTTGCCGCCTTGGCTTTTGCCTCCTCGTTGGGGGTAGGGGTCCTTTTTTCCATCCCGGTCATTTTTGTATACCAGGGCGGGATCAGCCTGCTTGCTGCGCAGGCTCAGGCGATAACAACTCCCGCAATGATGAATGAAATGACTTCTGTCGGCGGGATCCTGCTGATCGGCATATCCATCAGCAGTCTGCTGGAAATCAAACCGATCCGGGTGGGCAATTTCCTGCCGGCTTTGTTTATCGCACCACTAATCGTTGCCCTGCTGACTGTCTTGCGTTAATTGTCGAGCAGGTTGATTATTGACCAGGCGAACCTGCAGCTGCGTCGATAGCCTGTGCGATCTCCTCGTAGGATGGAACAAATCCGGGTTTTACAATCTGCCCGTTAACGAAT
Source organism: Chloroflexota bacterium (assembly GCA_032124675.1). GTDB lineage: Bacteria > Chloroflexota > Anaerolineae > Anaerolineales > UBA4823 > JAQBDA01. The sequence continues at coordinate 10,070 of JAQBDA010000256.1, forward strand.
ACGCTCGGTGTCCCGGTTACGCCGACTTTGGTTCCATCCGCTTGTTCCTGGTCAATGATATCTTTGTAGCGGTTTTCTCTGAAGCAGGCGTTAAATGCATCCATATCCAGGCCAAGGGCTTCAGCAAAAGATACCAGGCGTTTATCGCTGAATGCGCCGGCATTTTCACTGTTCCAATTAGCAAATAGATAGTCATGGTACTCCCAGAACATATCCTGTTCGGCTGCGCACATGCTGGCGTTGGCTGCCTGGTCAGATTCTTTCGACGGAGAACGGTCATCCAGGAATGGATAATGGCGGAATACATACCTGATATTACCCGGTGCTACGTAATTTTGAACCACGAGAGGGGCAATATCGGTTGAGTAGGTTCTACAAGCCGGGCATTGAAAATCCTCCCACACTTCAACCAGTACAGGCGCATTTGGATCGCCCATCTCTTTTCCATCCACCAGTGGACGTGCGGCAGGTGTTATCTTGACGATCTCCCCCACCGGTGTCATTGCTGCCCGGATCGAGGGTGCGATCAACAATCCTGCGATCAACAAGGCACCAGCGGTGACGATCAGAATCACCATCAGTCGTTGCTGACGCTGCCGCTTCATCCGCTGCTCTCTAATCTGCTGTCGTTTGCTTTTCGTATCTTGCTTCTTAGCCATCTCAACTCCAAATAATATAGGACTCACGAACTTGGCGGGAGGATGGGGGTTGTTTGGGCGGG
>JAQBDA010000257.1:0-3574 GCA_032124675.1 Chloroflexota bacterium
CGAACAAAAAGCATCTGCTTTGGGCTGGGGCGATTACGAAGCTATCGAAACACCTGTCGGAGGTGTAGCAGAAATTCGCCATCTGCAAACTGAATTAACTTACCTGGCTCGCAAAGTAAAGGCTGCCCAGCAGAGTCTGCGCGGTTATATTGGGGCGATGACACACGGTCAAGAGGAAGAACGCCTGCGGCTTGCTCGTGAGCTCCATGATGACACGCTTCAATCTTTGATTGCCCTTAACCAACGCATCCAGCTCGCCCGTTTATCCCGCAATGGCACTGCTGAACTTGATGGTCTGGATGAAATCCAACAATTATCCGAGAACTCAATCAAGGAGCTGCGCAGGGTTACTCGCGCGCTACGACCAGTGTACCTGGAAGAGTTAGGGCTGGTAGCTGCCTTGGAAATGTTGGCGCGCGAGACACAGCAGATACATGGCACCAAGATCCAGTTCCAGCGGACTGGGGATGAGAGGCGACTTACCTCCGATACAGAACTGGCACTGTACCGTATGGCACAAGAAGCACTGAATAATGTTGTACGGCACGCAGGCGCGTCTTACACGGTTGTAAAATTGTCCTATTTTCCTGACCAGGTCATCCTATTTGTGCAGGACGACGGAGTCGGTTTTACAGTGCCAGAGAGTCCGTCTGCATTTGCGCCCAGCGGTCATTACGGACTTCTCGGCCTGTACGAGCGGGCGGAATTGTTAGGTGCCAGGTTAGATATCACAACATACGCCGGTCAGGGGACCCGCATCTCAGTCTATTTACCGGTCTCCTCGCATTAATTCGGTGAGTATCCTGTTGAATTCAAATTTTTAGCAGGAAAGAACCCCCCATCATATTTTACAGAACTGGCCTGAGGAGATATTCAATATGAGGATAATAATCATGTCTGCTAAATGGTTGGCCCTAATCTTACTGGCGACATTTCTCAGCACAGGCTGCTCCAACGTGGAGAGCAATCCGGTCATGCCAGCTACCGACCGTCCAACACTTCTTTTCTTTTTTACCGATGACTGAGCCCCCTGAGCGAGAACGCTGCCTGTCGTTGACAGGCTGGAGAGAGAATATAGCGATCAGGTTGAGTTCCGTCACATCAATGCAGACAGCGCTGATGGAAATGCGGTATTCCGGGCGTACAAATTAATCGGCCACCCCGGTTTTGTGCTTGTCACGCCGGATGGCAGTGTTCTCTGGAAGGAGCAAGGAGAGCAATCGTATGAGACGCTTGAATCCAGGTTGAGAGCGGTACTGAATCCCAATCAACCATGATCTGAAATTTTGTTTGACGTTTGATGGTAGGGTAGCACTGCGAATTATATTATTGCGTACCTGCACCGACGATTGTATTAGTAGGAGTAATGTGTTATGGAAAAGAAATGGTTTTCGCTTTTACTGCTCGTTGGGCTATTGCTGACTGCATGCAACGTTGGCACAAGTCCTTCGGAAGATTCCACTGAGATGGTAGGTAAGCGAGTGGCTGTTACCGGGGGAGAATACACCGATATCTCCGTCGCTGAACTGCAGCAGATGCTGGCAGATAAAGATTTCACTTTTGTCAATGTACACATCCCATTCGAAGGGGATATCCCCAATACCGACCTGTCCATCCCGTACAATGAGATCGATCAACACCTCGATGAATTACCAGCAGACAAGGACGCTAAGATCGTTCTGTACTGCCGCAGCGACCGGATGAGCGGCATCGCCTCCGAAACACTGGTTGGGTTGGGTTATAGCAATATCTGGAATCTGGACGGCGGTATGGTCGCCTGGGAACAGGCCGGCTTGCCCTTAGAGGGTAAATAAGCCTCTGATCCACGAAAACATAAGAAGAGGGGGCCTATCCCCCTCTTCAAGCAGATACACCAGGGAGCTGATCAGTTTAGAGGTATATTGTTGTCGATATGGACGTGATTGTTCCCGTCCTTACCGACATGTTTCACACATAGATAGCCGTCCCCATTCTGATTCTTGTCATTTCCTACATGGTGGTGCATGTGATCTGAGTGACCATCACCGTGATCCGTCATTTGGTGCAGATGGAAGTTGTCCGGGCAGCCTCCAACAGGATCGGCATCCTGCGCGAGAGCCGTCGTAGACAAAACCAGCATCAGCAGGACAACAACGACTAAAGATTTACCGAAAGTTTTCATGCTCAATATCTCCTTGATAATTGGGATGGATTGGAGGAGAGATACCATTATCCTCCCCCTGCCTAAACAGGATCATTTTAGTCGTTTTTAATCCATTCCGTCAACCGCGCTAATTTGCCTACCCATAATCAGCCATCTGGCCCTATTCTGTCGTCCGGCTTTATGTAATAATTATGAATAAAATAACAAATATTGGATGGGTATAAAGACCTGGTCAATAACCTATGAAAGATTTCTGACCCCCCAGGGAATTGGAGATGAACCCATGGACCATCAAAAACAAAGTGATTCAGAACATAACGCTAACCATCCGACTGCTGATGTTTCCAAACAGCATACACATGATCAGCGTGTACATGAACAACATGTACATAACGAGATGCAGATGCACGCAGAACACGATGGGCACGCCATGGATACTGACCATTCTGCGCACGATATGCATGGTGAGCACAGCCTGAACCATACAGCCACCAGCGCTGAAGACACACACGTTGAGCATAAATCAAGTCATGTAGATCACGCTGCCCACGTCGACCATACCGGGCATGAGGCGATGTTCCGCCAGAGGTTCTGGGTTTGCCTGCTGCTGTCCATCCCGGTGCTGCTGTACAGCCCGATGGTCCAGGAGTGGCTGGGCTTCAGCATGCCGGCATTCCCAGGCAGTCTGTGGATCACACCGGTTTTTTCGGTGATCGTGTTCATCTATGGCGGCGTGCCGTTCCTGCAGATGGCGCGTCCAGAGATCAAAAACCGCCGCCCAGGCATGATGACCCTGATCTCCCTGGCGATTTCCGTGGCTTTCTTCTACAGCCTGGCAGCCCTCTTCCTGCCCACCGAAAGCTCATTCTTCTGGGAACTGGTCACCCTGATCGATATCATGCTGCGGGGGCACTGGCTGGAGATGCGCTCCGTACGCCAGGCCTCTGGCGCTCTGAACGAGCTGGCTAAACTGATGCCCGATACCGCCGAGCGCATTCGTGACGATGGCAGCACAGTTGAAGTACCGGTAAACCAGCTGCGCAATGGAGACCTCGTCCTGGTGCGTCCCGGAGCCAGCATCCCGGCTGATGGCGAGGTGATGGAAGGTGAATCGGACGTCAACGAAGCTATGATCACCGGCGAATCCATGCCAGTCAAGAAGGTTCCCGGTAAGCAGGTCATCGCCGGGACGATTAATAGTGATGGCAGCTTGCGGGTGAGGGTCACCGCCACCGGCGATCAGACCGCGCTGGCTGGCATCATGCGCCTGGTGGAGCAGGCCCAGCAGAGCAAGTCCAACACCCAGATCCTGGCCGATAAAGCTGCCGGCTGGCTTTTCTACATCGCCCTCGCCGTGGCAGCTATCACAGCAATCGCCTGGACCATTGCGGTAGGGTTCAACGTGGAAGTGATCGCCCGGGTCGCCACCGT
>JAQBDA010000258.1:0-4548 GCA_032124675.1 Chloroflexota bacterium
GGGGTCTTCGACCGATCTGCTCCTTTGCCTACCGGTGGATACCTGGAACAGGCGGATGGCACTGCCTGGATGGCCCTCTTCTGCCAGAACATGGTTGAGATCAGCGTAGAGCTGGCGCTCGCCAATCCGGCCTATATCGAGATGACGACAAAATTTATCGGGCACTTCCTGATGATCGCTTCGGGAATGATTCGACCGGGCGAACAATTCGGGATGTGGGATGAGCAGGACGGTTTCTTCTACGATGTGCTCCGCCAGCCAGATGGGCGCGGCGAACGCCTGAAGGTGCGCTCGATGGTTGGGTTGCTGCCCTTCTGCGCGGTGACCGTCTTCGAGCAGAAGTTGGCTGAGAAGTACCCCGAGGTCGGTCAGACCGTGCGCAACTACCTCAAGACGCGCTCGGAGCTGACGGCTTTCATTCATGACCCACTGCAGCCCGGCTACAAAGGTCACCTCCTGGGATCGGCCTTGAATGAGGTCAATCTTCGCCGGGTGCTGGCGATCATGCTGGATGAGAAAGAGTTCTTGAGCCCCTTCGGAATTCGAGCCGTCTCTCGCATTCACCAGGATCAACCCTTCTCGTATTGGGTCGGCGATCACGAGTATCGGGTGTCGTACCTCCCCGGCGAATCAAACGACGGCATGTTCGGCGGAAATTCCAACTGGCGCGGCCCGGTCTGGATGCCGGTCAACATGCTGATTCTCCGCGCCCTGCTCCAATACTATTTGTACTACGGAAATTCATTCACCATCGAATGCCCGACGGGTTCTGGAAAGCTGATGAATTTGCACGAAGTAGCAGAAGAGATCGGGCGCCGGCTGACCAAGATCTTCCTGAAAGATGAGCAGGGGATTCGACCCATGCACGGGGCTTCCAAAAAATTCCAGGAAGATCCCCATTGGAGAGATTACCCCTTGTTCTATGAGTACTTCCACGGCGACACTGGTGCGGGGATCGGCGCAAGCCACCAGACGGGATGGTCCGGGGCGGTCGCACGTATCATGCAGTTGTTTGCGTCGACCGATGCGCAAAAGATGCTCGAGCAGAGCAAAGGAGAATCGACTGGTGGGAGCCGGCAACCGGTGAGGAAGTGATGACGCAGGTATTTTATCCGTCCCTCTACCAGGTCAACACCCGTGTCTGGTTGACTTTGCTGTCGCAAACGCTGGGCCGGGCAGCGACGCTGGATGACGTGCCCGATACAGAACTGGAGAGGCTGGCAGAACTGGGCTTCGACTGGGTCTGGTTCCTGAGCGTCTGGCAGACCGGTCTGAAAGGGCAGGGAGTATCGCGCCTCAATGCCGAGTGGCGGGTGGAATTTCAAGACACATTGCCGGACTTGCGCGAAGAGGACATCGCCGGTTCCGGGTTTGCGATCACTGACTATGCCGTCTCCACCGATCTGGGAGGCGAGGCGGCGTTGGCTCGCCTGCGCAAGCGGCTGGCGAAGCGCGGTTTGAAGTTGATGCTTGATTTTATCCCCAACCATATGGCGCTGGATCACCCCTGGGTCGGGGACCACCCGGAGTATTTTGTCCTGGGGACGGAGGACTTGTTGGCGCGGGAGCCGCACAACTATACCCGGGTCGAACGGGAAAAGGGCGACTTGATCTTGGCTTACGGCCGGGATCCATATTTTTCCGGCTGGCCAGATACCCTGCAGCTCGATTACAGCCATCCAGCCACCCAGGAAGCGATGATCGGGGAGCTCCAGAAAATCGCCAGCCAGTGCGACGGTGTGCGCTGCGATATGGCAATGCTGGCTCTTCCAGAGGTGTTCAAGCAAACCTGGGGCAGAAAGTCGAAGCCATTCTGGCCGCGGGCGATCCAGCAAGTGCGCCAACAGGTTCCTGACTTCTGCTTTATGGCCGAGGTCTATTGGGACCTGGAATGGACGCTCCAGCAGCAGGGCTTTGACTACACCTATGACAAGCGCTTGTATGACCGCCTGCGCCAGGGATACGCGCGACCGGTTCGCGAGCACCTCCACGCGACGCTTAATTATCAGGTTAAACTGGCTCGTTTTCTGGAGAACCACGACGAACCGCGCGTTTCAACTTCACTTGATCCTAGCGTTCACCGGGCTGCCGCGGTGATCACCTATTCCACACCCGGCCTGCGTTTCTTCCATCAAGGGCAGCTTGAAGGTCGTAAAAAACGCATTTCACCGCATCTCGTCCGAGCGCCTGAAGAACCTGCGGACAAGGAGATTGAGGAATTCTACGATCATCTGCTTGCCATCCTGCGTAAACCTATTCTGAAAAGCGGGGAATGGCAGTGGCTAACTTGTCAGCCAGCCTGGTACGAGAATGAATCCTGGGACTGCTTCGTCACCCATTCCTGGCGAGGATCTGGCGGTGAACGGATGCTGGTTGCGGTGAATTACGCGCCCTACCCCAGCCAGTGCTATGTCCACCTGCCGTTTCCCGAAATCAAAAACCGGTCTATCCAACTCGAAGACTTGCTCAGCTCCACCTGCTATATCCGCGATGGGAATGAATTGCTCGAGCGCGGTCTTTACCTTGAAATGGGACCCTGGTCTTATCACATCTTTACCCTGGAGATTACACAATGAAAGCAATTACTGTAGAACCTAAGAAGCCTGGCTCAGCACGATACGAGGATATGCCGGAGCCCGATGAGCGTGAAGGCTCGGTCCTGGTTGAAGCGATCGCGGTCGGAGTCTGCGGGACGGACGCCGAGATCGTTGAGGGGCAATACGGCTGGGCGCCACCGGGCGCGTCACGCCTGGTGCTGGGGCATGAATCCCTCGGGCGCGTCATCGATCCAGGCCCCCGCAGTTCCCTCAAGGAGGGCGACCTGGTGGTTGGGATCGTCCGCCGTCCGGACCCGGTTCCCTGTCCCAGCTGTGCGGTGGGCGAGTGGGATATGTGCAGCAATGGCCAGTACACCGAGCGCGGCATCAAGGAAATCCACGGCTTCATGTCAGAGCGCTGGCGCACCGAACCAGAATACGCTATCAAAGTCGACCCCTCGTTGGGCATCCTCGGCGTGCTGCTCGAGCCGATGACGGTGATCACAAAAGCGTTGGAACAGGTTGTTATGGTGGGCCAGCGCGCCTTCTGGGAACCCAAGACCGCACTGGTGACCGGCGCCGGGCCGATTGGTCTGCTGGCGGCGCTCCGCTTGAGTGTGAGGAACCTTGATGTCCATGTCCTGGATCGAGCCGATACCGGCCCCAAGCCGGTACTGGTGCGCGACCTGGGTGCAACCTACCATACGGGGAGTGTGCTGGATCTGGATTTCGATCCTGACATCATCGTTGAGTGCACGGGTGTTGGCTCGGTGATCGGAGACTCGATCCAGAAAGTGAAATCGGGCGGGATTGTCTGCCTCACCGGAGTTGGGGCCGGCGGCTCCACTGGCAGGACGACAGCCGACGTCGCAGCGGCGGCAGTGTTAAAGAACAACGTGATTGTCGGCAGCGTCAATGCCAACAAGCGTCACTGGTACAGAGCCGGGGAAAACCTGGCGCGCTCTGACCGGGAGTGGCTGAGCCGTTTGATCACGCGCCGGGAAAAACCGGAGAATTTCACACACGCTCTGGAAAGACAACCTGACGACGTCAAAGTCATCATCCAATTTAGTGCGGTCTGATGGATGGGATATCTCCGGGCAATATGAGTAATGATATGACTACCACCTGGATTGATATCTCGGTACCGCTTTATTCAGGGATGGTGCACTGGCCCGACAATCCGCCCGTACGCATCCAACGTGTACAGGATCTGGCGCTAGGAGATGCCGCCAATGTATCCAAGATCGAGATGGGTGCGCATACGGGCACGCACATGGATGGGCCGCGGCATTTCCTTGCGGATGGTGCAGGGATAGATGACATGCCCCTCGATGCCACGATCGGACCGGCGCGTGTGATCCCCATCACGCACCCCCAGGCGATTCTTCCGGCAGAGCTTGAGGCGCACAATCTGCAAGCCGGGGAGCGCGTGCTGTTTCACACCCAGAACTCCGAGCGCTGCTGGAAAGACGACCGCTTTGTTGAGGATTTTGTCTATATCAGTGCAGCCGCGGCGCAATTCCTGGTTGAACGGCAGGTGCGCACAATCGGTATTGATTACCTCTCGGTGGGTGGCTATGTGCACGATGGCGTTGAAACCCATCAAATCCTGCTCAGCGCAGGGATCTGGCTCATCGAAGGGCTCAACCTTTCTGCGGTGAACCCTGGGGCATACGAGTTGGTTTGTCTCCCGCTGCGAGTTGCCGGAGCGGATGGTGCACCGGCGCGGGCAATCCTGCGGCCGAGCGGTTGTTAAAAGTAAGCAAGGCAAGCAAACAAGAGGACATCATGTGAAGGTCATCATCTCCTTTTGCAGAACGGGTTCAAAGCGCGTAACCTCTCTGGAGGCATGCTGTCGCGCACGATTCTATCAACAGATTGAAGGGAGGGAGTATGGTTGATAATCAGCGGCTGAAGTAAAATAAACAATATTCCCCTGAAGTGCGTAACGGTAGCACTCCACTAAAGCGTGATTGAAGAAAGGACTTGATAAAAACGGGGTTCACTG
>JAQBDA010000259.1:0-9694 GCA_032124675.1 Chloroflexota bacterium
GTGAGTTTGTAGCTGTAATCGGTCCGAATGGAGCCGGAAAATCAACCCTGTGCTATACCATCGCAGGGTTTATCCCACACTTCTTCAAGGGTGATCTGGAAGGCTCAGTCAGTGTTGCCGGACTGGACACACTGCAATCCACGCTTAGCCAGTGTGTGGTCGAGACCGGTTTGGCATTCCAGAATCCGTTCAACCAGATATCGGGGGCAAAATACACCGTTTTTGAAGAGATCGCTTTTGGATTGGAGAACACCGGTGTGCCACGCGCAGAGATGATAGACCGTGTCGAGAAAGTGATGGAGCTGACCGGCATCAGCGAGCTGGCAGAGCGCTCTCCGTATTCTCTCTCCGGCGGGCAGCAGCAGCGGGTTGCCCTGACATCTATCCTGGTTATGGAGCCTAAGGTGCTGGTGCTCGATGAGCCTACTTCGCAGCTCGACCCAGTCGGCGCCCGGGAAGTCTTCAAGGTGATCAAGGAGATGAGCGCCCGCGGGATGACGGTGATCCTGGTGGAGCACAAAGTGGAGTGGATAGCCCAGTTTGCCGACCGGGTGGTTGCTATGCAACACGGAGAGATCATCCTGGAGGGCAGCCCGGCTGACGTGCTGACATCGAGCTTGGTTGCAGACAGCGGGTTCGGACTATCCCGCTACACCCAGGCCGCCCGGGATGCCGTACCGAGAGGGCTGTGGCCAGAGCAAATGCGGCTGCCTGTCACGCTGCAAGAGGCTGTGGATGGTTTCTCGGGGTTGCTGCCATGAAAATCGAGATCCAGGATCTGCACTTCACCTATCCCGGGGGCGTCGAAGCCTTGAACGGTATCTCGCTGTCGATAGCCAGCGGTGAACAGGTTGCCCTGATCGGTCAGAACGGCTCGGGTAAAACCACCCTGGTGCGGCATTTCAACGGCTTGCTGCGCCCGACCCACGGCCGGGTGCTGATCGGGGACTGGGACACCTCCGACCATACTGTCGCCAGACTGGCTGCAAGGGTGGGCTACGTTTTCCAGAACCCGGACGAGCAGTTGTTCTGTAAGACTGTCCAGGATGAAATTATGTTTGGTCCCAAGAACCTGGGCTATGCCGCCGATCGGATCGGGACCCTGGTCGAAGATGCACTGGCGTTAACCGAGCTGGCTGATGAGAAAGACACCAATCCTTACGATCTTTCCCCAACCTGGCGCAAGATGGTGGCCATCGCTTCGGTGGTGGCGATGGACACGCCGCTGGTCATTTTCGATGAGCCGACCACCGGACAAGATGCAGCCAGTGTACTGCGCATCGCTGGGGTTGTTGCTGCGCTGAAGGAGCGCGGCAAGACCGTGCTTACAATCACCCACGACATCGATTTCTGCGCCGAGAATTTCGATCGGATCATTGCCCTTTCACAGGGCAAGGTCCTGCTGGATGGATCGACGCATGATGTGATCGATCAGTCAGAGACCCTGGCGATCACCTACGTCGACCCACCCCAACTGACCCGCCTGGGAAAAAGTCTCGGACTTCCGATGGCGGTACGCAGCAAAGCGGAGTTCCTGGCAGCCTTCCAAGACCTGGTAAATCGTTAACCGGCATTGGTCTGGCTGCCGGCGCATGTCAGGATGCAGCCCGCCATGGTGCCACACCCTGAGATAAAACTGTTTGACTGATGGGTACAGGTTATAACCTGGATACAGACGCGAAGTATAAAAAATCACCTCTTCAGTATTCAGGGCTTCATAAATTCTGAACCTGGGCTTGAGTCCTGGTCATGGTTTCGACTGGTGTGGGGTCTCGCCTGATCATCAGCAGGGTGATATCATCAAACTGTGCTGCTCCGGCAGAGAACTGCTGTACTTCGTTCAGCAATGCAGATTGGATGTCTTGAACGGGGGTATCCTGCCGTGAGCGGACTGCCTCGATGATCCGTCGTTCATTGAAGAATTCTCCCTCCGGGTTTTGCGCATCCGGGATACCATCTGTGTAAAGTATCAAGATATCTCCTGGCTCGATCTGGATCGAGACTTCCGTCCAGGTTGCATCTTCATCGATACCGATCGGCATACCGGTCGGTGTCAGGGCGTGGATAGTGCCGCCATCCCGGCGGCTGAACAGCAGCGGCGAGCTGTGACCGGCGTTGCAGTAGCTCAATACGCCGCTGTCGCGATCAAGCACACCATAGAATGCAGTTACGAACAGGTTTGCCCTGGCATCCTGGAGAATTCGCTCGTTTGCCGAGAAGAAGGTAATGTCCGGAGAGGCTTCGAATTCCAGGGCATAGGTGCGGATGAGGGTGCGGCTGAGAGCCATGTATAGGGCAGCCCCGAGACCCTTGTCGGCCACATCAGCGATCAGGATGCCGGCTTTATTATCGGGAAGGGGGATAAAGTCGAAGAAGTCGCCTGAAGTCTCACGTGCGGGCAGGATGCTTACCGCCAGCTCCCAGCCGTCCAACAGCGGCAGCTCATTCGGTAGGAAGCTGGCCTGGATGCGACCGGCAAACTCGAGCTCCTGCAGGGCGGATTGGTAGTCGAGGGTTTCGATATACACATCTGCCTGGTGCAGGGCAGAGGCGACCGATGCTGCCAGGGATTGTACGGCCGGGAACAGTGATTGCAAGGCCCGCCTGTCCCACGGCTGTGCCAGGCTGCGCAGTTCAAGGTAGACACAGCCGATTGGTTTGCTCTCCTCGACAGTAAGGACTGGTGTCAAAACCACTGGATCGTGCCGCCCGGTGTGAGATCCCCAGGGCAGGTCGTGATTTGCCAGGAAGGCCTGCGCCCCTTCCTGTTTGTTTACCCACGACCAGACCGGCTCGATTTCCACATGCCAATCGGTGGGATTCTTATATAAGAAGCCATCGGAAGCCATCCATACCGCCACCCTGCCGGAGGGGAACATCGTAGGCAGGTGCTCCTCGAACAGGTCGGACAGCGTGGATGCATCGGGTGGAGCGTTGATTATATCGTGCCACAACCTCTCCAGCTTCTCAAGCTGGCGCGATTGCTGGCGGCTGGTCTCTGCTGCCCAACTGAGCCGACGACCCATATAGGCTACCAGCACCAGCCCGATGATGAAGAAAAGTGCCAGCAAGATGCCGTTTTCGACCAGCAAACCGGCGACAAGGATGGCGAAGGGCTGTGCCAACACCGGCAATCCAAGAGCGAGCAGCAGGAATTTGAGCAGCGGGCTTACCTTGGTGCCGTGCGTCAGGGTAAGCTGTATCCAGATCGAATAAACGATATATGGCAGCCAGATCAGCAGCGCGACCAGGAACTGGATGAGTAATGCCACAAGTGCCGGCAGTGCTGCTCCCAGCGTGAGCCCTTGCATGGGGAAAGCACCCCCAATGCGAAGGTAGACTCCCAAAGCCAGCAAATAGGCGACCGTTGCGACGGATAGCTCTTGAACCAGGGTGCGGACCTGGCTCCAGCCGGCTGCTTTAGAGTGAGGTTTACGCCAGTTCCAGATGTATGTCGCCGTCCTGACAATTACCGTTAACCACAGTGCACTGGGTCCGTAGATTAACGCCGCAGACCACTGCATCATGCTGTCTAGAGACCCCTCGGCACTGCCGTACCGGTCGGCGCGGATCTCGACGATAAAGAAATAATTCATCCGGGTGAACAACAGGAATAAGCCGCCAAACAGGAGCAGGCTCAGCCAATACTGGCGTACCAACAGCCAATCAGTCACCTGGAACAGCCAGACCAGCCCGAAGAGCGCCAGCGGTATGGTGAGCAGCGTTATCAACACATCCCCCATCGCGACCAGACGGCGCTGTTCGTTCATCTCCTCCAATTCGGGCCATATCCTGCGAGAGATGCTGTATAGCAGGGATGTGAAGCGGCTTCTCTGCATGCTGATGTCTTCCATGCAGGTGATTATAACCCGAACGTACTTGCAGAAAATTCCGAGATCGGTTATACCTGACCCGAAGCTATGAGATTTCAAGCCAATAAAATCTTCGTGGTTTTACTGTGGGGCATAGTCTTTGCCCTGGCATATGCCCAATCTCCCCTCTATACTTCCAACCAGAACCAATATTTCTTGCACGGTCTGGCCCAGGCGGGTTACGGCTACCTGGATAAGGATTGGCTGGCGAATACCTCCGACCCGACTCCGGTATTCAGCCAGCTGGTAGCCCTGGTCTATCGCCAAGTGCGCTGGGAAGGGCTGTTTTACTTCATATATGCCGGGTTAATGGGGATATACTTCTACAGCCTGTGGGGGATAGCTGCACAAGTTTATGACCTTAGAGCATCACCAACCAAACGCCTGCTCTTCCTGGCGCTGATTGTGTCACTGCATGCCGCCGGGCTGCGATTTGTCCTATCCCGCTTGGTGGGTGTGAACTGGACCTATATCTTCGAGGATGGACTGGCAGACCAGCGCCTGCTGGGACCGGTGCTGCAGCCCAGCGCCTTTGGTGTCTTCCTTCTGCTGTCGGTCTATCTGTACCTCAAGCGCAGGCTCGTCTTAGCTGTCCTGGCGGCGGTGCTCGCTGCCACATTCCACCCCACATATTTATTAAGTGCCGCGACATTAATTGCTGCCTACCTGCTCTCGACTGCATATGAGGAACGGAGCCTGAAGAAACCTCTCGTCCTGGGGGTATTAGCCCTAATAACAGTGGCACCGATTTTACTTGCATCATTTCCAGTTTTTGTCGCCGCACCAGCCGCTTCCCTGGAGCAGGCGCGTCAGGTCCTGGTGGAGTATCGCATCCCACACCACGCAAAAGTGAGCTGGTGGTTCGATGCAACCGCAGTGGTCAAATTGCTGCTGATCTTCCTAACTCTGTACCTGGTGCGCCGCACCCGGCTGTTCCTGGTGCTGCTCCTGTGTGCTTGTGTGGCCGGCGGGTTTACCCTGCTGCAGATCGTCCTGGAATCTCACGCGCTGGCGCTGCTCTTCCCCTGGCGGATGTCTGTCTTCCTCCTGCCGCTCTCCACCGCTCTGCTGCTGGCTTATCTGGTAGATCTCATCCTGGATCTCCCAGGTCTGGATACGCCGAAGGCGAAGAAAATTGTAACGGGGTTGAGCTTTGGGCTGGTCCTGTTGTCTGTGTTTGCTGGCGTGGTGCGCTTTGCACTCGACCTGCAGCGTAAGGCGGGCGAACCTGAACGGCGGGTGCAGGCATACGTGTCCACGAATGGCAATGATGGCGATGTATACTTGATCCCATTAAAGATGCAGGACTTCCGCCTCGCTGCGGGTGCCCCGGCGTTCGTGGATTTCAAATCGATCCCTTACCGGGCGGATGAGGTGCTTGAATGGTACCGTCGTATGCAGCTGGTGGACCGGTTTTACAGGTCGCGCGATTGTGCTGTGCTGGACCAGCTCCTGGAGATGTATTCGCTGACGAACGTGATTACAGAAACCGGAAATGGGTCGCCCGTCTGCCCGCGGCTGGAGCTGGCCTACAGCGATGAGGCATATTCTCTCTGGCATTTGCGTTAATTCAGCGCCATATTGGATATAACCACCTTGAATAGTATAATTAACAGATGTTACCCAGTTCCTGGGCATATGGTTTATTGTCACCCCGACCGCGTGTCCGGTAGGACTCAGGGTGGAGGGAGGTAGCTGATGGATTTCGATGTCGAGTTACATGGGATATGGGGATCGCTTTATAAAGCTCAATTGCCGCAGACAATGAAATATGCCTGTTCGGATTACCTATTGGGTTTCGAGCAGCTTGAGCTGCCAGCCGACAATATCCCCTCCCTGGAACACCTGAACGATCGTATCACCCCGCGCACCGGCTGGCGGGTGGAGCGTACAGCCGTTCGCTATACGGATGCCGTCCCCTGGTATCATAAGTTCAAGCAGCGTATTTTCCTGCTCACCGACTATATGCGCAACCGGGATGAACTTGCCTGGACGCCTGAGCCGGATATGTTTCACGATATTTTTGGGCACCTGCCGTTCATGACCCTGCCTCACTATACTGCCTTGCAGGATATGTTCGCGCCAGCATTTTTAGCTGCCAATGATGAACAGCGGGAGAATATCAAGCGCCTGGCATGGTTCAGCACTGAATTCGGATTGATCCGCGAGGCCGGTGGAATAAAGATCTTCGGCGCGGGATTGATCTCCGGCAGGGCGGAGATGGAGAACGCAATCCATGGCAATGTACCCGTTATGGATTACACGATTGAAAATGTAATCAACTACGATAAAGCCGTCTGGGAGCACAATAAGATATTGTTTATCATTGATTCTATCGACCAGTTAAAAGCTGAGCTTAGGCGCTACTTCGACCCGATCAGGGCTGGTAAGAACCCTGGCATATGTGTTGCAGTTGATTGACGGCTAAAAGCGATGCGCATAGCCGCTCTATATTTTCCTGGTATTTGACACAACCACCACTTCTAAAGCCACATCCATTATAATAATTGAACTCTGTGGGAACGATTTAGGCGTAACTCCCGTCAATTATCCATGCAGCCGCAGATGCCCATGGCAAGAACAACATACGAATCACATCCCAATACTGAGACCGGCCGCCCACAGGATTCTCTGGTGGAGCGCGCTTCCCGCACGCCATATCTCCTTATTCTGGCAGCCGGGCTGCTGGTGCTTCTGTTTGCATGCCTGCCGTTGATGACTGGCATCGCGGGCTACGTATACTACCAGATGAGCGGCAGGATCGCGCCAGGAATCCGCGTGGGGGAGACCTCTCTGGGCTGGATGACGGTCGAGGATGCAGCGATTGCAATCCAAAAAGAGTGGAACCTGGAGCACAGGTTGGTGGTCAGTGATGGGTTTCAAAGCTTGACGGTGTCACAGGAGGACTTGGGTCTGGAGGTGGATGCCATCGAGACCGCACACAGCGCCTTCGGGGTGGCACGCCGCCAGGCAATGTGGGACGAGTTCGGGCAGATGGTGCGCGGCTGGCTGGGTGGTTCCCAGGTTGCGCCTGTTGCAGTAGTAGATCCACAAACCGCTCGCCTGGGACTGGAAATGCTGAATAAGCAATTTACCCGACCAGCGCGCGATGCCAGCCTGACCTGGGATGGCAGCCAATTGGTAGTTATCCCTAGCGAGTTGGGCTATACAATCAATATCAGTGCTACGTTGGATGCGCTGGAATCTTCACCGGGTCTGGTGCTCACCAGTGGGTATCTACGCCTGACGCTTGCTCCACTGATACCGGAAATTTCCGATGTCGGCGCAGCTTTAGAGCGTGCAGATCGTCTATTGGACACACCATTGACCCTGCGTGCATACGATCCCATTCAGGAAGAGCACTTCCTGTGGGATGTGCCTCGCAGCGAGATTGGCTCCTGGCTCAAGTTCGATACTGGAGAAGATGGTCCAGTAGCTGGCATCGATCCAGTCAAATTGGCCGCCTATCTGGACGTATTGGGCAGTGGTTTGGGCGGCGACCGCTGGCTGGATTCCGCCGCTTACAGCCCGCAGCTGGCGCAAGCTATCCAGCAGGGCAGCCCATTCCTGATCCTGGTCAACCACCAGCCAACGACCTACATCATACAGCCGGGGGAGACGATGATAAGCATCGGATGGAAGCTGGGTGTCCCGTTTTGGATGATCCTGCAGGCGAACCCTGAATTGGACCCGGACGCCTTGCAGGCAGGACAGATCCTGAATATCCCCTCCAAGGATAAGCTGCTGCCGCTGCCGGTCGTGCCGAACAAACGCATTGTGATCAGTATTGGCGAACAGCGTTTATGGGTCTTCTTGGATGGTAAGCTGCTGTCGGAACACGTGATCAGCACCGGGATCGACCGTTCGCCCACACAGCCTGGCATCTTCCAGGTGCAGTCCCACGAGCTGGAGGCCTACGCATCGGTATGGGACCTGTATATGCCACATTTTCTGGGGGTTTATGAAGCCTGGCCGGGTTTCATGAACGGCATCCACGGCCTGCCCAGGCTGTCCAACGGCAGGCGTCTGTGGAAGAATATCCTGGGTAAACCGGCATCTTACGGCTGTATCATCATGGACCTGGATGAAGCTGAATGGTTGTACAACTGGGCTGAACCAGGCGTAGTGGTAGATATACGCCCCTGAGGACTGGCAGAGGATTTGATAGACCGCTGACCCCCGAATCAGCGCTGGACCCACAGGGTAGGGGAGCCTGACGACTGGGCAACCAGCCAGAGCGTGCCGCCATCATCCACAGCGGCAGCCTGGACTACCAGCCCTGGCACCGGCTGGAACTGCTCGTCTACGACCTGGTAGATGCTGCCAGCCGACACCAGCCAGGCTGTCCCGCTGCCATCGAAAATCAGTCTCTGACCTCCAGCCGGGCTCGGCTCCCCGATCTGCTGCCAGATGCCATCTTTCAAGCGGTAAACGGCCTCGCCGCCGAAACAGGCCTCCTCAGTGCAAAGTGCAAGCTGCGCCCACAGACTCTCATCTGGTGCAGTAGTAAGGTTGTTGATATATCCGAAGCGATAGGGTGCGGGCGGCTCGGGCAGCGACACGTCCTCCAAGGCTGTCGTTAGCGGGTTGAAGCGCCATAAATTGGCATCCTGGGCGATCCAGATGCTATCTGCATCATCCGGCGCGAAGGCGGTCACGCAGCCCGCGTTCAGCAGCGGTTCTGGCTCCGACCAGGAGCTGCCATCGAAAGAGCGCCAGCCCCCACCGCCAACTGGGCCAGAGCTGCCCCAATCGCAGCGCCCAACGTATATTTCTCCATTGTGCTCGATGGGAATGATGGTGAATTCGGATACAGTGTCCCCGGTTGGGTCTGGCATGTCCATAGAAATTGAATCGTACACCTGCCAGGTGTTGTCGAACATGCGCACATCTTGCTTTGTGCTGAACCACAGATCGCCGCGCATGCCGCCTGCCAGACCGAACTTAACGGGGCTGCCGCTGAAATCTGTGACAGGTATCCAACCTTCTTCTGCACTATAACCAATCCACGAGATGTTCGTGTCATCTATCTGGATTGACGGGTTTATGTTCCGGATGGATCGTTCATCGCGATAGATGTGAGAGCCATCGGCGTCTACAACCCAAGAATGCCCGCCTGCGTCTACTCCCACCGGGTAGCCCATTTCCTGAGTGAAGTAGCCGGTCCACTCTTCATCCTTGAAATAGCTGATACCGCCTTCTGAAAAGAGCAGGAAGCCATCATCTACAGGCTGCAAATCGAGCACCTTGCCCAGGATCAGCGCCTCCTGGCGGGACACCTGGTGGAAAGGACCTGCCACTTCGTGGACCTGTGTTAAGTCTGGCAGAGGTGAGGGGGAATGGACAGGCATGTGAGTGACATTCGGTTCTTGCTGTGCTGCAGCGGTCGAAGCCAGGGCGGCAGACTGGGTCTGCGTAGCGAACAAGTTGAGCTGGTCTGAGGCGCTTGAAAGCGCTGCAGGTGCGGTTGCTGTGGGACTGGCGGGTAATACCGGGGAACATGCTGTGATGCAAAACAGACATGCTGTCAGGGTTATTATCAAGCGCTTCATGGGAACCTCTGCCGGGGTATGTCCAGGAATACAGGGGTAATTTCCAGTATATCACGTTCACCGATTGTATGATTTACGAGCATCCAGGAGGGGTGAAGCCATCCTTTACAAACTCCATCGCTAATTATCCTTGCCCCATGGAATGTGTTGTACAATTAAAAAGCTTAGAAGTTACGCAATTCAGGGTAAATTGGGTGTGTATGGGCGTGCATCGCCCGCCCATACACACCCGTCATCCCACCAATTGCGTATGTCCTAATGTTATTACGG
>JAQBDA010000260.1:0-5538 GCA_032124675.1 Chloroflexota bacterium
GCCTTGGTAGGCCATTACCCTACCAACTAGCTGATGGGACGCAGGCCCCTCCCAAAGCGGAACGTTCAAAGAACGACTCCTTTAATCGCAAGACCTCTAACTCTAACGATCACATGGGGTATTAGCAGCCCTTTCGAGCTGTTATCCCCCTCTTCGGGGCAGGTCACCAACGCGTTACTCACCCGTTCGCCACTAAGACACCATATTGCTATAATGTCTCCGTTCGACTTGCATGTATTAAGCACGCCGCCAGCGTTCATCCTGAGCCAGGATCAAACTCTCCGCAAAAACTTTTCACATCACGAAGATGTGTTATGTTACGGATTTACTGGAATTGACAAAGCTGTCTTTCTATCACTCTTCAGTTGTTAAGGTCCTTCCAATCGAGCGGGCTGGATTTTACCAGCATCACCCTGGCCTGTCAAGGTTTATCTCAGATGACTTGGCGAGAGACACAACAGCCGATGTCTAATACTATCCTGACATCGGCACGCCAGACCAACAAACATACCGTCCTGGTCTCTGACGCATGGGCGTCTTCTCAATTGTTAGCGATCTTCCCTTGACGGGGCGAGATCTAAGCTCGTCGTTTATGTCCTCTTATTATACTAAACCTTGCAGAAATGTCAAGCGAATCAGCGCTTTTTTACGATCTCCGGCTAGCTGTCCATCTCCTGGCGCCCTGCCAGGGCGCGCAGCAAAGTATTCGGGTCGGCGTACTCCAGGTCCCCCCCTACCGGCAGGCCGCGCGCCAGCCTGGTGATGCGCACACCCCGCGGCTGGAGCTGCTGGCGCAGATACATCGCGGTAGCGTCGCCCTCCAGGCTGGGGTTGGTCGCCAGGATGATCTCGGTCACCGCGCCATCCTGCACGCGCTCGAGCAGCTCCTTGATCTTGAGATCATCCGGTCCTACGCCTTCGATCGGCGACAGCACGCCGTGCAGCACGTGGTAGCGTCCGCTGAAACCGGAGGTGCGCTCCAGGGCCAGTACATCCAGCGGTTCTTCAACCACGCACAGCACATTCTCATCTCGGTCAGCGCTCGAGCAGATCTCACACGCCGTGCGTCCGGCAGTTGTGATGTTGTAGCAGATCTGGCAGTAGCCGGTATCTGTCTTGATCGCCTGCAGAGCCAGCGCTAGGTCGCGGCTGAGATCCTCCGGCGCGCGCAGCAAATAGAAGGTCAGCCGGGAGGCTGTCTTCGGACCGATGCCCGGCAGCCGGGAAAAGGCGTTGATCAGGTTCTGTATCGGCTCAGGAAGAAGCATTTGAAGGGAATAAGATCAATAAATGAAGGAATAAGGCGGTCGATGAGTGCTGCCTGACGCCCACTATCCCGCTACTTAGAATGGCAAACCGCCTGCCAGCGGGCCGAGGCGCTCGGCTGCCAGATGGCGCGATTGTTCCAGCGCACTGTTGAACGCCGTCAGGAGCAGATCCTGCAGCATCTCGACATCACCATCTTCCAGCAAACCGGGGTCGATCTCTACTGCACGGCACTGCTGGTCGCCGGTGACTGTCACGGTCACCGCACCGCCGCCAGCCGAAGCGCTGACCGTTTCCTCAGCAAGCTGCGCCTGGGTAGCCGCAATCTGCTCCTGCAGCTTCTGCAGCTGCTGCATCATCCCCATCTGGTTGGGCATTTTGGGCCCTTTAAACCCTTTTGCCATCTGCTACCTCCACTTCTCTATTCATTGAATATCGACGATCTCCCCCCCCAGATCGCGCAACGCGGAGGCAACCATGCCCTCTCCGTCTACATCGGGGGGCAGGCCGCCACTTCTGCCGCCTGAGACCACACAGCGAAACGGCAGGTCGATCTGCAGCACATCCTTAATCGCCTGCTGGATCACTTCTACGTTTTCATTCTTCTCCAACTTCGTTCTCAGGACCTCAGATGGGATACCGAAATACAAAATACCATCTTTGATGCCTAACAGCCTGCCGGAATTGAGCAGCGCCTCGGTCGACCTGCTCTGGCGGCGCACCTGGGCCAGGATCTGGCGCCATTTTTCATGGATCGACTTCAGCAGCAGATCCGTTTCGCTCTGCGGCTCAGCAGGAACCCTCGGGCTGCTCTCTGCGGCGGTGCGGCTGCTGCCTTTCCCGCTCTCCACTGCTGAGGGCTGGGTGATGTTTTTCACACTGGCCTTGGTTCCGCCTCCCCCGGCAGGCGCCCTCTCTACCTGCGGCTGCTCCTTGGAGATCGACTCAACCAGCGCCATTTCCAGCGGCAGGGCCGGCTGCCAGGTGCTGCGCGCCTCGCCAGCCGCCTGGTTGAACAGGCGGATCATGCGCAGCAGCTCACCGGTGTCCAGGCTCTGCGCGTGGCGGGCCATATGGGCACGTATCTCAGTGGTTGTGTCGATCTGGTCTGCGCTGCCCATCTTGACCAACAGCAGGCTCCTAAGGTAGTCAACCATCTGGCGGGCAAACTGGCGCGGGTCGCTGCCCGAGTCGAGCGTCTGGTGAAGCTGGTCCAATCCAGCGGTAACGTCCCCGGCCAGGATCGCTTCCATAATATCCACGACCGCCTGGCTGGCTGCCGTGCCCAGGACTGTCTGCGCCAGCTCGAGCGTGATCGCTTCACCCGATGAACCGAGCTGGTCGATCAGCGAGATCGCATCCCGCAGCGAGCCGGTGGACTGGCGCGCCACTAGATGCAGTGCCTCGTCCGTCACTACCAGCCCCTCCGCGGATGTCATCTCACGCAGCTGGGCAATGATGTCGTTCACCGGGATGCGTCGGAACTCGTGACGCTGGCAGCGCGAGAGCACAGTTGCCGGTATCTTATGGATCTCGGTGGTTGCCAGGATGAAGATCGCATGGGAGGGCGGTTCCTCGAGTGTCTTCAGCAGCGCGTTGAAGGCCGCTGTGGAGAGCATGTGTGCTTCGTCGACGATGTACACTTTATATTCTCCCTGATTCGGAGAGAAATTGATCTTATCGCGCAGGTCGCGCACATCCTCAACGCTGGTGTTGGAAGCGGCATCGATCTCGATCAGGTCCAGGAAACGCCCCTGGTTCACCGCCTGGCAGGGGTCGCACTCGTCACAAGGCCGGTTTGCCAGATCAGCGTCCAGACAGTTGACTGCTTTTGCCAGCAGTCGGGCGGTGGTGGTCTTCCCGGTGCCGCGCGGGCCGGCGAATAGATAGGCATGCGCCACACGCTCGGCAACGACAGCATTGCGCAGAGTCTGCACGATATGCTGCTGTCCGACCACTTGCTCCCAGCGATGGGGACGCCATTTACGGTATAAGGCCTGTGACATACTTTAACTCAGGAATTTACTTCAGCCGCTGTCTGTGCCCGCTAGTGTATCAGAATGATCCTCAACGGTCAATTCCAGCTCCCGTTCTGCGTTCACTAGACGTAGATGGAGCTGCGGCGATGGCGCTTCCAGGTTATAGGTGGCGATCTTCTTATTCAGCGCTTCGATCGCCGCCCGAAATGCTGCACACGCCCTCTGCCACTCTTTCTCGGTCTCTGGAAGAGCGCCTCCCTCAGCTGTTTTATCCACCCTCCAGCTCCATGCACGCTGCAGCGCCGTGCGGGCTGCCAGCAGCTCGCTTTCAATTTCCTTGCGGCTCTCGATCCAGGGCAGGCTGAAGCCGCTGCTCTGCAGCATGTGGTACGCCAGGCGCCATTCGGGGTCGCTATGTACGTCATCATCCAGCCGCAGCGGTTTCCCCTTTCCGGGAAGGTCGTCAAACTTGCCTTCCAGCATTGCCCGGCGGATGTATTCTTCGATATTGCTCATCTGATCTCAATTCGAGACAATAGAGGAGTGTGGGTGCTTATGGAACAGTATATTCGGCGCGCTCTACCCCCTGAGCGTCCACTAAGCTCACCTTTTCACCCGATGACCAGACCGGGCTCTGCAAACCCCAATACAGGTCGACGACTGTCGGGGTACCCGAGGTGGTCCAGACGTTGACCGCGCCTCCTTCGAACAGCTCGAGCTGGGGGAATGTAAACACATTGCCGTTCTGGTCCCTGATCTGCCAGCCAGTCAGGTTGAGCTCGCCAAAGCCGGTACGGGTCAGGAAGACGCGCTCGGTTGCCAGGTCGCCCGCTCCGATCACGCTGTTGATCACCACACGCGCCTCCGGCAGCGGACCTTCCGCACCGGTCGGGATTGGGGTATAGGTGACGGTGGGTGTAGCGGTGGGGATCCTCTCCGGTGGGATGGGGATGTAGATCACCATGCCGACCGAGAGCGAGTTAGGATCATTGATCTGGTTGACCCGCAGCAGGTCCTCGATCTCAACATCGAATTCTTGTGCGATCAGACCCAACGTATCGCCAAACTGCACCTGGTATTCCTCGACATTGGCCAGCGGGTCGGGACCCGGCGTCCCGCTAGGGGTAAGCTGGACGAGGGATGTAAGCGTACCTGAGACGGTTTGCGTCCCCGAGATGGCGGTGCCCGATGAAAGTGAAGGTCCTTCCTGGGTGGGGAGCAGGACCGGCACTTCGGGAGCAAAGCGCCGCTCCCAAATGGTGAGCACAACCAGTACTGTGCAGGCCGAGACCAGCACGTTGATCATCAGGTAGTAAATCAGGCGTTTCCATTGGCTCATGGCGCTGCACTCCCCGCAAAATCATAGCACATTCTGATGAATGGCACAATCCCGCATTGACGACTCTTTGGGAATCGCCATGGTGGAGAAGAGACCCCTACCACGGCAAATCTCAGAATACCACATTGACGATCTATGATTTTTTCAATAGAATGGAGGCGATGCCATATTTGATTGACGGTCATAATCTGATCCCTAAGCTCCCCGGCCTCAGCCTGGACGCAGTCGATGATGAAAACCAGCTTATCGAGCTGTTGCAAGAATTCTGCCGCAACAGCCGCAAGCAGGTCGACGTGTACTTCGATAAAGCGCCCGCCGGTCAGAGCGGTAGACGCAAGCTGGGCACTGTGGCGGTGCATTTCGTGCGCGCCGGCAGCACTGCCGACCAGGCGATATCCACCCGGCTGCACAAGATGGGCCGCTCGGCACGCAACTGGACCATCGTCAGCTCTGACCTGCAGGTGCAGGCCGCAGCCCGCCAGGCAGGCGCTCAGTTCCTGCCCTCCGAGGCATTCGCACGCCTGATGATGTCCACCTTGTCACGGACGGACTCACCAAAAAGCAAATCCGGCGATGCGGGTCTCAGTCCTGAAGAAGTGCAGGAATGGCTTGACCTGTTCAACGGTAAAAGGGGCGACTCATCCTGACCAAAACCGGGAATAATTCGACTAAAAAGACAATTCTAATCTAATATTAATGCAAGGGCAGGCATTCTCGGGTATATTTTAAGCAGAGACACCTGCCCTCCCTAACTTACTGGTAAAACAGGTGTCGATCCCCAGGACAGCTTACCAGCACGTCCCCCCCGTGTTGATGGCTCCTGGTGGACCTCCTTAGGTTGCCGGGCGTGTCCCCCCCACGCCTGGCATTTTTTATGCCGTTTTCCGGCACACCACATGGAGTGTCAGGTCATCGGCAGGGTCAGCATCTCCCACGAATACCCTAACCGAGTCA
>JAQBDA010000261.1:0-4227 GCA_032124675.1 Chloroflexota bacterium
GCTGACTATTTAATGCCAGCAGACGCATCAAACCCTGCCGGGCAGGCTCCCCCAGCGGGTCCAACTCCACCTCACGCCAGGCATACTCCAGACCACGCCCATACTCTCCGTGCTCTTCCAGGAAGGTTACCAGGTGCTGCATGGTCTCAAGCGCTTGTCGTCTCAACTGCTCCCTGTTCAGCAGCAACCACTGCTCGTATTCAGGGCTGTCCGGCAGACTGAAGCCTTCCATGAACTCCCCGCGATACAGGGTCATGGCCTCTTCCCAGCCGGCGATGATTTCTTTATTGATAGATTGGGGTGTCTTAACCAGCGCGTGGAAGGCAGTCACGTCGACCCAGGCATCGCTGCCCTTGTCAAACTGGATCGTCTGGCGGGTGACCTGCAGGTATGATGGGTGGGCTTCCTCATCAACCGCCGGGTGCACAGCCTTACGCAAATCCGTCAGAGCACGGCGCAAGCTGGCTCTGGCGGAGGCTTCCGGATAACCGGGCCAAAGCAGGCCGGCTAACTTCTCGCGGCGGTGAGGGTGGTCTGCCTCTACGACGAGGTAAGCCAGCAGGGCGCGCACTTTATCTGAGCGGATATCTGTGACCGCTTCCTCACCTATTCTCACCTGAAGCGGACCCAGGAGATAGATCTCCAGGAAGCCCATATTTCCTCCCCGCGTCTCAACAACCAAGGCAGAGAACGCACTTAAATTATACATCACCGCATGAAAAGACGAAACGTTCACGCGTTTTCACGTTCCACTCACGGTAAAAGAATCTTCTCGTCACAGGCGGTTGCTACGCTGATCGAAACCACTTGGAGGATCAGCGATGAACCACTGTTACGAGAACGGACGCGAATACAGCCCCACCCGGAAGCTCTTCAAACTATTGATGACCGGCCTGTGCATGATCGTCCTGGCAGCACTCTCCTGGGAATTCTTCATGGCCGACGAGATGGCTTCTGCAAATGGTGTCTCCGTCGCCCAGAGCTCCACCTCCGCTCCACCTGCCATTACCCTCGAGGTTGCCTCAGGCGCGAGGATCGTCTTTGAGAGCCATGACAAAAAGGGCAGCACAATCACATCGAGTGAGATCCCGCACCTGGTGCTTTACAGGAACGCAGCGCTGACAGCTCCCGCAGAACGGACACTGGTTGTAACCATTGACAACCTAGCAGTACCTCCCTCTGGGATCACTGCAACCC
This sequence comes from Chloroflexota bacterium, assembly GCA_032124675.1. Classification (GTDB taxonomy): domain Bacteria; phylum Chloroflexota; class Anaerolineae; order Anaerolineales; family UBA4823; genus JAQBDA01. Next base: position 1,198 of record JAQBDA010000261.1, read on the forward strand.
TGCAGGTTGAGACCCAGCATGGCGACCCCGACCAGGGTGGCAGCGATCGAAAGAGAATCACCGTCTGGCAGGAGTCACGCCGGATCGACCTCAGCCAGCAGGACCCCCAGGCAGGAAATCGAGCGGTCTTCAGGGTCGAATTCAACGAGAGCAGCACCAGCAACCTGGGGATCATCCCCACACCCACCGATTACTACCGGCTGCAGGTCGTTATTCAGGACGTGTTTACAGCCAGACCGGTATTCAGCAGACGCATAGAGCATGCCTTCCTGCTAGAGAATCAGTGGGTCGCCCCGTTGAAGAGCAACGGCGTACCTGCTCCGGAAGAATTGGTCGTTTACTACTGCGATATGTTCCCGTTTCAGCGAGACGCCAAAAGCAGGCTCCCCAGGACGGCGGTGTCCGGTTACATCCAGAACGAGCTCCTCCCGCAGATGGTCGAGGCCGTCCGTCTGCAGATCGAGGGCTGGGGGTTCAACTGGGATGGATGGGTGAGCTTTGGCAGCAGCGGTATTACCGGGCACCTGCCCATAGCGCTGAGCGATGGGGAGACCTGGTTTCATGGTCCTGTCCCAGACCGGGGCAACTCGAGCATCTCCATCAACGTCAACGGCGGCAACAACGCCGAGTACGATACGCTGACCGATGGCATCATGAGCACTTTCCATCACGAGCTGTTCCACAATTTCCAGCGGGCAATCGCCTTCGCCAACGGCGGGAGCGGGGATGTTGATGGAAAAGATGCCGCCTGGCAGTTCTTCAGCGAAGGGATGGCCTCCTTTGCCCCCACTGTCGCCCAACAGCAGGTTCAGTTCAGCCAGAGTAGGCAAGCGCGTGCTTATATCGCTAAAGCAGTCCAGTTCGTGGGTGGGCGAGGCTTTGCCGGAGAGCTGAATACCAGCTACGTCGATTTGAACCCCTACCATGGCGCCATGTACTGGCGATTCTTGTACGAGCAGTGCGGCGGCATGACGGGCAGCGCGGAGAACCCCAGCGTTGGAATGGCGTTGATCCGGCGCACACTGCAGGTGCTGTACTCGAAGGAGGTTGTGGATATCGACAGCTCGACCGACCTGGTGGGGAACCTGCCCGGGATCATGGACCGCGTCCTGACCAGCCCGGAAGCCGCAGTCTGCCCCTTCTCGACATACAGCGAAAGCTTGGCATACTTCGCCCGCAGCATCCATGCTTTACGGCTGGAAGGGGGACGCTGCACTGAGACAGGCGCTGTTTCAGGCTGCGGCTTCTACGACCCGGCATCGCTGTACAGCGAACCCGTCGTGAAGGAGCTGAGCTACAGCGGCACTGAGCTCCTTCTCTCCACGGCGGACCAGCCCTACCCGACGGGGATCCGGAGCAGCTTCGGCATGGACTTCATCGAGCTGAAGCTGCGGCCAGAAGTGAACGGGCAGCCGCTCACCATCGAGGTTCTCCCTGCCCCTCGAACCGGGGCAGAATACAGTGTGCAGATCGTCCGGATGAATAAGCTGGGGAATGGCGGGATCGCTTCACATAAAACAGTACAGGTCATGCCGACCGAGGCTCTGGTGGAAGGACTCACCGGCGCACCGCTGCGCTTTCACATCCCGGCGATTGACCTGGACACCTACAACCAGATCGGGGTTATCATCACCCGGGTGGATGCCCGCGAGAACCTGGATCCAGTTGGAGCGTATACACTGGTTGTGAAGCAAGGGTAAGGTGACAAGGGGTACGGAGTCCGCTAATCTGCTCCCTTATCCTTTGTCCCCTTGTTCCTTCGAACTATACAATATTGATAGTCTGTCCAAATAGCAGATTTGCTATAGTAGAGCTATGCCTCCAAACCTGATATCCCACAACTGGAAAGCGCGCGCCTGCCAACTGTTGGCTGTGTTCATCGCAGCAGTCATTCTTTTCTACAGCCTCTCCCACCAGCCAACCTCATCTGCGGCTGTCACCCTGGAAACCCCCGGCGCAGCTCGCCAGATTGCACCGACACTGGTTGACTCCCACTGCCCGCCCCTGCTGCCGCCATCCGGCGCAACCGTCAGCGTCAGCAGCGAGCAGGAGCTGTGGAGCGCGGTCAATAACGCCAGCCAGGGCACAACAATATTGATCGCCGACGGTACCTACAACCTGGCAGCGCAAGGCTACTACCTGTGGATCGATACCCCAGGTGTGACCCTGCGCTCGGCAAACGGAGATCGCGAGGCGGTCGTGCTGGATGATGGCTACCAGGGATCGGAGACAATCACCGTCGCCGCTTCAGATGTGACCATCGCCGACTTGACCATCAAACGCGCCAGGACACACCCCATCCATGTCGTATCGACCGACAGCGGCAGCACACTCAACACGCTGATCTACAACGTGCATATTATCGACCCCGGTCAGCAGGCGATCAAGGTTAATCCGCACAGCGCCAAAATCTTCTTTCCCGATTCCGGTGAGATCGCCTGCTCACGCATCGAGCTGACCGATGCGGGGCGCCCAAAAATCTGGGGGTTCAACGGCAGCTGCTATACCGGCGGTGTGGATGCCCACCAGGCCTGGGGCTGGGAGATCCACGACAACCACATCCAAGGGTTTTGGTGCCAGCAAGGGCTGTCGGAACACGCTATCCACCTGTGGACGAGCAGCCGCGACACGTTGGTGGAGCGCAACCTCCTGACCGACAACGCCCGCGGGGTGGGTTTTGGTCTGCTGCAGAGCGGCAGCGGTCGCACTTACAACGACAACCCCTGTCCGGGTGCCAGCGGGTACGTGGACCACTACGGGGGCACCATCCGCAACAACTTTGTCCAAGCCAGCCGGGCCGAGCTGTTCGCCTCCGACTCCGGCTTCGACTGCGGCATATGCCTGGCGCAGGCCTGCAATGCGGAAGTGCTGCACAACACGGTCGTCTCAACCAGCGCGCCGTTCTCGTCCATCGAGTGGCGCTTCTCCAACACCAGCGCTGAGATCACCAACAACCTTGTCAGCCACAACCTGCGGGAGCGGGACGGAGCATCAGCGCTGCTGGCCGGCAACCTGCAGAACGCCCCACTG
>JAQBDA010000262.1:0-12657 GCA_032124675.1 Chloroflexota bacterium
ATCCCAGCCGAATGTTTTTTATTGACAAACTGGTTGGTATGGGTGCCCAAATTGTGCTTTGCGACCCGCACCGCTGCATCGTGCAGGGTGCGACGATGTTATATGGCGAAAACCTGGAGAGCCCCGATATTCGCGCTGGGATGGCATTGGTCATAGCAGCTCTGGCTGCTGAAGGCAAATCAACGATCCGCAATGTTGGACAGATCGACCGCGGATATGAACGTGTCGATGAGAAGCTGCAGCTCTTAGGCGCACAGGTAGAACGAGTGACGGGGTATTAAATACAAAGATGGCGGGACAATAATCCCGCCATCTATTTTATTCCGGATCTTTTACTGAAATAACTTCGATAAACTGCGTAACGACATCTAGCAGCATTGGTTCCGGTAGCGCACCAACCTGCCGGTGCACGATTTTCCCCCCGGATACGAACAGCATGGTTGGGATCCCCTGGACCCCATATTTCCCCGCCCATTCAGGATTCTCATCCGTATTTACTTTGGCTACCAGCAGCTTACCTGAATATTCCCTGGCCAGCTTATCCAGAGTGGGTGCTACCATCCGACATGGACCGCACCAAGGCGCCCAAAAATCAACAATCGCCGGAATTGGGGATTGTAAGACAACTTTGTCAAATGCAGCGTCGGTGACATGAACTGGTTCATCAATCATGTTGTGATCCTCCATACTTCCAAGTATAGCATGAGCAAGAGGAATTGTCAGGTATAATCGCGCAGGATGGCTGATCAAGATATCGACCTGCAAACACAGGCTTACCGGGTTGCTACGCCCGTCTACGAAGGACCCTTGGATCTACTGCTGCACTTGATCGAACGGGCAGAGCTGGATATTACCAGACTGTCCCTGGCGCAGGTGACAGACCAGTTCCTTGGGTACATACACAGTCACAGCATTCTCGCTGCTGAAGAGATGTCGGGTTTTTTGGTTATCGCAGCCAAATTGATCCAGATAAAATCTGAAGTCCTGCTGCCGCGCCCCCCGCTTCGTGAAGAAGGCGAAGAAGACCCAGGCGAAGCACTCGCACGGCAGCTGCGGCTGTACAGAAAATTCAAAATGGCCGCAGCCCATCTATATGACTTAGAATCCCTCGGTCAGCACACCTACCTCAGATTGTCACCACCACCAAAGATTATCGGAACCCTGGATTTGAGCGGCATATCTATAGACGATCTCTTCGAAGCAGCCCGGATCATATTAACGGGCAATACGTCCCAGGAGGAATTAAAAACCGTTGTCGCTCCTTCTGCTATTACGATCCGCCAGAAGATCAATCAAATCGTATCCCGCTTGAGGTTGGCTGGAAGATCGACCTTTCACTCCTTTATACAATCCACAAGGTCACGTCTTGAAATTGTAGTCACTTTTCTGGCTATACTCGAGCTGATCAAACGCGACCAGATTCAAGTATCACAGCAGTCGCTTTTCGGCGAGATCGATATCGAACCCACCGGAGTGAATAATTTCGAAGAGGATTTCGAGCTGGAATTCGGAGAATAGTGGCGCCTAATCGATTGATCGACCAAAATTCACCCTACCTTCTGCAGCATGCTGATAATCCCGTCGAATGGTACCCCTGGGGTCAAGAAGCGCTGGATCAAGCACGCAGTCAGGATAAACCGATCTTTTTAAGCATTGGATATGCAGCCTGTCACTGGTGCCATGTAATGGCACATGAATCATTCGAAGACCAGGACACCGCAGATTTGATGAATGAGCACTTCATAAACATCAAGGTGGATCGCGAAGAAAGACCGGATCTGGATAGCATCTACATGAATGCTGTTGTCGCCATGACCGGGCAGGGTGGCTGGCCGATGTCCGTTTTTCTCACCCCGGATGGAGAACCCTTCTACGGAGGCACCTACTATCCGCCAGTCCGGCGCTATAACATGCCGGCATTCCGCGAGATTCTGCTTGCAGTCTCCGGCACCTGGCAATCGGATCGCCAGGGAGTTGAGAACTCTGCGAGGAAGATAAGCGAGCATCTGGAAGAGGCCAACCAGGCATCTGGAACGTCACAGGCTGTAGGTGCTGAGGACCTGGAGAAGGCCGCATTTACCCTTATCCAAGCCTATGACTGGAAATTCGGTGGCTGGGGCAGCGCACCAAAATTCCCCCAACCAATGGCGGTCGAATTCCTCTTGCGCCGGGCAAACAATGGGGACCGGCTAGCCAGGGATGTATGCGTGCACGCACTGACCTCCATGTCGGCTGGTGGGATGTATGACGTAATTGGTGGTGGATTTGCACGCTACAGCACGGATAATAACTGGTTGGTGCCTCATTTCGAGAAGATGTTGTACGATAATGCTCTGCTTTCTCGAGCATATCTGCATGCCTACCTTGTCACCGGGGATGAACATTTCAAGAAAGTGTGTGCGAACACTCTCGATTTCATTCTGCGCGAGATAACCCACCCTAAAGGCGGATTCTTCAGCAGCCTTGATGCAGATTCTGAGGGCGAAGAGGGTAAGTCTTATGTATGGTCTGCAGACGAAATCAGGGGTGTCCTGAACGATGCGGCGGCATTCGAGCTATTTTCCAATGCCTACTCGCTCCCCGAAACAGGCAATTTCGAAGGGAAATTAGTCCTGCAGAGAACAGCTTCCAATCGCGAGCTGGCAGAGCAGTTCTCAATTACCCCTGCCCTTGTGGAAGAACGTCTGGATTCTATGCATCTGCAGCTTCTCAAGGCCCGCGAGCAGCGTATCCGTCCGGCTACGGATGACAAAGTCCTGACTTCCTGGAATGCATTGGCACTGATCGCGTTTGCTGAATCTGCCCGCTACCTTAAGCGTGCCGACTACCTTGCGGCTGCCCGCAGGAATGCTTCCTTCCTTCTGGATGAACTTTACCAGAACGATCGCCTGCTGCGCAGCTGGAGAGATGGCTCAGCTCAACACAATGCATATCTGGAAGATTATGCCAGCTTGATCCAGGGTCTCTTAGCTCTCTATCAGTCCGACTTTGACCTGCGCTGGTATAACGCAGCCGAAGAATTAACTCAAGAGATGCTTGACAACTTTACGGATGTTGAAGGTGGATTTTACGATACCCGCCAGGACCACGATTGGCTGCTCACCCGCCCAAAGGATCTACAGGATAATGCAACACCGAGCGGTAATTCGCTTGCCTGCCAGGCGTTAATACACATGGCCGCTTATACTGGGAAACAAGAGTGGCTGGATGTAACCGAAAGGATGCTCGAGTCGGTAGTTTCTCATGCTGTGCGCTATCCTACAGCCTTTGGTAACTGGCTATGCGCAGCAGACGCGTTTATCTCGGGCATCAATGAGGTCGCTCTTGTAGGCGAATTCTCCGCCACTGCTATGCAGGATTTGATTAAGACCTTGTGGGGGCACTACCGTCCCAACCTGGTTGCTGCCCACTCCGGTTTGCCGGTCTCTGCGAACTCTCCGCCGTTATTACTTGAGCGCGGTCTGCAGAACGACCTACCGACTGCATATGTATGCCGCCAGTTTGTTTGCCAACAACCCACCAATACGTCTGCGGATTTCACTGCCCTGCTGGATAAAACCTCCGCATAATGTTCCGTCAACAATGATCGTTTCGGATCATCAATCTTATCGCGGAACACTTTAAACTTTTTCCAGGTTAATAAGCGCCGATATCAAATACAATTTCGGCTCATCGCCTCTCAAAGTAATGTAGTAGAATTGGCGGGAATACAGCCGTACTTCACGGCCGGTTGGAGTTACAAAGCATGCAGGAAACCAATGAAAGAGTAGCTGGACCCAGCTTTCTGAAGCGTTTATTAATTGCTGGTTTGAATATCGTTATGATACTCACACTGGCAGCACTTGGATTCATCGCCTGGTTCAGGCTGCCTGTGCTCATCGATAAGCTGAGCAGCTCAAATTCTGCCAGTGCTGTTGTGAACATCGAGCCCATGGATTCGATCCCCAACTCACAGGACCATGTCCAGGAACCTGCCCAAGTTCTTTCCAGTGAAACCACCCTCAACATCAAACTGGCAAAACTCTCCCCTGATGACCCAAGAATCATCGATGGCATACATCGAGTCCCTCTGTTGAACACAACCATTCCAAACCGGCCGCGCGTGGATGTGATTACATATACAGTCGAACTTGGTGACAGTTTATTCAGCATCGCGGATCTATTCAATTTAAAACCGGAGACCATATTGTGGGGAAATTTCGAAACCCTGGAGGATAATCCCCACCTGCTGTCAAAGGATCAAGTTTTGAACATCCTCCCTACAGACGGCGTGTACTACCAGTGGAATACCGGCGACAGCCTTAGCGGGGTAGCTTCATTCTTCCAGGTGGATCCTACTGCAATTATCAGCTATCCTGGAAATCGTATCGATTTAACTGCAACTGAAGCCGATGATACAGCCATCGAGTCGGGTTCCTGGGTGATTGTGCCGGGCGGAATACGACAGCTTAAGGATTGGGGACCCCCGGCGATATCGCGTAGCAATCCAGCTTCCGCACGCTATTACGGCGATGGATACTGTGGCTCTGTGTATGAAGGCGCAATCGGCAGTGGCACATTCATCTGGCCTACCCCGGCTCACTCGATCTCTGGTTATGGATATTCTGGTATCCACCCTGCAATAGATATCGCCGGAGCAGTCGGCAATGCCGTATTTGCGGCCGATAGCGGCGTAGTAGTCTTCGCCGGTTGGAGCAATTTTGGCTATGGTTATATGGTCGTAATCGATCATGGCACAGGTTGGCAAACCGCATATGCCCATTTGAGCGCCGTCGCAGTCACCTGCGGGCAGAGTGTATTCCAGGGCGGCTATATCGGAGCCGTAGGCAGTACCGGCAATTCCACCGGCTCTCACCTGCACTTCGAAACGGTATACAACGGAGCCAAACCTAACCCGCTCAACTATCTCCCATAATGTCGTGCCTTCCCTGAGTGATAAACTCAAATCTTTAGGCGTTAAAGTAGGTGCTGGAGAAATCGAACGGCTGCCTGACCTCAAGCGGCGCCATTCCCTGGATGATGTCCTTAACGGTCAGATATATCCCACCCAGCTTGGTGAGACCTATATCGTAGAGCAAGTCTACTCCGGGAGCCTCCCGCACGGAACAAAGGCACTTCAGAGCAATGCCCCTCTGGATGCATTGGCAGATTGGGCTGGAGATAAGCGCATCCGCAACTTCTCCGAGGAATCATTCGCATTCCTCGATACAGAGACAACCGGATTATCTGGAGGTACTGGCACTTACGCCTTCTTGATAGGAGCTGGGCGCTTTATAAATGGAGATTTTAAATTGTTTCAGTTGTTCATGCGTGATCCAGCTGAAGAACCGGCGCAGCTCTATGCCTTAGAAGAATTTCTCGCCCCCTGCCAGGCGCTTGTCACTTATAACGGAAAATCATTTGATATCCCGCTGCTCGTCTCTCGTTACACAACGCATGGTTGGCAGCCACCATTTCGTGACTATGCGCATGTTGATCTTCTACACCTCTGCCGCCGTCTGTGGCGGGACCGCCTGTCCAGCCGCACCTTGGGAAATATCGAAGCCCATATCCTTGGTGCCCAACGCTCACAGGATGATGTCCCGGGTTGGATGATCCCACAGCTCTATTTCGATTACCTTCGCAGTGGTGATGCTGAACCATTGCGCGGCGTTTTCTATCACAATGCCATGGATGTTGTCTCGCTGGCAGCTCTCCTGGCTCATACCTCTGGCGTTCTCTCCGATCCTCTCGCCGAGAGCGGCACGCACGGGGTCGACCTGCTCTCTCTTGCTCGCTTGTTCGAAGATATCGGTTATCTAGATTCTGCCACCCAGCTCTATATCCACGGTCTTGAGCATCCTGATATCCTGGATGGCGGAGTTCCCGATGAAATAATATTCAAGGCAGTCGAACGCCTGGCCAGGATCTACAAACGTCAGGGCGATTTCGAATATGCACTGCCCTTATGGCAGAGCGCAGCCAGCCATGGTCATATCGAGTCTCATCTTGAAATCGCGAAATATTATGAGCATCATACGAAAGACCTGGAGCTGGCTCTGCACTGGACGGAACTTGCGCTAAGCCTGCTGGATGTGCCTGAAGGCGGGGATTTCTATAAAATGCGCTGGCAGCCGGAAATCGAGCACCGGCGCGAGCGATTGCTGCGCAAATCCGGCACTCATTTGAGTGAATAATGAATCCAGATATCTTAAAAAACCTCCGTTTTAATTATGTCGTCAACGTCACCGATGGTGCATTCTTCGGCCTGGCGCTGGGCTTTGCCTCGTTTGTGACCATCATCCCTCTGTTTGTCAGTACGATGACCAGCTCTCCGATATTGATCGGGCTGATCCCTGCCCTTCACACCGTTGGCTGGCAGCTACCACAGGTATTTATCGCCAATCGTGTCTCCAGGCAGAGTCGTTACAAACCCATGCTGCTGCTGATCAGCACGCAGGAGAGACTGCCTTTTCTCGCGTTGGCTTTGGTTGCGGTGATATCGCCCCGCATCGGTCCAAAGGCTGCACTGCTGCTGACTTTCATAGTGCTAATCTGGCAGGCCCTGGGTGGCGGATTTTCCGCCACACCATGGCAGAGTTTGATCGGCAAAATTATACCCTCCGATCGGCGGGGTACTTTTTATGGCGTCCAATCCGCTGCTGCAAGTCTGCTAGCCACAGGGAGCGCAGTTGCCGCCGGTTACATTCTTACACGGGTGGATTCACCTCTAGACTTTTCGATTTGCTTCCTGCTGGCCAGTATAGCTATGTTTATATCCTGGCTTGCTCTTGCGGGGACGCGAGAACCAATAACTCCACCTGCACACTTGCCTGACAGCAGTCTTGCTTATTCACGTAAACTGGCAGCGATTCTCAAGCGGGATAAAAACTTCCGATGGTTCCTCGCAGTGAGAATGCTTTCTCAATTCGCCTTGTTGGGATTCTCATTCTATACAGTCTATGCAGTCACAATCCTCGGTATGAGCGAGCTGACCGTAGGAGTCATGACCGCGGTGCTCCTGGGCGCTCAGATCATCGCCAACCCACTCATGGGCTGGCTCGGAGACCGCTACAGCCATCGCCTGGTGATGATAACCGGGCTGTTTGCAGCCTCATTAAGCGGACTACTGGCCTGGTACGCCCCACACCCAAACTGGTTTTACCTGGTATTTTTCCTTGCAGGCATTGCCAATGTCGCCGTCTGGACAATCGGTCTGGCAATGGTGTTAGAGTTCGGAACAGAACCTGAACGCCCAGCTTATATCGGGTTGTCGAACACTTTGATTGCCCCTGCGACGATCCTGGCTCCCTTATTAGGTGGCCTCCTGGCAAAGTCAGGTGGGTACCCTGCTGCGTTCATCGCTTCTTCAGTTGGTGGGTTATTTTCTGCATTCTTGCTGTACGCACTGGTACGCGATCCCAGATTCCATCCTCATTCAGGTACGGGAGCAGCGATATGACACATTTCTTCAATTACGATGACCTGACCTACCCGGAAGTGGCAGATTTGCCGCGTGACACACCGCTGATCATCCCGCTTGGCACCGGATACTCCTTCGAGTTAGCTGCTCAAGCGCTCTCTGCCCCTACTCGCATCGGTCTGCTGCCGCCAATCCCATTCGGTTGGCGCGGCAGTATGCTGGCGGTTGAGGACAGATTCTTTGCTCCGGTAGTGAATAACCTTATTGCCAGTCTGCGGGAGGATGGCTATACAAATGTGTTCGCCCTAACACCTCCTGGTCTAAATCTAGATTTGGGCAGCTCCTCGATCACCATGAATCCGGTGACGGATAATGGAGCCCAAGTATCAAAATCAGGTCAAAACTGGCCACCAGATAGTGACATCAATAAGGCAATCCTTGTCCCGATTGGACATACCGAACAGCATGGGCACCACCTGCCATTGAACACAGACACAGTAATCATCGATGCAATAGCCAAAGGGGTCATCGGAACTATCCCCGAAAAAGCTGCCGCCTTGCCTGCAACGCCCTACGGCGTAAGCACCCACCGCCAGGCATTTGCAGGGACGCTCAACGTTGGTGGACGAGCATTTGAGGATTTCTGGCTCGCGGTAATTGACCAGCTCGTCTGGCGTGGATGCCAGCTTATCTATCTGATCAGCGGGCATGGGGGCAACTGTTCATTCCTGGTGAATGTAGCCAAGTACGCTGGTGAGCGTCACCGGCGCATTTTCTGCGCTACTACCTGGTTGTACTTATCCGGTCCAAAAGGGATAGCCGCGCTGGCTGAATACCGCACTTCTAAGACGGGGGGTATGGGACACGCCGGTGAGCTGGAAACAGCGCTGATGCTCCACCTGCGCCCCGAGCTTGTCTATATGGATCGTGCCATCGATGAGATCGATTTTATCGCTTCTCCCTCTTACTATATGGATTGGGTCGAAGGCGGCTCACTGGTCGCCAACCCACCCTGGGATGACGATACCGCATCCGGAGCATATGGCGCTGGCAGCCTGGCAACAGCCAGGAAGGGCGAGATCTGGCTGAAAGCCGCGATAGATGAAAAGATCGATCACGTCGACGAGATCATCGAACAGCAGCGGCGCAGGGAATCCCGCCGGCGAGGTGGTTATGGATTATGGGGAAAGCCCCGCTAGGGCTCCGTATTTGTGATACCACGACAGCAGACCCTCAGGCATTCAGGTGGTATGTATGGTAGCTGCTGGTGCACGGATTCCCCCACGCAATATGCATAGCTCTGGAGCTCAGATCTATCACCATCGAATTGATCGTCTTCTCACGATCCAGGGGATCGAGGTCGTGCTCCGCATGGTTGCAGATCGAGTCTGGGTAGTTAATATGGTCCATTAATATGCCTTGCAAAGACTTTATCGTGTGATTGGATGTAGCCTTCAGCAGTCGCAGCCCTCGATAGTGGCGAACCCGGGTTGCTATCAGCTCATCAGAGTCATCCTCGATCGACCTCATCTCCGGATCGAGATAAAAATTCGTATGCAGAGCATACCCATTCTCGCCATATAATATGGCAAAGCGTTTGGCAGACACTTCAACGTTATACATCTCGCCGCTCTCGTGTACCAGTAAATGATTGTATCCTGCAGCACGGTGGGGCACGAGCATGCTGCGCATCGCCTCCCCCAATGACTGCGCCCCTAACACTGCCCTGGATACGATCACCCGAGGGATGCCAATCCGGCTGTCGTTCGGGTAGACGGTATCACAGCACTGAGAGATGCCGGCCGCGTTGAATCCAATATTCGGAAGCAGACCTCCATAGGTCATCGCCAGGAATGGAGGTTCATCGATTGGGGTAGCATGCACCAGATATACATCTGGCTCCTCCTCTGGCAGCCAGTCCTCATTATGCCCGATCAGCACATGTTCATCCGCGGTATGCTGCTCGTTCACCGCCATGCTGGTACACTTGGTCAGGTGCAGGGCATCCATGGTTACCGCCTCCATGGCATTGACCACTGCCAGGTCATCGAACTTTACCCCCGCACCTTCTGCCATCCCAATGATCTCCTCCACATACTGTGGGTATCGTTCTTGTGCAAAGGGGATATATTTTCGCGCCTGTATTTCCGCTCCTGCCCAATCGAGCTGCAGGTCATCATAAGCGCTCGTCAATAGCGCTCGCGCGTTATAGATGCTGTGCCGCACCTGTTCCCTACAGCTCTCACCTATTTGCTGGCCAATCTCACGGTGGTTTCCCCGCACGGTAACCATTGGTATCGGGCTGTCGTTTACTCGTATATTCCCTTCACTCATAAGTTTCCTTTCTGCAAGTTTGATATTATTTTGGGATGTCACTCGACCTGTTCGAACTCGATGCGCAAATACCTCACCCAAATCCCTTTCGATCTGCATACATCGATCACCTTTTCAACAGTGCCTCGATCCTCAGATGTGCCAGTGGTGATGACAACCCCATCGATGTGTTTTTGGTCTACAATCTTGCCTAAGAGATCTACATTGCCCAGGATATCTACTCCGTGAATTTGTCTGCCGGCGATAAGCGGGTCCTGATCCAGAAATCCAATTACCCGGTAGCCAAGCCGAGTATTGGTCAATATCCAGCGTGCTGCCAACTCACCAGAATCCCCAGCACCAAAGATCAATATCCTGCTTTCCTCACTGCGTACTTGGTGAGCGCGGGCCTGGTCGAGTATTCTAAATGATGAGCGTGTCAGTGCCAGACCAAGGAATATATAGATTCCGTAAAAGACAAATATATATGGCGGGTACTGTTCGAAGGTATAGATCATGGCGACAGCTGCCATAATGATCAGCGTGCTCCCAATGGCGGCCTGCCCGTAGCGAATCAGCTCCTGCATTCCTACATAGCGCCATACGCCCCGGTAAACTCCGAAGACAATAAATGACACATAGGATGCTGCATAAGCAATCGGCAGAGAATTCAGGAACAGTTGAATTCCTGCTTCTGTCATCGTAAACCGGTTGTATGTCAGAAATCCAAGATAATATGCCATGCCAATCAAGAACAGGTCAAGCGATATCTCCAACAGCCTGCGCCGGTATGTCAGCTCGATGACCAGGCGGGATATCATCCCCCCGCTTTTAGGTGCAGATACTACTACCTTCAACCTACCCAAATACGCAGTCAGCAGGGCAAATAGCAATACAAGGATTGGTATTAGCACCAGGCTTAACCAGTAATCTAGGGTCTCTAGCGCAAGGGCAACCACACCCGACACGATAGCCACAGCATATAAGGCCAGTACCGCCTGCCGTTCGGTTAATCCAAAAGCAATCAGCCGGTGTGAGGTATGGTCCATACCGCCTTGAGTCGGGGACTGGCCTCGTAACAAACGGGTCATTGTAACCAGGGTGGTATCCAGAATGGGCAGTAAAAAGATAAGTGTTGGCACACCCATGATGGCGAATACATTGGATGCCTGCGGCTGGCGGGCGATAGAGAGCACCGCCAGGGTGAATCCGATGAAAAGGCTGCCGCTATCCCCCATAAAAATCGACGCCGGTGGGAAATTGAATACCAGAAAACCCAGTATCGCGCCTGCCAGACCCATGGAGATGATCAGCAATCCGTTATCGCCCAGGCGCCAGAAAAAGAAGCTCAAAATAAGGGCGGTTATTAAAGATATCCCCCCTGCCAAACCGTCCATATTGTCCAACAGATTGATCGCATTGGTAATCCCGACCAGCCAAAGGAAAGTTAAACCGATATTCGGGATCTGTGCAATGACTGTATTAGCAATTCTTGGGGTAAAGAAATCGGTTGTATAGCCGAAATAGATAGCGATCGAAGCAGCGATGAGCTGACCGATGAACTTGGCCGGCGGTGTTAAATGCCGGAAATCATCATAAAGTCCGAGGAAGAACATAAAGCTGGAGGCTGCCAGCAAACCCCAGTGTGGATAACTCCAGCCATAATTAATATATATACTGATGATGACACCGACCAGGGCAGAAATATAGATCGCAATCCCGCCCAGTGTAGCAGTTGGTCTGTGATGCCAGCGGTCAGATCGGGGTTGAGCCACTCGTCCGTACTGGTAGCTCAAGTTTCTAACCACCCGCACTAGCAGCAGGCTAAGCGCTAGGGATACCCCAAAGGTCACCGCATTCATATATGCTACATCGGTTTAAGAACTTCTGATCTGATTGATGATAGATTGTAATCTTTCTTTTTGATCCTCAGGAGCCAGTGCCAGGGCATTCTGGTAGTGCATAAGTGCTGCATCCAGATCGCCCACTTGCAGGTTCAACGTCCCCAAGGCTTCCTCTATTCGCCATCTGTCGGTGTCCTGCGGCCCAAGATCCAGTGCCTTTTCGTAGGCAGCGATGGCTTCTATGGTATTCCCTAACTGGGTTTCCACCCCGGCTAATGCGACTGCATAGCCATACCTTGCCGCAGGCTCACCCGGTGTTGGTAGATCCAGCGCCTGGCTGTAGAAATCCACTGCCTTGATTAATGCAGCTCTTTGCTTTTCTTCGTCCTCTATTGTCCGGCTGCTGCGGTGATAGTAATCTGCCAGCAGCGCATATGTCCAGTGATATTTCGGATCGATGGTTAAAGCGTGCTCTAAGCGCTCGATTCCCGCTTCCGGTTCTCCTCGCAAGTTCATGTAAAGAAGCGCCCATTCATCCCAAATACGAGCATTATTCGGGCTAAGCGTCACAGCACGTGAGAAGAAAAGGTCGGAATCCTCAACCTTTTGCTCCCGTTCCTCAGGAGTGCTGGCGTAAGAAGCCCACAGGCTGTTCAAGCGGGCCAGGTTTGCCGTATGGTCTGTGTTCAGAGGGTTGATCGTCTGAGCTATTTTCAAATCGCTCTCTGCCTGAGCGATGAGTGCCTCCCGCTCTTCTTGGTTCTCCAGCGTTTTGGCGTGCTCAAGATAAGCTCTGCCCAGAAAAAGGTAGTAATAATCCTCCGCCGGTGCAAGGTCGTTGGCGCGGTTGTAGATGGCGATTGCAACAGGCCACTGCCCCGAACGAGAAAATGGCTCCGCCAGCTTGAAGGCGATGTCTGCCTGGACCACCCTCAGGTTGGTATAAGCGCTGAGCAGGAGTACAATGATCAGCCCCACCGCGGCAGAGGCTGCCCCGGCAATTGTGAAGCCTCGCAGTTTGCTGGTGCTGGCTTCCGGTAGCAGAAGACCAAGCGCGGCAGTAATCAGGAAGATATACACATAAAATCCAGCCAGCAG
>JAQBDA010000263.1:0-8006 GCA_032124675.1 Chloroflexota bacterium
GCGGGTGTCACGGCGATTCCCAATGAGCCACATTTTACGAACAACCTTGTTGGTAGGATATCATAGAACATTGAAGATGTGACTATCATTGTGGTCTTCTTCAACTAAATGGATCGCCCAGCGTGAACTGAGCGATCTCGGTCGCAGATCCCTTGCACTTTGATTTTCGTACTACAAGATGGTTTAAGTCTATTAGTGAGTGCTCCTTATACTATCTTGGAAAATCTTATAACCTGCGGAGTGAATTCGGTTTTGATTGGCTTGAGGAAAGCATGTGATCAATGTGATGCATTTTCAGATATTACTCGTTGGTACCACAATGCACTGTCTTTTATAAGGCGCTGCTGCGTCTTGAAATCCACCCAGATCAGGCCAAATCGTTGGGTGAATCCATATCCCCATTCCAGGTTGTCCATCAGCGACCATACGAAATAGCCTTTCAAAGAAACACCGATCTGTATTGCACAGTGCGCAGCAGCAAAGTGCCCTCGCAAGTAATTAATCCGGCGAGTGTCTCTAACTCGCCCATTCTCATCCGGGCTGTCTGACCAGCTTGCGCCATTCTCTGTAATATACATTTGATGGGGCTGATATTCAAGGTGCAACCAGGCCAATACATTGAATAAGCCATCCGGATATACCTCCCAACCTTCCATCTCCTGATAATTTTGATTGTCTCGTGGAGCGGGGATGACGGAGGCAGGCAGGTATTGGTCAGGAGGGATATTGCGATCACGGGCAATCTGGCGCGTATAATAGTTCACTCCCAGAAAGTCGGTCTGGGTGGCGATTGCGGCCAGGTCTCCATCCTGGACGAAGACCAGACCTGCGGGCGGCAAATACTGTTCTTGAACAGCATGATCGACCAGGTCAGGAGGGTATTGGCGACCATACAAAGGATCAAGGAACCAGCGTGTCCAGAGACCGGAACCATATTGCCATGCGCGATAGTCATGTATGCTGGCTGAGGCTGGCTGGCTAAAATTGATATTCAATGCAATTCCAACTTGAGCAGCCGGGCTATTGCTACGAATCAACGAGATGCTCCAACCATGCGAGAGTAGCAAGTGATGAGCTACCCGCATAGCCAGTTTGGGGTTTTTCAGACCCGGTGCGTGATGCCCCTCGGCGTGACCAATGAAAGCAAATACAGATGGCTCATTATGGGTGATCCAGTTCTTAACCCTGTCTCCAAGGTGACGGCTGACGATATCCGCATATTCGACAAATGCTTCGGCTGTTGAGCGAACTGCCCACCCCCCTTCATCCTGAAGGACCTGAGGCAAATCCCAATGGTACAGGGTGACAAAGGGGCAGATATCCGCTGCCAACAGGGTGTCCACCAGCCTTCTGTAAAAATCCATACCAGCCTGGTTGATAATATTACGCCCCGAGGGCATGACTCGCGGCCAGGAGATCGAAAACCGATAAGCTCTAAGTCCCAGGTCTTTCATGATTTGGATATCCGCGCGCCAGCGATGATAATGGTCACAGGTAATATCACCCGTATCACCATTGAGGATATTTCCGGGAGTGTGTGCAAAACGATCCCATATCGACTCGCCTTTACCATCTTCATTCCAAGCACCTTCAATTTGGAAAGCGGCGGTGGCCGCGCCCCACATAAATTCATCGGGGAATTTCATATTGCTGTTACCGCACCCTTCTCATTAACGTCCAGCCAGGCTATAGCGCTACCAACCGGACAGCAATCTGGTGTATCTGGTCAGGATCCAAACCAGTAATGTATTGTCTGGGTATTCGGAATTCATCTGCAGGCAACGTACCTGGCAACTCGCTATGGTTGAGCATGACGCGGTTGATAACATAGCTGCCATACTCTATCCGATCAGGATTATTGTAGATGACTTGAATTCTTCGGTCAGCGAAGCGACTACTAACACTGGCTTTCCCCTCGGTATCGAACTGCTCCGACACCAATTTAGGGGAAATCACCAGATCACCCAAATGACCATGCACGCCAAAAGCCTGTGTGAGCAAGGTCAATAGATACCAGCTGGCTGAACCCGTCAGGTAGGGGTACACACCTCGCCCACGCGGGGTGAAATACTCAGGGATGCCCGGGTACATCCGGCTGGCTTGGAAGTTCGTACAGTGCCGATAAATACTATCCAAGACACGATATGCCTGGCATGCATAGCCGCGTGCATACAGAGCATAAGCGTACATGACAGCCATATGGCTGAACACGGCACCATTCTCTTTATGCCCATATGCAAAGCCGAAGCTGCGCCCCATATTTAACAGCACTTCTTTGAAATTCGTGTTCAACCGACAGCCGCCAATGCTGGCATCGAATAAATAGCGGTCAACAGATTGGATCATCTTCTCAGCCTGTTCTTCGGTGGCAATACCGCCCATGAGCGTAAACACCTGTCCAGTCAGAGTCATGCGCACACCATTAGAGTGGTCACCCTCCAGACGTTGACCATTGTTATCATAGTAGCCGTTGAACCAGCCATGCCTCTCGTTGTTGAAGATCCATTCTTTTGCCCGAATATGCGCATAAATCCAGTCGGCTTTAGCAAACAAATCAGCTGCCAGGTCAACAACTCGGACTGCGACTTTCCTTCCGGACAGTGTATATGCAACGGCAGCGAAGTATTCCTGCAGACGCTGTTGCTTGATTTCAACAGAATTGTAGTCAATCCTGTTCTGCAACGAGTCCAGCAGCAGAAGAAGTTCTGTAGCTAGGTTTACCTGCTCAACCCCTGAATTCTGAAGTTCCTCGACAAGCAAACCAATCTGGCGCAGATTACTGGCATACAAAGCGGTAAATGCCACACTCTCACCCCTCTGGGCAGCCATATCCAGACCATCATTCCAGTCAGCTCCCTCCAACCTGATGTGGTTGTGCTCACCCACATTAAAAAATGCGGTGAGATGCTGGACCAGTAGATGCTCCAACACGGTACCCCAATACACATCCCCCCCATCGGTGCGGTGCTGGGGGCCCTGTGAAGGCTCCCAATTTTCATCGATTGCTCGTGCCCGCTCAACCAAATGGTCTTTAAAATACACCTGATCTCTGAGGAGAAAATCCAAGTCGCCAGTCTGGTCGATGTACAGCCGGGTGGTCAGGAGGGGCCAGGCTCCATGATCCATCCAAACCCGGGGGATGTTGTTGCGGTCCGCTTTGAACTCGCCTGGGCGGCTGCCAATAATTGTCGCATTGCTGCCATCCATGCGTACTCCGGCGAAATTCTCGAACAGCAGGTAATCTACATGACCAGTCTCCATGATCAATAATGTCAAGATATCCTGCCAAAGATCTCGCCAGCCACGTCCTCCTCTGCCGTAGTCATGGTATGGCAAGAAAGAATTACCGAATAAGCGGCGGAGTGTCGGCTGAATGCTGACCCACTTCAACCATAGGTCAAATTGAGGATCGCTAGTGTGGAATACCAGATTTTCCAACATGCTCTGCCAATAGCCCCTCGTCTTTTCCAGCCACTGATCGAATTTTTCCTCGCTTCCGTAGATTTGTACAAGACGCTCTGCATCTTGATCATGTGAGCTGATACCCAGCACGAGAATATACGAGCAGGATCGATCGGGCATTAAGCGAACATCCTTAAACCGCAAACCTCCTACGGCTTCAGATCCCTCATAGGTTTGCCCAGATAGGACATAGTTTTGCAAAGGTCGGACGGCAGCTTCGGGCCAATCAAGGCTACCTCCTTCCCCAATAAAATCCTCTAATAGGGGGAAAAAAACCTGCGGAGGGGAACCGTCGGCTTCCGCACCAAGAACGGCATAATTTATTTGATTAGGATGGTGACCACGTTCATCGAAGGATAGTGTTGGGCACACCAGGACACCATACTCGCCACAGGTGATCCGCTGCAGCAGGGAAGTAACGTGTCTGTGATCGCGCAGATTATCGGCTGAGCGTCCATAGATCGGGATCGCCGCTGTAGGCGTGAATTGAATAGGGTGATCGGAGATATTTGTGAGGCGCACGCGCATCAACTCAACTTGGGCGCTAGAGGCAGGTACAAAGTTGGTGATTTCTACTCGCAGTCCGAGGTCACTGTTTTTGTGAGTCACCTGATGCCATAAAAAACCGGCTTTGAGCTTGACTTCATCATCTTCCTGCCCGGAAAAATTTCGCGCGATCTGTGCGGCGCTATTTCCAGATACCGACCATGCTCCATAACCCGGGATGTGAACCCAAAAGTTACGCGCAGAGCGAGTGTTGTGCAAGTCTTCTACCGAGACAGGCGGTGTCAGGAAGGCGTGTTGTCCAGCTTTGATATCCCCATTCAGCAGCGGCGTCACTGCCGACATCATTCCTGCCTCGTTTACAAGAGGGAAATACAGATAGCTTGATTGGTGCGGGGCTGTCAGCTCAAAAGTTCCGTTTGTATCGATAAATCGCCATGGTTGGACCATTGTGGCATCCTTTGTATCGTTCAATCAATTGGTTATGCAGTGTTGAAGAAAGCCTCGATCCGCCTGATCTTACCCTCGCGCACTAGAGATGCATATGGTGGACCGATAACGCCCCCCTGAATTTCGATTTGCCCAGAATCGGAATAAATAATCATGGATCGTATCTGCATTGTTTCAACAAAAGTATTTTCTCGTAAGGGATTGAAATATGTCACCAGACACTGCCCAAGAAATGTGAAGCTTAACTTGCCGGACTCGTCAAACAACCAATCTGGAAGAGCAGGCCGGAAGCGGAGACAAAGCTCACCATTATCGATGAAGAAAGGATGCTGTCCAGCCATCATGAGGTTCCACATGCTAAGAAATTCTGCTGTCGCGCCTGTTAAGCGAGCAACAAAACCAGCGCCATGCAGGCTTTTATCTGGGTGGGCGCTGCTGACGATGAAGGAAGAGTTCTCCATGGGACTGCGCCCATACCTAGCTGGATCCTGAAAGGCTACCAGTATATTGCGAAAATCCTCAAAAAATTCTTCGTACAAGCCAGCCTTCAGAATCTCTAGGAGATACTTGTATTCCATATGCAAGAAGATAGATTCGTTTTCCAGCCAACCTGGTGTAAACGCCCGCAACCGTCCAATTTCCATTGGCTGGCTTTCAAGCGGCTCATTAGTCTTATACATTTTGAGGGTACGATCATACAGTTCACTGTTTTTAACCTGCTGATGTAATCGGAGTGCGGCTGGAGCGTCGGGCAAGGTTTTGAACAGATGCACCGGGCCTTCCAAGAACATGGGTAAAACCCTTTGTCGAAACCGGAGTGCACGGATATATGGGCGTTGTTTAACATCCTTCAGCGGTTCCCCGTCTGATCCACGTAAAATTTCAAACTCCTCAACCTCATAGGTCAAGTAGGTTGGTGGAATCCCCCCGCTAATTTCTAGAGCTTGAGCAATCCCGGCTTGCACTTTATTCAAAATAATGGATAAATACCCAGCTAGTTCCTCGAAGCTCATCGAATTTGTCTTCCCATCCAACCCTAGGCGAATTCTCTCCCGGTAGGTCTCGCGGGCAGTGGAAATAGCATCCCAATAGAAAAACTCGCGCTCTTCATCCTCAGAGGTTTGGTAAACCTGCAAGCAGTCGGCGACGTTTTGGAGGAGTTCCACAACCTCCACTGGCAAGCATAAGCTTCCCACCCTGTTTTCAGGGATATTTGCAAACAAAAGTGCCAGCAGGCGCGCGAGTTCATATGTTTCGGACATAGATGATCCAAACAACCCCGGAAGACCGTTCAGGGCATCGCACCAGCTCGGTTTATCCGCCTCCATTTCAACGCCCATCCCAAATGGATCCATGGTGGCGAACTTGATCAACGCCAATATGAATAGTTTGGCAAATAGAGTACTGCGGTATACACCTCCACGACCTTTCTGTGACCGCATTAAGTTAGGATATTCATGGCGGGCAGCTATAAGATTGGCTTTTTCATTGTCTCGAATGACAGCTCCATACTGGCGCGGTCGGTCACCTTCCAGTACATATTTCTTGCCACGAGGTTGGACAAAAATCGGGCTATCGTAAAACGGCAGGTCATCCTCCCGATCAAAGAGCAAAGCCGTGCTCCGATCTGGATAAACTGCTAAGAAGCTGTTGATCAGATCAAGGTTGTAAGTCCAGTGGTCGGTCCAGTACCCACTGCCATATTCTGCGTCATAGTACTGATCAGCTTTGTGAAGTGCTTGTTGTAAGAAATCCAAGTTGTTCGTAAGCAAATCGATCTCTTGATCATCAATCTGTTTGAGCAGAGATCCCGGCGTAAACGGTTTCTTCAGAAACTGCCTCATCCGCTCGGGCTGAATAACCAATTTAAGGATTTCTGGCTGCCTTTCTGGCGGGATCCAGAACCAACTGCCTTTCACGACCAGGGGGTTATATCCATCTGCCTGGATCAGGCTCATAAAAGATCGTATATTAGTGTCTTCAACCTGCGGATCAAATAATACTTCGCAACGCCGGTTTTGATTTACATCGCGGTAATTACCGTTTCCCTGTGAGTAATATTCCGCCGCAAGATAAAACGCGTTGTAATCCCGCTCTGGGTCCCCATGTTTGCGTGAATAAATATGATAGGTGACCGATTTCTCCGCGCTCCCGATGTGGACTGGCCAGCCGCCACGTAGCACGTTATCCAGGAAAGTTTGCCGGCAATAAGCATCGAACACGGGTGAACTGGTCATGGTAGCAATAGGCTCAGTTAGATTATTAATAAGTGTATTTGCGGTAAGTCTTTTCTTTTGGTAATAGTTATCTTCACTCAGGTGGGGGGCAACTTCGTTTAGCAAATCCAACTTACGGGCATTTCCATACACGCTATACAGGGTGACCGATTCAGCAGGAGCCAGGGTGGCAGGATAGCCGAAGAACGCGCACGGCGTTTTGCCGCACGCAGGCTGAGGTTGTTGAAATAACTCGGTGAGTGCATATTGCTGGAATTTTGCTGGGAAACAAAGAGAGGTATCCTGTCCGAAAACAGTTTCCGGGGTCACGATTGCAGCGAGTCGGTGATTGAGGCCTCCTTGCTCGGCGAAAGCTAGGGCGAAATTTCCTGCCTGGATTGGTCTGACCTCTGCCGTATCGCCGGGTGTGGAGCGCAGGCGAAAGAATGGGATATGATGCTCCTGGTTATACACATCCATCCAGGCCTCTACCGTACGGTTGTGTTCTTTCAAATCCCTGTTGGAGACGCCATAAGGAATGATCACAGGCAAACCATCCAAGATTTCAAGATGAGCAGGCTGCTCAGCCAGATTGGTAATCTTCACCTGTCGAACAAGTCCGGCAACCTTTTCCTCCGGTAAAATGAAGTACAGAACCTCTACCCGCAATCCTTGCTCTGGATTGTGCTCCCGAAGCTCAAGCTCGTTTAGGCTCAGGATCATCTGCTGTTCACTATTTCGTGAGCCAGCCGCAAAAGGCTCATAGATGACCGATTCATCTGCGCGACGGATCTTTACAAATGTTCGAAATCCCAGAAAAGGCGTGAGCTGGTAGGCCTTGTTCGCAGGTTGGAACTCCATGATGGGATGGTCTTTATTCTCAACACCACAGCTGGTGATGCCCTGACCCCGGTTAACGTAAAAAACCCACATGGGAATGCCTAAAGGTCCAGCGATGCCCGGTAATGTACTGGAGAAAGGGCGCTGATTTTGGTAGTCGGTGATGATGAACCGGTTATTCTCAGCTAGCGTGAAGGTTTCCATGGTCGAGAATCCTGATTGATATTCTGGGATACTTCGCGGGAATTTCATTACCCATGCAACAGACGAACCTACGTAAATGCCCGCATGAAATCGAATTTAGGATATATGCCGCAGCGGGCATTTACCAGACGTAATTTGCTGATACGACAGTAATTTAAATTCAATTTCCAACCGTAAATTACGTAGGTGAATCTAACGTTGATAAACACGCACGTAATCAACGTAATACCGGGTCGGGAATTCTGTATCAAGACCTACCGGGCCTGGCAATTGACCTCCGATCGCCAGGTTTAGGATAATAAAGAATGGATCATCGAAGACCCATTCCCG
>JAQBDA010000264.1:0-2680 GCA_032124675.1 Chloroflexota bacterium
CGAGGGAGGGAAAGAGTCCGCTAATCTGCGCGAATAACCGCCAATTATGCATTGGTTGCCTGCTGGTCATTTGCAAATTAACTGCGGGTATCAAAGGACTGGCACTCATGTCCTCGCTGCCAGCCTATTCGCCGAGATAGATTCCATTTCACCTGTCACAAATCGCACCTCTCTCCGGTCTATATATATAAGACCATTAAACTAAGAGAGGTGCGTTATGAATACCAAAACAACACAAATTATCATCCTGGGGGCTGGCTATGCCGGTATGATGGCTGCCCTGCGCCTGGCAGGGAAAATACGCCACCTGGATGCCCGGATAAGGCTGATTAACGCCTCCCCGGACTTCGTGCAGCGCCCGCGCCTGCACCATGTGGCTGTAGGCCGGGAAGTGCCCCAGGTGCCAATCACCCACATGCTGCGCGGTACGCGGGTCGAGTTCCTCCAGGCATGGGTGTCCGGGATCGACCTGGAGGCTCATAAGATCGAGCTGGATTCCGATTCCGGAGACCGTACCCTGGATTACGACTACCTGATCTATGCCCTGGGCAGCCAGGTGGACCAGACCAGCGTGCCCGGCGTCCGTCAGCATGCCTACGTGCTTGACCCCGGCGGCTCGAACGGGACAGCCGAACTGCGTAAAAAGCTCATTTCGCTAGAGGACGGGCAGCGGGTGGTCGTAGCCGGTGGTGGAGCTACGGGGATAGAAGCGGCAGCCGAGATCAAAGGATACCGGCCAACCCTGGATGTCAGCCTGCTGACGGCGGGGAGGTTTGGAGCGTTCAAAGGAGCGCGGGTGGAGCGTCATTTTCGCCAATCGTTCCAGCAGCAGGGCTTAACGGTGATCGAAGACAGTATTGTCCACGCAGTGCACTCGGATTCTATCGAACTCAATAACAGCGCACACATACCCGCCGAACTCACCATCTGGGCGGGCGGCTTCCGGGCACGCGCGCTGGCTGAGGAGGCAGGTTTCAAGGTCAATCCGCGCGGCCAGATCATCGTGGACCGCTTTGGTTGCTCGCTCTCCCATCCGGAAGTCTACGCAGTTGGCGACGCATCGCACCCGCTCGAAGAACCCGGCAACCCGGTGCGCATGAGCCTGTTCACCGCCCTGATCCGCGGCGCGCACGCCGCCGACAACCTGGCAGCTCTCTTAATAGGCAAGCCCCAGGAACCACTCAGCTTCGCTTACTACGGGCAAGGCATCGCCATGGGACCGCGCGATGCGGTAGGGTTCTTCGGCTACCCCTCCGACCAGCCCGTGGGTCCCATCCTGCGAGGGAAGCTGGCGGTATATGTGCGCGACTTCTTCGTCTGGGTGATCTTTTTCTTCCTGGTTATCGAGCGGCGCTTCCCGGGCTTCTTCTTCTGGCTGGGCAAGAACCGCTATAAGAAGTCCGCGGCAGGGGCGCACATCCGGAAGACCGCCGAACCATCGCTGTGAGTGGTGGTATAGTAGACGGGAGCGGGGGCCGGGCATGGCTGCCGCTCCCGGAATGCGCACATGGATGAGTTCGAACGCTATCGACCCTTATTGTTTTCCATCGCTTACCGCATGCTCGGCAGCGCCTTCGAGGCTGAGGATATCCTGCAGGAGGCTTATATCCGCTACCAGTCCGTTGACCCGGATGCGGTGCAGTCGCCCAAAGCCCTGCTCACGACCATCGTTACGCGCTTATGCCTGAACCTGCTCACATCCTCCCGCATCCAACGGGAAACTTACCTGGGTCCCTGGCTGCCGCAACCACTGCTGGATGATTCCAATCCCGCCATGGCACACCCGAACGAACTGCCACACGATTACGACTCGATCTCCATGGCATTTATGGTGCTGCTGGAGAACCTGACCCCGTTAGAGCGGGCGGTCTTCATCTTAAGAGAGGTCTTCGAGTACGAATACAGCGAGATCGCCGCCATCCTGGAGCGCTCGGAGGCAGCCTGCCGGAAATTGTTCAGCCGGGCGAAGGCGTATATCAGCGCCAACAAGCCGCGCTTCAAGGGCACACCCGAAGAGCACCAGCGCATGCTGGAGAGCTTCACGCACACCATCAACACCGGGGATATGCAGGGGCTGGTGAACGTGCTCGCCGAAGAGGCGGTCTTCTGGGCGGACGGCGGCGGCAAGGTCAGCGGTGCAGCCACCCAGCCTGTATATGGTGCGGAAGCGGTCGCTCGCTTCGTCATGTCCTCGACCCGACTAGCGCCCTCCGGCAGCCACGCCAGCTTCGCCTACGTGAACTCCCGCCCGGCACTGATCCTACGCGCTCCGGATGGCGTCCCCTTCGTCATCGTCATGCTGGAGGTCGGCAAGGGACGCATCCAGCGCATCTGGGCAGTCGCCAACCCGGACAAGCTACCGGTAATATAAATTAGCGCAATGGCGGTCACGCCTTACAATAAGCATCGATGCTGCTGCTGTTAAGTGTCCATTAAGCCTTAACCCCTGGATGAAACGATCACCCTCCCAGCACGTTATAATCATTGTGCAGGAAAGTCTCAGGAGGCAGTGATGGACACGAACCGTAAACGAAATTTTCCCTGGGTGGTGGTTTTGCTGGTTGCCGGATTGGTGATTGCGCTTGCCTGCGGAGTCGCTGCCACTATTGGGACCGGAGCTCTGTTTTGGCTCACCCAGAGATCTGTTTCGACCAGCGATACAGAACCGATACAGGCCGTA
>JAQBDA010000265.1:0-23349 GCA_032124675.1 Chloroflexota bacterium
CCCAGAAAAAGCAGGGCCTTGAAGAACGCGTGGGTGGTGAGGTGGAACATCCCCGCCTGGGGGCTCCCCACGCCCATGGCCATCATCATGTAGCCCAACTGGCTGATGGTGGAATAGGCCAGCACTTTCTTGATGTCGAACTGGGCGACGGCGATGGTGGCGGCAAACAGGGCTGTCACGCCGCCCACTAATGCCACAGTTTCCTGGGCAACCGGCACCTCAGCGTACAGCGGGAAGGAGCGCGCCACCAGATAAACACCTGCGGTCACCATGGTGGCAGCATGGATGAGTGCCGAGACCGGGGTGGGACCAGCCATGGCGTCTGGAAGCCAGACATAGAGCGGGATCTGTGCCGACTTACCTGCCACACCCAGCAGCATAAAGAGGGTGATGAACAAGATGGCAGCCGGATACAGCTCTGCCATCTCCGGGGCCTGATGGAATACCGCTTCGAAATTAAAGGTACGGAATACAACGAACATGGTAAATGCCGCCAGCAAGAAGCCGAAGTCGCCAATCCGGTTGGTGATGAATGCCTTCTTGGCTGCCAGGGCGTTGCCGATGCCGTTCTCACCTTTGTCGTACCAAAAGCCGATCAGCAGGAACGAGCATAAACCCACCCCCTCCCAGCCGACGAACAGCATCAGATAGTTGTCGGCACTCACCAGAACCATCATGGCCACGATAAACAAGTTGAAGAAAACGAAGAAACGGCGGTAGCGGCTCGGGTCACCGTTGTGGCGGACGTCGTCGTGCATATAGCCGATGGCATAGATATGGATCAGCGCGCCAACGCCCGAAACCACCAGCATCATGGTCACAGACAGGGTATCCACCTGGAAGCCCCAGCCGATATGCAGATCGCCGATCGATATCCAGTCTGCCAGGGGCACGACGGCGCCTTCCGGATGGCCGGTGAGAGACACCGCCAGCAGCACCGCCACCACGAAAGCCAGCCCGGTCGCAGCGCTGGCAATAGTGCCGATCAGTTTTTCGCCCAGCCGCCCACCGATGATGATATTGATCAGCAGACCGATCAACGGAAAAAACACCACCCAGGGTACCAGGTAAAAGAACTGTGCGCCCCCCGATCCTGCTTCACTCAGCAACATAACAATCTCCTCATACTACCGAGATCTACCTTCAGGAGAATACGTTCACCACTTCAAGGTGTTCATCTGGTCCACATCGATGCTCTGTTTTGTGTGGAAGATCGTCACGATCAAGGCCAAACCCACCGCCACCTCTGCCGCGGCGACTGTCATCACAAAGAAAACAAAGATCTGCCCGCTCACCGCTTCAAACGACCGCGCAAAGGCAACAAACGCCAGGTTGCCAGCATTGAGCATCAGCTCAACAGACATAAATATAACAACCGGGTTGCGCCGGATCAGAACGCCCAAAGCGCCGATCGTGAACAATATTGCCGATAGACCGATGTAGTATGCGATTGGTACCATGAACCTCCTCCACGTTCAATACTGGCGTGGCAGCATGCTGCTCCCAGCTGGCATCACACCCTGCGCCGGCTGAGCACGATTGCCCCGATCATCGCCACCAGCAGCAAGATCGATGTGACTTCGAAAGGCAGCACGTACTGGCTGAATAAGGTCTCCCCGATTGCGACCGGACCGCCAAATGCAGGCGATACCTCTCCTGCAGATGGCAGGACACTGCGCTGGCTGATGACGATGTAACTGGCCTCGACCAGCAGGATCACTCCCAGGACAAGCGCGGCTGGCTGCAGCCACCAGGCGGCGGGGGTGCGCCCGGTCTGTTCGGCGCCTAAGAGCATGATCACGAACAAGAACAGCACCATGATTGCACCGGCATATACCGTCACCTGAGCCAGAGCAATGAACGGAGCACTCAGTAGGAGATAAAACACCGCAACCGTGCCAAAATTCAAGATCAGGAACAGCGCAGAATAGACCGCGTTCTTGCTGAACAGCATCCCCAGTGCACTCAGCACCGCTACAGTCGCCAGGAAGAAGAAGAGAACCAGTTGAGAAGTCATCCAGCCAACACTCCCTTGAATTACGTTGTTCTAACCTCGTTCAATCCGGGTCCTGCATCAGTGGGATGGAGCGGTTGAACTTCCCGGGTTCCACTTTCTGCGGGGTGGGCCTGCCATCCGGCGACACCGGGACGATCAGCATCTCCTTGGTATAGATCGACTGGCGCCGGTCGATGAAGGATAGCTCATAATTATCGCCCAGGACAATGGCTTCTGTGGGGCAGGCATCCTCGCAGTAGCCGCAGAAGATGCAGCGCAGCATATTGATCTCATACGTGCTGGCATAGCGCTCCCCAGGAGAGAAGCGCACTTCATCCGTGTTTTCCGAGGCTTCGACGAAGATCGCGTCTGCCGGGCAGGCCGCGGCGCATAACGAACAGCCGATGCATTTTTCCAACCCGTTGTCATAGCGTTTGAGCTCGTGCCGCCCCTTAAAGCGACGGTGGACCGGTCGTTTCACCTCCGGGTACTGGATCGTAACCGGTTTCTCGAACATCGATTTGAACGTGGTCCCGAGACCACGCAGGATTTCGGTAAACACCCTTACCTCCTCGCGATGGCGTTGCGCGCCAGATATACCGTTAAGACCAGAGCCAGGATTGTAAGCACCGGGATCAGCCAGACCATCTCCAGGGAAATGCCAACTGCGGTTAAGAAGATATTCGCCAGCGCAAGCGGGAAGAGCACCTTCCAGCCGAATGCCATCAGCCGGTCGTACCGCATGCGCGGCAGGGTAGCCCGCACCCAGATCATGCCAAACAACAGGATGATGATCTTGACAAGGAAGTAGAACGGACCAAGCCAGGGCCAGCGGTCTACGAATGGCCCCAGATAGCCGCCAAAGAAAAGCGCTACTGCAATAGCACTCACCGCGATCATCTTGATGTATTCAGCCATGAAGAACAGGGCAAACTTCAAGCCGGAATACTCGGTATGGTAGCCTGCTGTCAGCTCTTGCTCCGCTTCGGGCATATCGAATGGGGCACGGTTGACCTCCGCCAGGGTGGCAATCCAGAAGATCAATGCGCCGATTGGCTGGTAAACCACATACCACATGCTGCGTTGGGCATCGACGATATCCTGCATGCTCATCGAAGCAGCCAACATCATCGGACCGATGAAACCGAGCCCCAGTACCAGCTCATAGCTGATCATCTGTGCCGAGGAGCGGATGCCGCCCATCATGGCGTACTTATTGTTCGACGACCAGCCTGCCAGGACGATCCCATACACCGAGATGGAAGCGATAGCAGTAATGTACAGAATACCGACGTTGATGTTGGCAATCGATAGTGAGATCTGCCGCCCAAACAGACTGACTGTACCTCCCCAGGGGACAACCGCCAGGATGATAAAAGCCGGCACAACCGTGATAATGGGTGCCAGGATAAACATGACTTTATAGGCATCCCCGGGGATCAATTCTTCTTTGAAAATCAGTTTGATACCGTCGGCAACAGGCTGGAGCCAACCTCCGGGACCAGCACGGTTGGGGCCGATGCGCACCTGGATGCGGGCCAGGGCTTTGCGCTCATAGAAGGTGAGGTATGCAAAGCCGGTTAAAAGCGCGATAACCAGGATCACCGATTTTACAATCCACTCGATTATTAAGCCAACGTCCATGCCGGTCCTCGCCTTGCATTCGTATAAGCGTTGGTGAGAAGCATAATTTCTCTACAGCCTCTTCATCCCTATGCGGCCTGCCGTTCTACCTGGCGCACCTCTACCACCTGCGGCTGATAGAGCGGTACACCCATGCTTCGAGGCACTAATAAGATACTTGCCGGGACGGTCTCATCCAGCCTGACGGTGAGAAACGAGATTGAACCTCCCCAGCTAAGCTCGATAGTGGCACCATCCAGGATACCCAGACGACCTGCGTCGACAGGGTTCATGGCAACGTATGGCTGGGGGATGCGCTGGTGAAGCAGCCTGGAAGGCATTACCGTCTGGCCGCGGTCATACAGCCTGGTGATGGGGACTGCCAGAAGCCCCTCCTCCGGCACCTGTACAGCACTTGGGGCATGCCAGTTCAGCGGCAGTGGTTCTCCGCGCTGGGCAGCAGGGGCTAACTGGACACCCAGCCCTTGTGAATTCTCGTAGGTCGTGCCACCATAATACAGGTCGTCGCGCCCGATGATCGGCCACTGCTCGACTACCTGTGACAGCTTCGTATAAGACAGCGGCGCTCCTGTGTCATCCATGTAACCCGGCACGCTGGCTGCTAAGCGGGCCATCACGATGGATGCGATCCGCGCTTCCATCTCGATACCCAGCAGGCTGCCAATCTCTCCTGCAATAGCGTAATCTGCTTTGCATTCTGGCCGTGCAGGCAGCGCCGGGTAAAAGCGCTGAATACGGCGTTCGCCAGAGGTAAAACTGCCCTCGCGCTCTGTGTATGCCAGCGCCGGCAGCACAACGTCGGCCAGCTTGGCAGTGTCGGTCAAAAAGAGCTCCTGCACCACCAGGAAATCTCCCGTCTCTGCCAGATTCGGGTCATCTCCTGCTGGGTCGGCAGCGACGATGTACAGCGCCCGGGCTGCTGACATCACCTCGGATAAATCCTGCACGGGAGCAA
The DNA here is from genome assembly GCA_032124675.1 of Chloroflexota bacterium. GTDB lineage: Bacteria > Chloroflexota > Anaerolineae > Anaerolineales > UBA4823 > JAQBDA01. The sequence goes on from JAQBDA010000265.1 coordinate 4,596, forward strand.
AGCCCATATCCCAGGCACCCTGGTCGTTGGCACGTTGCCAGACGCCGATCAGCCCGTTGTTGGGACGTCCAACATGATCCGTGATGACCAACAGGTTGGCACAGGCCTGTGCCAGAGCCGAGGAGGCTTCCAGACCAATGCCTTCACTGCCAAAGAGGATGATTACGTTCTCTGCACCTGCGACAGATTTGGCTGCGGATTCCAGCTCGGCGCTGCGCGCCAGCGCGCGAACCGACTCCGGCAGGTCAGGGCGTTTGGCAGACAGCGTGTTGATCATCGCCAGGACGGCCGCGGTCTCGGAGCCATATGCATACCGCACGACGTGCCGAGCGAATTTATCCAACCTGGTGGGGCGCGGGTTGAGCACGACCAGGGCAGCGCCACGCTCGGCAGCCTGCTTGATACGCAGCCACCAGATCGGGGCCTCCTCCTGAAGGTCGGATGCCACCACAACGATTGCGCTCTCTGGACCAAGATCGGCGAAGTTTGTGCCCGGTGCTACGCCAACCTGCGCAACCAGGTCTCCGCCGCCCATGTGGGAATATAGAACGTTCTTACCACCCAGACCGTTCGTGAGCTGGCTCAGGTTGAACAGATCTTCATTCGAGAGCCGCCCGCTGGCGAGGGTCATCAGGCCATTGCCTGCCTCCCGGAAGCGTCCAGAGACAAGCAGCAGGGCTTCCTTCCAGGGTACCGGGGTCAGCTCACCGTTCTTGCGAACCAGCGGCTGGGTGATCCTGGCCTGGGTTTCGGTGTAATGGTGCGCGAAGCGGCCTTTATCACAGATCCAGATCTCGTTGACGGCTTCATGCTGGCGGGGCATAACGCGCTTGATCGCCCAATTCCCACCCGACTTCGCCTCGCGGCGAATATTGAAGGTAAGGTTGCAGCCGACCGGACACTGCGCACAGATCGAAGCAGCCGCGTTGAGCTCCCACGGACGGGCGCCAAAGCGGAATTCTGCCGTCGTTAGCGCACCAACCGGGCAGATATCGGTTGTGTTGCCGGAATAATACGAGTCAAACCCCGGCTCGGAGAAAGTTGCAATCTCCAGCGAACGTCCGCGCTGGTAGAAGCCGATTACCGGATCGTCCACGATCTCATCCTGGAATCGTACGCAGCGGGCGCACTGGATGCAGCGTTCTCGATCCAGGAAGATCAGCTCACCCAGCGGCACATTTTTTGCCAGCCGAATTTTCTCATCATAGATATAGCGGCTCTCCCCGGGACCGAATCCCATGGTGAGATTCTGAAGCGGGCATTCGCCGCCTTTATCGCAGATCGGGCAATCCAGCGGATGGGAGGTTAGCAGAAACTCGACAATATCCTCCCGGCCTGCCTTCACCTTGTCTGACATACCGATGACCACCATCCCCTCAGAGACGGGTGTTGTGCAGGCTGTCTCGAGCTTGGGGCTGAACGACATCTTCGGCGAGCCATCCGGGTTGAGGATCACTTCACCGCTGGCGCGGTCAATCGCCGGTCGACCGATCTCCACCAGGCACATGCGGCACATACCCACCGGCTCCATCTTGGGGTGATAGCAAAATACAGGGACGTCGATACCGATTTTCTTGGCAGCATCGACGATCAATGTGCCTTCCGGAACAGTCACTTGTTCATCGTCGATCGTTAACGTTACCAGGTTTACCATTCACGGTACTCCATCAGATTTGGAGGATCTGATTTTCTGTTCATTTCAACTAGATGCTTCTACCGGCTGAGGTTTGCTGGCAGCAGGCTGGACGGCTGTGGCAGATTCAAAGTCACTTTGGAAGCGCTCGATCCCAGAAAGCACAGCTTCGATCGAAAATTCACCCAGGGCACACAGGCATTTGCCTTTTATTTGACCGGCGACATCCTCGAGCAGCTCGACATCTTCCCAGGTCGCCCGATGATTGGCTATGCGGTCGGTCAGATGCTGCATCCAATAAGTACCTTCGCGGCACGGGGTGCACTTGCCGCATGACTCGTGCTTGAAGAAATGGATCGTTTTGTTGATCAGCCAGGGAATGCTCACTGTTTCATCGATCACGATAATAGAAGCCGAGCCCAGCGAGGCACCAACATTCGGGACACTTTCATAATCCATGGGCGTATCCAGAGCCTGCTCGGTAGCGACAATCAGGGATGAAGAAGCACCGGCCGGCAGGATGGCTTTGATCGCCCGCTCGCCGGGAATCCCGCCGCCGTAATCGTAGATCAGCTCCCGGAATGTAGCGCCCAGGGGCAGCTCATAATTCCCAGGACGGTTTACACAGCCGGAGAGGGAGAATATCTTGGTGCCAGGACTCTTCTCCGTGCCGTAGGAGCGATACCAATCAGCGCCGTTGGCAATGATCAGTGGTACGTTCGCCAGGGTCTCCACGTTGTTCACGACCGTGGGTTTGCCATACAGCCCAAAGGATGGTGGGAAGGGAGGCCGCAGGCGCGGCTGACCGAGCTTACCTTCCAGCGATTCTAGCAAGGCAGTCTCTTCTCCACAGATATATGCACCTGCTCCCAAATGGGTGTAGATACGCAGCGAATAATCCGTACCGAAGAGATTCTCCCCGAGCAGGCCGGCTGAACGCATCTCCGCGATACGCTGGTCAAGCTGGTGTGCCAGCTGCCAGAACTCCCCGCGCAGGTACACATAGGCGGAATGCGCCCCGACGGCATAAGCTGCGATGGCAACACCCTCCAGGAACTGGAAAGGATTGCGCTCCATGATCTCACGGTCTTTGAACGTGCCCGGCTCCGACTCGTCTGCGTTAGCCACCACATAATGGGGCCAATTCTTGCGGTCTACGAACGCCCATTTCATGCCGGTGGGGAACCCTGCGCCGCCGCGACCGCGCAGACCGGAGGCCTTGACGATCTCAGTGACCGCGTCCGGCTGCATCGAAGTTACCACTTTATGAAAGGCCTGGAAGCCATCTTGCTGGCGATATCCTTCCAGCTTATGCAGATCGGCGGTCTCGCGATGTCTGAGGAGGATATACTGGCTCATGGTTCCAACTTCCTCAGCGACTCGATATAGCGCAGCGCAGTCTCCGGCGTCTGGTTCTCGTGGTATGCCAGCCCGTCACCGGTCTGGACCTGGAACATCGGCGCATGGTCACAGGCAGCCAGGCACATCACCTTCTCAACGGTAACCAGACCGTCAGAGGTGGTGCCGCCAACGCGTAGACCCAGGTTCTCACACAGGTTCTCGAGAAATGTATCTGCCCCACGCAGCGCACAGGGTAGATCGGTACATACCTGGATGCGGTACCTGCCGCCCGGCTTGTCGTAATAGAGGGTGTAAAACCCGATAATGGAGCCCACATCGGTTGTGCTGATGTCCAGTATCTCAGCAATTTCCTGCATGGACTGCCGGGTGACATAGCCGTTCTCGCGCTGCGCCAGATATAACAGCGGCATAACAGCGGAACGCTTCTGGTCTGGCGGGTATTTCGCCAGCACGGATTGGATCTCTTCAGGATATTTTTCAGCCAGCAAATTCACCGGTCAGCATCTCCCAAGACAATATCGATTGTCCCGATCAAAGCCACCAGGTCTGCCACAAAGTGACCTTTGGAAAGCAGCGGCAAGACCTGTAAGTTAACAAAGGAAGGCGTGCGCCAATATACCCGGTATGGTTTGGGACCGCCATCACTTTCCAGATAGACTCCCAGCTCCCCGCGGGGAGACTCAACTGGCACGTAAACCGCCCCTTCCGGCACAAGGAAACCTTCGGTCCACAGCTTGAAGTGGTGGATGACAGCCTCCATACTGGTACCCAATTCGGAGCGAGGCGGGGGGACAAATTTCCGGTTGTTGCTGCGCACCGGGCCATCCGCCAGCTTATCGAGCGCCTGCTGGACGATACGCAGAGACTGGCGCATCTCTTCTATTCGCACACTGTAACGGACATACGTATCGCCATCGGTATGTGTGGGAATATCAAATTCATATTGCTCGTAGCCGGAATATGGCTGCGCTTTGCGCAGATCGAAGTTCACCCCTGAGGCACGCGCGGAAGGTCCGGTGACTCCCCAGCGGATGGCATCTTCTCTGGACAGCACACCTATCCAGCGCGTCCTCTCCAGGAAGAGCGGGTTCTTGGTCAGCAGGGCCTCATACTCATCAATACGCGCCGGGAAAATCTTCAGGAACTGCCGCACAGCATCTTCAAATTCTTCCGGTACATCCCGCCACAAACCTCCCGGGCGGATAAAAGTCGCCATCATTCGCTGACCGCCGCACATCTCGATGATATCCATGATCCATTCGCGCTCGCGGAAGCAGTACAGGAAGACGGACATGGCTGCCAGGTCCAGCGACTGAGTCCCCAACCACACCAGATGGGAAGCGATGCGCTGCAGCTCAGCCAGGATCACGCGGATCACCTGCGCTCGCGGAGGGACATCCAGCTCCACCAGTTTTTCAATTGCCAGACAGTAGACAAGGTTGTTGCCCACGGTATTCAGATAATCCAGCCGGTCGGTCATTACGGCTGCCTTGATATACGTCTTGGCTTCCATATTCTTTTCAATGCCGGTGTGCAGGAACCCGATGTCAGGGATGCAGTTGATCACTGTTTCGCCATCCAGCTCCAGCAGCAGGCGCAAAACACCGTGCGTACTGGGATGCTGTGGTCCCATATTCAACAGCACCGTATCTCCGCCCAATGCCCGGTCCGAGACCAGGTGGCGAAGCTCATCCAGGGTTACTTCAGTCTTTTCGAACATAGCTGTCTCACCATTAATAGACTGCAGGTTGAATGTTTAAGCTGTTGTGCAGCGCATAAACCAGGTCCAACTGCGGGGAGGGTCTATTCGCGGGCATAAGGTTTGCGCCGGTCGATCTCGTCGTAGTTAAAGCTGAACTGTACCTCTTCATAGCCCAATGGATAATCCTTGCGCAGCGGGTGACCTTCCCAATCGTAGGGCATCAGGATGCGGCGCAGGTCTGAGTGACCTTCGAAGTTGATCCCGAACATATCGAAAACCTCGCGCTCATGCCAGTTAGCGTTGGGATAAATCTCTTCGATCGTCGACAGTGAGGGGGCATTACCGTTGAGGGGTACGCGCAATCTCAAGCGCAGGTTTTCAGCCAGCGAATAAAGCTGGTAGATCAGGTGGAAGCGCGGTTCCTGCTCCGGCCAGTAATCCACCGCGGTCTGCCCAGAGAGCATATCGAAAGAGAATTCATCGCGCAGGCTGCGGCAAACGTCGACGATTTGATCCGGCATCACGGTCAGGCTGATCTCGCCGCGGAACTGGCTGGCCTCGATGCTGAAGCGACCTGCCATTGCACTTACTGTGGTTTGGAGATGATCATTCATAGCATATCTTGGTATTCAGTTCGCTCGATCAGTGAAATTGCTCGATTATCAAATTACCGTTCCAAGCGATACCCTTGGATTATTGGCTCAGGCCCAATCTTTGACCTTCTCACCGCGCACTTTTTCGTGCAGGGTTAAGATCCCGTGGATCAGCGCCTCCGGGCGCGGCGGGCAGCCAGCCACATATACGTCCACCGGGACAACTTCGTCAACACCCGGCACGATAGCATAGTTGTTGAAGACGCCGCCGCATGAGGCGCAGTCGCCCATGGAGATCACCCATTTCGGATCAGGCATCTGGTCATAAAGGCGGCGCAGCACGGGAGCCATCTTCCGCGACACCCGCCCGGCGACGATCATCAGGTCCGACTGCCGCGGGCTGGCACGCATCAGCTCCATGCCGAAGCGGCTCATATCGTAATGGGATGCCTGGGCAGACATCATCTCGATGGCACAGCAAGCCAGGCCAAAAAGCATCGGCCACATGGCATTTGTCCGGGACCAGTTGACAGCCTGCTCGAGTTTCAAGGTGACCGCACCCATATTACCGAGTTTCTGCTCTATTCCCATTCCAGAGCTCCTTTTTTCCATGCGTAAATATAACCAACCAGTAAAATCAACACAAAAATTACCATCTCAATCAATCCGAACACGCCCAGGCTCCGGAATACAATGGCCCATGGAAGAAAGAATACCACTTCAATATCAAACAAGATAAAAAGTACGGCGATCAAATAAAACCGAACCGGCATCCGTCGGGTGCCAGGTCCGAAAGGGGTCATACCAGATTCATAGGGAGCGGATTTGCGCTGTGTAGGGCGGCGGGGTCCGAAAAGGTGTCCGATAACCACAACCACTACAGCGAGGAGGGTCGATATGACCAGCAGGACAGCGATGGGCAGGTATTCTGTCAGCATAGGGCATCCTTGGCACTGGCTATATACATAATATAGACCCAAGCGGTAAGTTTATCATAGCCATTTCTAGGTGTCAAATTTCACAAATAACTTTTTAAGCCTCTCTACCCGGCTGCTGAGCATCTGTGAAGCAGGGATCAGTAAAGATTTTCCCAGAGCGGCACTACCCCAGGTAGTCGCGCAGGTGGCGGCTTCGGGTTGGATGGCGGAGTTTGCGCAGCGCCTTGGATTCGATTTGGCGGATGCGTTCCCGGGTAACATTGAAATACTGGCCCACCTCTTCCAGAGTATGGTCTTTGCCATCTGCCAGTCCGAAGCGCAGCTCCAATACCTGCCGCTCGCGGTCTGAGAGCACCGCCAGGGCGTTCTTCACCGATTCGCGCAGCATCTCGCGCGCGGCCGCGTCCATCGGCTCCAGGGCGTCTTCGTCCTCGATGAAATCACCCAGCTGGCTGCTGTCTTCGCTGCCCACCGGACTCTCCAAAGACATCGGCTCTTCAGCTGCGCGCAGGATGCGGTTGACTTTGGCTGCACCGCGTGTCAGACGCCGCCGCACATCAACAGGCACCGGGGTGCCCTCCATCTGCGCACGGGCAATCGTGTTCTGGTCCCGCTCCTCAAGATAGCCGGCTTCCAGTGCAATCTCTTCCGATGTCGGGTCGCGACCCAGCTGCTGGGTAAGCCGGCGTTGAATGCGCAGCAAGCGGTTGATCGACTCGAAGATGTGCACCGGGATGCGGATCGTGCGCGCCTGGTCGGCAATCGAGCGGCTGATCGATTGGCGGATCCACCAGGTGGCGTATGTGCTGAACTTGTAGCCGCGAGTGGGGTCGAACTTGGAAACAGCCCGCAGCAGGCCGATATTTCCCTCCTGGATCAAATCCAGGAAAGAGCTGCCGCGGCCGATATAGCGTTTTGCGACGCTGACCACCAGGCGCAGGTTGGCACGGATGATGGTGTGGTGGGCTTCAGCCGCTCTCAAGCGGATGTCTTCCAGCTCGGTATCCAGGACGGCGTCCTCGACATCCGCCCAGAACTCAAGCTCGCCTCCCTCAGCCTGCCTAGCCGTGGCATCTGACCTGGCAGGCGCATCCTGAACGTCTACTTCTGATTGCTGGCTCTCCTCATGTGCCGGGGGATGGATAAACACCTGCGCTCTGGGCAGCGTTCCGTGCTCGTAGATATAGTCCAGCATCTCCAGAGCAGGCAGGTCTGGCAGCATATATAAATATAGAAAGACTGTGAAGGCGTTGCGAGCCACCCCGTCCCAGAGCGGGTCTTTGCCCCACATACCATTATCCAGGTATGCCCGCAGATAGGAGGGGATGTCGCTATCCCAGGTCTGGCGCAGCATCTGCGCCTCACTGAGGGTCAGGGCCAGGTCGGGACAGTCGAATCCCAGACGACCGGTATCTTCTACGACGCGCTTCCAGGCAGTTTCCAGTTCATCATACAGAGCAAGGTAAATGCTGCGCGGGGACAGGCGGCGCTCGTCCTGGTCCAGGCCGGTGCGTGCCAGCGGGTGGAGGCGACCTATTGTATCGATCCGGCCGGGGGCCTCCAGCCGGGTGGCAAGCCAGAATTCCCGGTCGGTATCCAGCAGCTCAATGCTGCCGATCTCTTTTAGATACAGACGGACCGGATCCTCGCTTAGCTCAACGACCAGGCTCGGGTGCTCGAACAGGTCGAGCGGCTCATCCTTTGCCAGATTATCCAGGTCTTCTGCTTCCTGACTCAATGCCGCCTCATCGGGTTCTTCATCGCCGGATTCGTCGACCGCCTCGCCGCTCGCTTTTTCATCCCATTCCAGCATCTTATCGACCAGCGAAGCATCTCCCGGAACAGCCTCCTCCTGATCCTCCACATAATGAGGATCGGGCAATTTATCTTCTACAGAGTCTTCAGGTGAGGAATTCATGGGCTCCACACATCAACCAATCGGCTTGGCTCAGGGTACCCGGTTAGCTGTTACCCGGTTCGTAAACTGACCTAAGGCGCGGTTTAATTGCTGCAAGACCTGCGTATGTTGTACCATAGTTTGCTGGTATTGTGTGACCTTCATCTGGCCCTGCTGCTGGGCATCTTCCATCAGATAGCGCAGGAAATCGATATTCTGGCGGACGGCAGCCTGGCGCATTGTGATAAGGCCGCGCAGGATATCCTCCAACACGCGGTCGCCGCTGGGGTCAAGGTTGCCCGTGCGTGCCAGCAGTCCATCAGCGACTTCCATCATCGGCAGCGAAAGGCTGTTGAGGACATAGTTCAGCGGCTCTGCCATATCCTGGTCGACCGATGCCTGCAGTAAACGCAGGATCGCCTGGTGGTCAGTGTGCTGGAAATCGGCCTGGGATAAGCGGCTCAAACCCATCTCTTGCAGCAATCGGTCCACCCGGTACAGCAGGTCTGGCCGGCGCATCAGCACACCCAGGATATGCGACTCAAGAGCATATGCACCCGAGATAGCAGCCGGGACCGGTTCTCCCGTCTGGGTCTGGGTGGGCGGCTGCGTCTTGGCCCGCCGGCGCGGCGGGCGTGAGATGGCTGACTGGTCTACCAGCAAGGTGCGTTCATCGACACGCAGTAGCCGCGCCAGACGCTGCCGATATGTATCGCGTTCAATCGGGCTGGGGACGTCACGTATCAGCGGCATGACCTGGGCCGCGATCTCATTCTTTACTTTTGGATCCTGCAGGTCGCTGGTGGAAGCCAATGTCTCCATGACGTGCTCGACGATCGGGCGGGCATTTTTGAGGATGCGCTCCCATTCCTGGGGGTCACGCTGGACAACGTCATCCGGGTCCATGCCTTCGGGCAGGGTGGTCACGCGGATATCTGCCTGCAGGCGAGCCTCGAAGCGCATCAGCCCGCGAGCATCGAACACCGGGTCGGCTTCCCTGTCCAGTGTCTGGCGAGCGATCTGCAAGCCGCGTAAGGTGGCACGGTCCCCTGCGGCATCCGGGTCCAGGGCCAGCACGATGCGGCGCGAATAGCGTTTGAGAAGGTAAAGGTGGTGCTCGGTCAGGGCGGTGCCCATGGGGGAGACTGCGTTGGCATAGCCTGCCTGATGCAGGGCGACCACATCCAGGTATCCTTCGACGATCACCGCCTGGTCCTGGTCACGGATGGCTCTGCGGGCGCGATCCAGGCCATACAACAGGCGGCCCTTATCGAAGACCGCCGTCTGGGGCGAGTTCAGGAATTTGGGCACATCCTCAGGGTTTACGATGCGCGCTCCGAAGCCTGCCATGCGGCCACGCTCGTCGCGGATGGGAAACATAAGTCGGTTGCGGAAGCGGTCGTAAATACCGCGACCTGGTTGGTCGCCCCCGTCTCTCTCGGAAGCCAGCCCGGCTTGCAGCAGGTCTTCCTCTTGGTAGCCCTTTGATCTAAAATAGCCGCTGGCAGCCTCCCATGCATCGGGGGCATAGCCCAATCCGAAAGCCTCCACCGCCTCATCCTGCAGTCCGCGCTGGTAGATGTAGTCCAACGTGGATCGACCGGCAGGGGTGTTCAGCAGCTGGTGGTGGTAGAACGTGGCAGCTTCTTCCAGCAGCACCCGCAGATGGTCGTTTTCTTCGGCAGCAGCCTGCTCCTGGGGGGTCTGCGGCTTGAGCTCTACCCCGCTCTTCTCAGCCAGGAATCGTAAAGCCTCGGAAAAATCCCAGCCTTCTTTCTTCATCACATAGCCAAAGACATCTCCGCCTTCGTTGCACTGACCAAAACAACGCCAGGTGCCGGTCTCCGCAAAGACGGCAAACGCGGGGGTGCGCGTATTGCTGTGAAATGGGCAGAAGCCGGTGTAGTTCTTCCCCGTGCGTCGCAGCTGGACAGACTCGGAGACCAAGTCTACAATATCAATTCTGGTTTTTATCTCGTCTACGACTGACATGACTATCTGTGGTCACAATCATCTGGGAGTGCGCGGGGACTTATCTTAACTGATGTTACGCAGTTCCTTGGGAAATTGGGGGTGTTTGGGTGGGCGATGCCCGCCCAAACACCCCCACCATCCCGCCTAGTGCGTAACGTCTATATCTTAATTCTCCCCGGGATATGAATTATACCGTACAGACCATAGAGTGGTTATAATCAGGGTGAAGCAGGCAGCACATGCAAACCGCTATAATCTACCAGACATTTGATAGATACTATGAACACTGACATACCAATCGAAGAAGTATATATCTCCGTAGATGTGGAAACTGCGGGACCAAACCCCACCGATTACTCGCTTCTGACCATCGGTGCTTGCACGATTGCCGAGCCCCAGCAGACTTTCTACGTCGAGCTGCGCCCGGTCATTCCCAGGTTCGTCCCTGAAGCCCTGGCAGTCAGCCGGCTCTCGATGGAGCGTCTCATCGAGCGCGGCGCACCACCCTATAAAGCCATGGAGCAGTTCGAGACATGGATCAAAGAACAAGTGAAGGATGGAGGGCAGCCGGTTCTGGTTGCCTTCAACGCACCCTTCGACTGGATGTTCCTGAACGATTACTTCCACCACCACCTGGGGAGCAATCCTTTCGGGCACACCGCAATCGATATCAAGTCCTTCTACATGGGTCTGACGGGAGTGCGCTGGCAACAGACCGCCATGCAGCATGTCGGGCCGCGCTACCTGGGTGACCAACAGCTAACCCACCATGCCCTGCGAGATGCGATGGACCAGGCAGTGATCTTTCGCAAGATGCTGGCAGAGGCCGGCAAAGCCTGACGCCTGGTTGGAGGCGGCAAGAGGAAGCCAGACCTGCTTAACTATACGGGCGGCTTTATGCAGCTCGTGAAAATGAGGAGCGATCAATGAACGACGAGCAAAACCCGACCCCAGCTGCCGACCTGCGGCATATCATCGAGTCTGCCGAACGACTGGGCATTGAGATGGACGAAGAGGAAGCCCTGCAGTGGCTGTCTGCAATAGCGGCGATCAAAGCCAGTGACCCCGAAATCAGTATCGACGAGAAGACCGGCGTTTTCGGGCACAAAGTCAGCATGCTGGACTTCGACCCGGTCGACCTGGAGCACTTCCGGGCGATCGGGCGGCTGGTCGAATTTCAGGACCAGCCGGGGCTGGTCGAGACCGCCCTGGCACTATCTGGATCGGCGGCGCAATCGAAGATCCAGAGCTTCCCTGGGGATGCAGACTATTTCGAGAGGGTCAACATCCGCGCCGACAGCCGCGAGAGCGCCTGCCGCACCCTGGCAGAGCTGATCCGCAATAAGGCGCTGGACACCGCGCGCGGACCCAGCTACCAGCTCATCGAAGTCAAATTCGGTTCGTATCCATATGACGTGGTCCGCGAGGGACAGGCAATCCAGGCTGGTTCCCCGATCTCGTGGAGTAGCGCCGAAGTACGCGCCGGGCAAATCGCGGTCTCCCTGCCGGACGGCTCTCCGGGAGCAATCGAGTGGATGCAGGTCGCCGAAGACCCAGGCTGGTGCAAGCTGGACTGGGTGATCGCCGACCCGGTGCGCGGCCAGCTTGCCAACGCCAGCAATATGCTGGATGTCACCTGGGAAGCCCCCGACGGCACCATCACACCCCTGGACGGTTTTATGGATCCGTATTTCCAGGAAGTGTATCTGGAGGCCGAGTCGATCCCCATCTTCTCCAAACTGGTGCGGCATGTCTCAACCGATGCGCTGGAAAGCTACGTCAGCCAGCTGGAGAAAGAAGTCAACAAGTACCTGACCCGGGATATCAACTACGGCAAAGCCGCCAAGCGCATGTACAATATCTTCCGGCTGACTGGGCGCTACGAGGATGCGGCTTTCATCCGCGAGCTGTTCGACGAACCCTCCACCATGCTGTACCAGGTCTGGTCGCTGATCCGCACCATCGACGATTGCTGCAACCCGGATTCTCCCATCACGGCAGAGGATATGCTGGCGCAGAACGACCGGCTGATCCTGGCGGTAGTAGATATCCTGGAGGGCGAGCAGGAGAGCGAGATCGTTCGCCGCCTGCTGCGCCTGCGGGATGCGCTGACACGGCAGCAGACGAACGAGGATCTGAGCATTGAAGCCGAGGCCGCCCGGGCAGAGGTGATCAACGTGGTCAACAACTTCTTCTACGAGCGGCTGACAGCCGTACCGGCGATCCGGGAGTATATCGAGGGGTTCTAGTAGAAGATGAAGCTACATCAGGTCGAGATCGATTTAGCAGCTTCGATAGTCTCTCCTAATTCTTTTCGTGTTACCCCGAGCGCCAGTAATGACTTCACCTGAAGATCAATAGACACCGAAGGATCTCCAGACTCCATCTTCGCGACCCGCGATTGGCTTGATCCGATCAGCTCAGCGGTTTCTTTCTGAGTTAACTTCCGGCGTGTCCTGATATCTCGCACCTTCTGACTCAGAGCAAGTTTAATCTCAATATACTCCAGCTCATCATCCGTCAGAGAGAGAAAATCCTTTAAAGTACCTTCTGGAATAAACCAACAACACCAGTGCAAGCATTAACGGTGGGTCGACCAGTCCCACCAGGTTATAACCACGCAGCAGCATCAACCCATCCAGCAGCTCTAATTCGTAAGCCGGCAGGTTCATCATCAGGATGAAATCGTGGAAAGTGTGCCTGCCGAAAGATATCGCAGACGAGACCAGCAGCAAGGAGATTGTCGCCAGCGAACCCCACCACGCCCAAGTTTTCAAGCGGATAACTCCATACATCAGAACGCCCAGCATCAGGATGCACAAGGAGAGGATATGCGCCGACGAGCGTCCGAGCAGGATCTGCCCGAACAGCGGAAAAGCGCCTTGAAAGAAGTATGCTAGGTGCAGCACAATGATCATGATGGCAAAGAGAAGCAGCAATGCCAGAAGCGGGAAAGGGTATCTCTCTGTCCAGTATGTGTTCGGATCGTGCGCTGCGAAGGCCGACCTGACCCCTTCGCTCTTGTAAAACCACAGCGTCAGAACGGGCAACAATACCAGAAAAATCAACACAGTAGCGCCAACTGCCACCATACGGGGCAGCAGGACCTCCCGGTTGAGATCCAGGCTTAACGCGGCTGGGACCAGCAGGAGCAGATTGCCTGCCAGCAGGACGCCAGCCCCCAGCCAATACCAGCTATAAAGCTGTGCAAGGGTTATCGCCCAGCGGCGCAGCTTCAAGTGCCCGATCCCCACCGGGATGCAGAGGGCCGCGACGATGTAATAGCCGATATTCTGCACCACCAGGTAAGCAAACCATAGAGACCCGACCCCAAATCCTTCATAGTGGAAGCGACCGCCTTCAGAGAAAAGGTAGAAGACGTAGATCTCAAGCGGACCGTAATAGGCAGCGACGAGGCCGATGAGTAGCAACACAAAACCGATCAGTTTGAGAAATAAAGGGAGGAACATCTGCATACTATCAACAGCCACCTTGGATTACGAGCCGGTCAGATGCGTACCGCCGTACCGCTGACGACGATGCCTCCAGCAGGGGGTATATCGACCACCAGCCGGCTCGGGCGACCCATCGCCTCACCCTGGCGGATGGTGATGGTCGCCGGTGGGGTGATCAACCCGGCACCGCGCAGGTAGCCTCCCAAAGCGGCAGCAGCTGCGCCGGTAGCTGGGTCCTCAATGACACCTCCGACCGGAAACGGGTTGCGGGAGTGGAACACCACCTCGCTCTCCCGCCAGATGAGCTGCAGGGTAGTGACACCCTCGCGCAGCATGACGGCTTTCAACCCAGCGAAATCATAGTCCAACTTGGCGAGACGCTCCTGGTGTGCTGCCGCCAGGACCAGGTGCCAGGCACCGGCGTAGGCTTTGGCGGGCGGTATGGATGGATCCAGGTCGGCTCTACGCCACCCCAGCGCAGAGAGGGCAGCGGTAATGAAAGCTCCGGATGGGGTGGTGTGCTCAGGCTCTACAGAGGTGAGCGAGGCTTCTCGCCGACCGTGCTGCGTGCTAACGGCGACGGGCACCTCGCCGATAGCAGTTGACAGGCGGTAGACGCCATCGCCTCCCTCTTCCGCGAGCACAACCCCCGTCGCGATCGTGGCATGCCCGCAGAACGAGACTTCGACCTCCGGGCTGTAGTAACGCACGAGGCGCTCGTATCCAGTCGATGGTGCGATGAAGGCAGTCTCCGAATAGCCCACCTCGGCGGCAATGCGCTGCATGGTCTGCGCGTCTGGCAGCTCATCACCGATCCACACGCCGGCCGGGTTGCCGCCCTCGGGGGTCGAGGTGAACGCCGAGAGACGGTGCAGTTTTCCTGATCCCATGCTTGCATCCTCAGATAATCTACTTCTTCACCATTTTGCTGCCGCCGCACTGCCCGCCAGCACCTTCATTATACAGGCTGGCTCTGCTCCAGCAGCCGCTCCGCCAGCCACAGGTCGTACAGCCATAGATTCACGCCGCGGGAATTGCGATCCACGCTCACGCCCTCCTGCGTTCCAGCCAGCTTCACCCCTACCCAGCGCATGGCCTTGCGCAGGCTCTTAAGCGCCGAATGCACCTCCTCCGGCAGGTCTTCGGTAAGCACGAACTTGCCTTCCACCGATTCCACCTCGAAGACCAGCACCTGTCCGCTCACCTGCGTGGTACTGTGACGCCCTTCCACTGTAATGCGCACCGAGCGGCCGCGGCGCACACCTTCAAGCACCTTCGGTGCAGCATCCGGCTGTGGAAAACCAACCTGGCTCAAACCCAGCGGGGCATAGATAGCCTCCTGATCATTGCGCTTTACCCCTTGCAGCAAGAAATACGTCCGCACCAGCATCAAAACCGCAAGGATGACGATGGCAGGCCGGATGTAGGTTAAAAACGCTGCCTGAGAGAGCGCTCCAAACAGGTACAGCCACACGCTCACCAGCGGGCACAGCGCCAGGGCAGTGGTCCAGGCAGACCACTCCAACAGCGGCCGGCGCGCATTGCGGCGCTCCGCGATCAGCGCTTCAGGATTGCCGCCCCACAGCGCCATTGCCTCGAACAGCTTGGTTCAGCTCTTAAGCGCAGAGATATCCGGTGCGACTTTCCCCGCTCCTGCCGGGAAGCGCTCTGCATCCGCGTAACCCGGTAACGGCAATTGCGCCCACCAGTATGCCAGGAAGCCGAACAGGTAGATGGTCGCGCAGCCGCCACCTGTATACACCGGCAGCATGGTCCTGCCCTGCGGGTCGAAGAGCACGACCGTGGCGACGGTGACAGCAAGCACACCCAATATACCCCCGATGATATAGCCGCGATACAGGAGCGAATCCCAGCCTGCACGAGTGCCTTTCATCTCCCACCTGCTTGAGAATTACACATCTTTCAGCTTTATATACCAGTCGCCCGCATCGATATAACTCCACTCACAGCTGGTATAGGCTGGCTTCCACATGCAAGAGCAGCTCGTCAACGCCAACGGCAGCCATCTTCATCACATACTTGAAGCGCTCCCCGTCAAGGTACCATTCCCGGTTGGTGCTTTTCACCCGCTCATCGTTGCCAACCAGTACACTCTGGAAGCGCAAGGACAACTTTGCAGGATGAGTTTCCTCGGCCAGCATATTACCCCTCAGCACTTCCACCCGTCCACCACTCTGGACGCAGGCCAGCTCGATACTCCCATCATCCTGCGGTCTTAAGACCCCTGCTTCCCAGTGGCTCTTGCGTATGGGATTCCCTTGCGCATCGATTATTTCGGTGCTTTGTTCGTAAGTAAGATAGGCTGCACCAACCCCGCTCCGGAAGCGAAAGGTCTCGGCATAGTAAAAATCTGCGATGGTCGGGTATTCCCCACGACCTCGCCCCTGCCAGAGGCCCAGGAGCGGAGCAAGTCTCTCAAGGGTCATCTGAACAGAATGGCTGATTTCCTGTCCCTGCGGTGCCTTGTCCGTACCATGCAAGCTGCTCATGAGTTATCGTCCCGTCTCTAACGTCGGCTATCCACCATCATATGCCAGCTTCAGCTTATCGATATCAATTTTGACCATCTGGAGCATAGCTGCCGTAACACGGCGCGCTTTCTCAGCATCCTCATCTTGCAGCATCTCCAGCAGGATGCCTGGCACGATCTGCCAGGATACGCCATACCTGTCTTTCAGCCAGCCGCACTGCTCTGGTTCTCCACCCTCGGAGAACTTATCCCACAGCTCATCCACTTCGGCCTGCGTCTCGCAGTTCACGAAGAACGATATCGCTGGCGTAAAATCAAAGTGTGGGCCACCATTTAATGCCGTGAACTCCTGTCCTTCGATCTGGAATGTGACGGTCATCACGCTCCCCGGCTGTCCGGGCCCTTCTGCTCCGAAACGGGTAATAGTGCCTATCTTTGAATACTTAAAGATAGAGGTATAAAATTCAGCTGCCTCTTCGGCCTGATCATCGAACCATAAGAACGGGGTAATTTTCTGCATCTGGTCGCACTCCATAGCTCATAAATCGATACCGTATTAAAAATCCCAGGCAAGCAGCGCAGCTACGCCAACTGCAGGCAGACGTCAGCCTGGCATCTTCTGTTTCATCCAAGCATCATAATTGGCCTGCATCTGCTGGATGTGATCAGGGATATGCCGCTCGTAGGTATCGAGCCAGTCGTCCATCGTGATTACACCATCCTCCGTGTGATCGACGGTATGCGACCAGATCGCCTCGGGCAGGTCCTTGATCAGCGTGTACGATTTGAGGCGCAGCCACTTGAACAGCTCCAGGGCGTCCTGGGTGCTCTGCTCGTGATAGCGCAGCTCACACGCCCAGCGGTTCTCGTCATAGCCAGGCACCGTGCTGCCAGGTTCGGCGATCAGGCGGCGGCAGCGAAAATAGCTGCTGGCTTCGCTGTCGGTGATGTGGACGATGATCTCGTGGATCGTCCAGCGCTCTGAGGCGGGCCTGAACTGCCACATCTCGCGTGGGAAGTCTTCCAAAGCGGATAGCAGCCTGTCATAAGCGGTTCCATAAGACTCGATTTTCCTGGCGCGTTCTTCAGAGGTCATCAGGTTGTTCTCCCTTTGTGCCGCGTACCTGATCCATGCCATCATCCGTTCTGTTGCCCAACTCTACCCTCGCACCCAGCAGCATCTGCACGTTCGGAGGTCTAACGCTATCGCTTCAGTTGGGGTGGCAACAAAAGATTTAAACTTTCTTCTACGTAAAAGCTCCATATCTAGGAAGTCCCTCTCGGTTGGCTCATAGCCATCCACCGATCATCTCTATGTTTTCGCTGCCCACATCCTTCTTTGCATCGATCGAATCACAAGAAGTGAAAAGTTATCTTTGCACAGAAATTGTGCTTCCTAAAACCCCTCTAAGCGGCTCATATCAGCCACGCCATCTGCCAGAGCGGCGACCTGCTGCACCAGCGCCAGGCGGTTCTGGCGCAGGCTCTCATCCTCTGCCATCACCAGCACATTGTCGAAGAAGGTGTTGATGGCTGGGATCAGCGGTAGGAAGGCCTCCAGGAAGTCGTCCACCGAACCGGGGCGGCGCTCCGCAGTCTGGCTCTCCTGCAAGGCAGAATAAAGCTGCCTCTCGGCGTCTTCTACGAATCGCACCTCCGATAGCGGGTACTGGCGATCCAGGTCACGGGTGATGCGCACGCAGCGGGCATAAGCCGGCAGGACGGTATGCCAGTCCGAACGGGAGACCCAGGTCGAGAGCTCTTTTACTGCCCGGGCAGCCAGAGCCGGGTTCCAGCCCTGCGCCGCCAGCACGGCATCCACCACGTCGTAGCGCCAGCCCTGCTCCAGCAGCACGTTGCGCAGGCGCTCGATGATGAAAGCCAGCACCGCGATCTGGCTCTCGGCGCTCGCCTGGACGGGCAGCTGCCCGGCAGCCTTTTCCAGCCCCGCGCGCAGGTCGAAATCGGCCCCCCAGGCGACCAGGTTGCCCACCAGACCCAGAGCCGCCCGGCGCTGGGCGAAGGGGTCTTTATTGCCGGTGGGCGCCAGACCGACTGCGAACAGACCGGCCAGCGAGTCCAGCCGGTCGACCAACCCGACCAGCAGTCCAGCCCGGCCGGTGGGGGGGGTATCTCCAGAGAAGCGCGGCAGGTAGTGCTCGAAGATCGCCTCCGCGACCTGCGGCGGCTCGCCGGCGTGCAGGGCGTAATCGCGCCCTATGACCCCCTGCAGGGAGGTCATCTCGACCACCATTTCGGTCGCCAGGTCGGCTTTGCATAGTGCGGCTGCCCAGCGGGCATATATGGTCTCATCCGCATCCAGACCCAGCATGGGGGCAATATCCTCCACCAGCGCCTGCAGGCGGTGGACCTTATCCAGCATCGAACCCAACTCGGTCTGGAAGGTCAGCGTACCCAGCTTTGGCAGGTAGGCTTCCAGCGGCTGCTTGAGATCTTCGCGTACGAAGTAAGCCGCGTCTGCGAAACGCGCCCGGATGACATGCTGGTTGCCTTCTCTGACCACGTCCAATCCCTGCCCATCCCCATTGCGCACGGCGATAAAATAGGGCAGCAATTTCCCCTTCTTCTCCACCGGGAAGTAGCGCTGGTGCTTCTTCATCACCGAGACCAGCACATCGCCGGGCAGCTCCAGGTGCGAGGGGTCAAAAGAGCCGCGCAACGGCCGCGGGGCCTCTACCAGATTAGTGA
>JAQBDA010000266.1:0-5681 GCA_032124675.1 Chloroflexota bacterium
ATCTCTGGCTGTAAATAATCAATATCCAGAACTGGACTTGCTGATTTGCCTGGGTCTATACCTGGGGATCTGTACGATGCAGGCTGCGGCTGCGGCAGTCGCCGCTACGGCGTCTACCGCCGCTGTGATGTAAAATTGGAGGGCAGCTATGAATGCGAAAAATATACACCAAACTGAAAGCCTGACCGATAAATTGAGGATTGTCTGGGCGATCGTTGCCAAAGACATCCTTGAAGCCTTGAAGAATAAAAATACCATCTCACTGATCCTGACCTCACTGTTTGTGGTTTTTGCTTATCGGGGAATCCCCAACTTGACGAGTGCCGGCGAAAAGACCGCTTTGCTGGTTTATGATGCCGGCGATTCGGCTCTGATTGCACTCCTGGAGAACGCCCAGAACTTAAGGGTTTATGGCTTTGCTTCTGAAGAGAAGATGAAGGAGGAGATGGGAGACGCCGAGGTCCCGGAGCTGGCGATCACCATACCGCAGGGCTTCGACCAGGCGCTGGAGAGGGGTGAGTCGCCGGAGCTTCAGGGATATGCCATCCACTGGTTAAGGCAGGCGGATGTCGATGCTGTGAAAATAACTGTACAAGCGGAGATCTCCCGCCTGTTGGGCAGGGATGTTGCCATAAGTATGCAGGAGGGGAGGGTCTACAACCATGCCAGGTCGGGTGGTTTGGGGATGTGGGCGACGCTCAGCCTGGTATTTTTGGTGATCATGATCGGGATGACCCTGATACCGCACCTGATGCTGGAGGAGAAGCAGTCCCATACCCTGGAGGCGCTGCTGGTCTCCCCGGCCAGCGCCGGCAAGGTGATAAGTGCCAAGGCGATCGTCGGGCTGTTTTACTGTCTGGTCGGGGCGGCAGTGACCATGGCGATGTATCACCGCCTGGTAGTCCACTGGTGGTTGCTGATCCTGACAGCCATCACCCTGGCGCTGTTTACCGTCTCTATAGGGCTGATACTGGGTGTCATCGTCGATAACCGCGGCCAGCTCACTTTATGGGCGTGGGTCTTCCTGATCCCGTTCCTACTGCCGATCTTTATATCTCAATTGGAAGGACTGCTGCCGGAGGCGCTTATCCAGGTGCTGCGCTATATACCCACAGTGGTTGCGTTCAACTTGATTCGCACGTCGTATGCGGGAACGGTCCCACTGGCTGGCACCCTGCTGCAAGTCGCCTGGCTGGTGTGTTGGGCAGGTATGGTGATGTTCGGGGCCGCTTGGCTGGTCAGCCGCCGGGACCGGGAAGGCACCTTCGTGCCCGCAGGCTGGCAGGCTCAGCTCGATGCCCCGCAGGCGAGTGGAGCGGGCCTGTTTGCGCCGCTCCTTGGGTACCTTCCCTGGGTGCGGAGCAGGGCAGATAGCGCGCTCCCAGTCGATGAAGTGTGGGAGCCAGGTGCACAGGTCCTAGACGCATCCGGGACTCCGCATGGCTGGCGTATCGTGTGGGCGATCGCCGGCAAGGACATGCGTGACGCACTCCAGAACAAGCTGGTCATCTCGATCATCCTGGGGTCGATGCTGATGGTGGTCACCAATTCCGTGTTGCCGCTGCTGCTCAGGCTGCGGGATAAGCCAGCTGCGCTGGCTTACGACCAGGGGCGTTCTACCCTCCTGCGTGGGCTGACAAGCCAGGATGATTATATTTTAGGGGTGAGTGATACCCTGCAGGAGCTGGAACAGCATGTGGTTGAGCTGCCGATGTCACCAATTGGACTGATTATCCCTTCCGATTTCGACCAGAAGGCCGGTAAGGATGAGGTGATCGAGATCGAGGCATACGCAGCGCACTGGGCCGATCCGGATAATGTCGCCCAGACGGTAGCGTTCTTCGAGCAGACTTTGAGCCAGGCAAGCTGGAGCAGGGTACAGATCAGACTGGCGGATGGCAGGCTGTATCCCACTTTGGAGACCGGCGGTCAGCCGATGACCATCTCATTGCTGCTGGCGGTAGGGCTGCTTACGATCGGTATTGCATTGATCCCGCTGCTGATGGTGGAGGAGAAGGAGTCGCACACTTTCGAAGCCTTGCTGGTCTCACCTGCCAGCCACCTCCAGATCATTTCCGGCAAAGCGCTGGCAGGCGCGTTCTATGCTTTGCTCCTGGCACTGGTGATCATCCTGCTGAACATGAAGCTGTTCGTGCATTGGGAGGTCGTGCTCCTGGCGACCTTGTCCGGGATTACATTTGCCGTAGCAATCGGCTTGCTGATTGGAGTGCTCTCAGACAGCCCAACGACCGCAGGTCTATGGGGGACGCTGCTGCTGCTGGTGCTTATTGTTCCGGCTGTGATGGCAGGGCTGGTGGACGCCTCTACCTGGTCGCCTGCAATCCAGAGTGTGCTGGAATGGACACCGGGGGGAATAATTACGAATTTGTACAAGTTTGCCATGTTGGGAGATCTGCCAACAGCTAAACTGCTGTCAGGCCTGCTGGGGATCGTAATCTGGGCGGCTGCGTTCTACGGTCTGGTGTGGTGGTTCATCCGCCGTACTGACCGGTGAACGGAGAGTGCCGTCATGAGAACCGCATTTCACGATGCAGTTATCTTGAGCGCGCTGCTCACACTGGTTCTGGCAGGCTGCACTCCGGGTGCGGCTGCCCAGACCACTCCTACGGCAGCACCACTCCAACCTGCTGCCCCGGCTATCCTGTCCGAGCCGGGAGTGCCCGGCACGCTTCAGCCTTCAGCCTGCCGCTTCGTCTTGCCGGATGACATCGTACAGGGGCGGGATGTGGACTGCTACTACCTGACGGTTGAAGAGCAGCGCAGCCAGGTAGATTCAGCCTCCTTCGGACGGGTCATCCGCCTGCCGGTAGCGGTGTTTTACCCGCCAGATGGGGCAACCCATCCCGACCCGGTGGTGTATCTCTCTGGCGGGCCGGGGGTCAGCGTGCTGGAGTTGGTCCGCTGGCAGTTCGAAGCCATGTCTGAGCCAGTATTCGCAACCGGACGAGAGCTGATCTTCTTCGACCAGCGTGGGATAGGATTGTCCCGGCCAGCGCTGGACTGCCCGGGATATGACCGGCTGGTGCTGGACTTTCTCGACCGCCAGATTGATGGGCGGGAGGTGGCTGAGCAGCAGATCACCGAGCTGCTCCTGGAGAGCCTGCGAACCTGCCGGGATGAGCTGTCTCAGGTGGCAGACCTTGCTGCATACAACAGTGCTGCCAGCGCCGCCGATGCGGATGAGATCCGGCAGGCACTGGGTTATGAGCAGGTCAACCTGTGGGGTGGTTCTTACGGCACGCGTCTGGCCTTGGAAGTGATGCGCCGCTACCCAGATGGGCTGCGCAGCGTGGTGCTGGATGCAGTCTACCCGCCGGATGTCGATCTCTACCTGGAATCGCCGGCCAATTTCAACCGCGCCCTGGAGCGCTTGTTTGAGGCCTGTGCCGAAAACGCAGTTTGCAGTGAAGCCCACCCGGAGCTGGAGCAAGTATTTTACGACACCGCCCGGCGGTTGGATGCTGAGCCGGTGCTGCGAGAGATCCGCAACCCTATGACCGGGGATGAATATGAAGCCTGGATGCAGGGCAGCACCCTGCTCGGACTGACGTTCCAGCTGCTGTACGACAGCAAACTGCGCTACCTGCTGCCGCAGCAGATCGCTGCTGCCAGTCAGGGCGAGTACCGGGATTTCGACATGATCCAGGGCGCAATGATCGCGCTGCTGGATTACTCCTACCGGGGGATGATGTTTTCCGTGCAGTGTCATGAAGAGCTGGCATTCAGCTCAATCGATGCATTCCGCCAGCGCTTTGCTGGCTTTCCGGAGCTGGCACAAATGTATAATAACGCTGTGCTGGGTGAGCTGGCATTTCGTGTCTGCCAGGAATGGGGCGCGGGTGTGGCAGAAGCGAGCGCTAACCAATCCGTTACCAGTGATATCCCTACCTTATTGATGAGCGGTGAGTTCGACCCGATCACCCCGCCTGAGTGGGGCAGGCATGCTGCTGAGACATTGGAGTATGGATACTTCTACGAATATCCAGGAGTCGGGCACGGCGCCAGCCTTGCCGATGAATGCCCAATGCAGATGATGATAGAATTCCTGACAGACCCGAATACGCCGCCGGACGACGCGTGTATCTCCGGGATGCGGTAGCAGGCTGCTTAGTTTTATCCTGGCCTCTCCACAATCCCATGCTCGACCGCGTATAGAGCGGCCTGGGTGCGATTTTCTACCCCCAGCTTGTCGAGTATATTCCGGACGTGGGTAGTCACGGTACGGGTCGAGATCGATAGCTTCAGAGCAATATCTCGATTCGAGAGACCTTGCGCCAGGCATTTCAGCACTTCGATCTCCCGGTTGGTTAGTAAATGATCGAGACGCCCTTGAGCGGCAGACTGGTGGATATTTGCCATCAGCTTGCGAGCAACGGAAGGATCCACGTACTTTTCTCCATGAAAAACATCGCGGAGAGCGGTGAGTAGTTGTTCGGGCGGTGCATCCTTGAGGATTACCCCATTTACTCCCAATTGGATCGCCGAGATCACCATCTCATCATCCGTGAAACTTGTCAGTACAAGAATTGGGGTTTCCGGATCAGATTGTTTTATCTGCTCAATAGCAACCAAACCGTTCATGATCGGCATTTTCAAGTCCATGATGATCACATCAGGTTGTAATTCTTTGAACAGTATTAGTGCTTGATTGCCATCAGCTGCCTGCCCAACCAGACACATGTCGGGCTGTGAGTTGATCACGATCTCGAGACCCTGACGGACGATTGGATGGTCATCAGCGATAAGAACGCGGATCGGTTCTGCTGTCATTTTTGTCACATTTCCTTGTGCACAACGACTGAGACCTTCACCCGGGTACCATGCCCCGCTTTCGAGCGTATGGATAGTTCTCCTGCAATGGAATTTGCCCGCTCCCGCATGTTTATCAAACCCATGCCGGTATGCTTTGCTGAAACATCGAAGCCCATGCCGTCATCTTCTACACTTAAGATGATCTTGCCTTGATCTTCTTCGATGTGCACCACCACTGATTCCGCCATGGCATGCATTAACGAGTTGTTCAGCGCTTCCTGCGCAATGTAAAAGAGTTCATCCTCGATTTTTTGCGGCAAATCTATGAATTCCCCCTGGACAGTCATCTGTGCATCGATATTGGCACGTCTCTCCACAGTATCCAGGCGTTGTTGTATGGCATTGAGGAGCCCTTCTTCCTCCAAGACGGATGGACGCAGCTGGTGCAAAAGCAGGCGCATTTCTCTTAATGCTTGCTGGCCTACTGCACCCAGGCGGCGGAAGGAATCAGCTGGGTCTTCCAACGTGCCCTGACGAGCCATGCTCTCCCAGCCGCTGCTCAGCAAAGTCAGGCTGTATATTGATTGGGTCACTGAATCGTGAAGCTCGCGAGCCAGGCGCTGTCGCTCGGCGTCAACGGCTGCCAGCCGCGCCTGTTCAGTCAGGCGTTCGTTTCCTATCGCTGAGGCGATATCTGTAGCAATCGTCTCCGCTAGATCGATTTCATGCTTACCAAAGGTAGAGCTGTTATTATCCCTCGCCAGGATAAGAATCCCGAGACTGACCCCACGAGATATCAGCGGGACAATGAGGCCAGACTGCAAATTGTTGTCTCGGACATATTCTTGGACCGACTCCGGCAAGGATACGGATTGTATGCTGGTGAGAACGGTTGATTTTGGTTCACC
>JAQBDA010000267.1:0-4155 GCA_032124675.1 Chloroflexota bacterium
TTTCGTCTCTACTTCACTCATCAGAAATTTCCTCCTTGTCTATTTCATCCTGTCTTTTTACAGGTGGAGGCTGCAGATCTCTTGTCGCCCGTCTAGCGATCCAAACTGTGAGCACCAATGCCAATGGGGCAGACAACAATACCAAACCAACCGTGAATAAGGGTTTTGTACCCAAAACTCTATCTAACCAGATCCCACCGAAAACCGCTGCAATCACAATTACCAGGGTGATACAACCCACCTCTCCCCCGACGGTGATGAATTTCGTGTTAAAAGCAGCCATCCAGGGGTTCTGATCTGGCGGGGGGCTTTTTTGGGTCATGACGCCGCGAATTTTATCACAAATTCAATAACCATCCAACCTAAAACAATGACGCTGCCGCGGAATTCGCGATCATTATCCAAGGTGCGAATACTGTCCCGACCAGGAGAATCCCCAGACACAGGAAGATAATCCCTAGGGCGTAAGGTCGCGTGACAGGCAGCGGCTTTTCCTCATCTTCAGAGCGGAACAGATATACATATTTGAGAACTGTAAGGTAGTAATAAAGCCCAATAATCGAATTCAGCACACCAATAACTGCCAGCCACACCATATTGGCGTCGACTGCGGCAGCAAAAACAGCAAATTTCACCACAAAGCCGCCAAATGGCGGCATGCCTGCCAGAGACAGGAATGCAACCAGCATTGCCATGGCAAGCCAGGGTGAGCGGCGGCTCAGCCCGGCATAGGAGGCGATTTCATCAGACCCAGTTATCCTGCCGACAACGGCTACAATCCCAAAAGCAGCCAGATTGGTGATCACATAGACGATCAGGTAAAACACGACACTGGAGGCACCCAGGTAAGATACTGCGACGAAACCGATCAAGGCATAACCGGCATGGGCGATCGAAGAATACGCCAGCATACGTTTGATGTTCTTCTGTGCCAGAGCAATCAGATTCCCTAGGGTCATGGTAGCAACTGCCAGAGCAGCGACCACAGCACCCCAGTATGGCGAGTATGCAGGAAAGACCGCCAGAAAGAACCTCAGCAGTACCGCGAAGCCTGCCGCCTTCGAAGCCGTTGACAGAAAGCCCGCGATCGGCGTAGGTGCTCCCTCGTAAACATCTGGAGCCCAGAAATGCAGCGGCACTGCGGAGATCTTAAACCCGAAACCGATCAGCACCAACAGCAGGATGCCTACCAGCGTGGCAGTTCCGAGCACGCCTTGCTGGACTTGCAGTGCCAGCTCATACAAATTCGTCGTTCCGGTGAAACCAAACAACAATGTGAAACCGTACAGCATCACGGCTGAGGTCATTGCTCCGAACAGCAGGTACTTGAAACCGGATTCGGTTGATTTATCATCCCGGATCAAGAACCCTGCCAGGATATAGAGCGGGATCGAGGTCGTTTCGATTGCCAGATACAGCATGACCAGATCGGCTGAAGCTGCCATCAGCATCATGCCCAGGGTCGAAGAGAGCATAAGCAGGTAATATTCGCCCCGATCGCCCAGCCTTGGAAGATCCATCGAGAATAAAGCGGTCATGGCAGCCGCAAACAGGAACAGCATCCGGAAGGTGAAGCCCAGCCAGTCTTGCATGAGCATACCTCCCCATATCAGCTGTGCTTCATCGGGTGGTCTCGAAAAGATCAGGCCTAAGACCAGTATCAGTCCAAGACCAACTGCAACAACCCAACCCAGATTCCGGCGGAATTTTTCTTTTAGAGCTAGATCGAGTAACAGCACAAACACTGCCAGGATGACGACCAGGATCTCCGGTAAGATCGCTACGATCATCCAGGGCTCAAATAGGATCTGATCCACTATGCACCTCCCAACAGGCGCAGTATATTATTTACACCGGATTCAACCATCACTACCATGATGTCTGGATAAACACCGATGACAATTAAGATGGCTGAAAGAAACACCAATGCAACCTTATCCAGTGCAGTTATATCCTTTATATGACCTTCCAGGTCCTCAGGCATCCTGCTGAAAAACACCCGACCGATAATCCGGAGGATGTACGATGCAGTAATCACAATAGATATTGCCGCCAGGATTGCGATCCACGGGCTGCGTCCCCAAACTCCCATGAAGATCGGGAATTCTGCGATAAAGCCCGAGAATCCGGGCATACCCATAGATACCATTCCCCCGACGATAAATGCCAGGGTCACCAGCGGCATCACTTTATTCATGCCCCCCAATTTATTGATCTCGCGTGTGTGTGCTTGGTCGTAAATCATCCCGACGACCGCAAAGAAGAGGGCTGTCATGATGCCGTGTGAGAACATCTGGACGCCAGCTCCCAGCATACCGTTCTGGTTCAGGGTTGCAAAACCCATCATCACAAGTCCCATATGGGAGACTGACGAGAATCCAATCACATATTTGAAATCAGATTGCACCAGAGCGATATATGCCCCATACACCACGTTTACCAGCGTGAGCAGAATAATCCAGGGCATATATATTTTAGCGCCTTCTGGCATCAGCATAATGCCTACACGCAGGGCTGCAAATGCGCCCAACTTCATCAGTACACCTGCATGGAACATGGATACAGCCGTCGGGGCTGCAACGTGCCCATCCGGGCTCCAGTTGTGGAAGGGAAATATGCCGCCAAGCACTGCAAAACCGAAGAATACAAACGGAAACCACAAGCGTTGAAAATCCGCTGAAAAGCCGGCTTTTTCCAACTCCAGCATGTCAAAGGTACCCAGACCCGAGACGAAGTACATCGCCAGCGCTCCAACCAGAGCGATGACTGACCCAATGAACAGGTACAGGGTCAGCTTCATGGCCGCATATTCGCGGGTCTCCTTCCATCCCCAGATCGCGATCAACAGGTACATCGGGAAAACGGCTATCTCGTAGAAGAAGAACAGCATAAATAGGTCTAGGGCGACAAACACTCCAAATACGCCCGTCGCAAGGATAAAGAGAAACGCAAAGAACTCACGCGGCCGGTCATCCATACCCCAGGAGATCAGGACTCCAGTGAACATGACCACCCCGGTCAGCAGTACCAGAGGGGCGCTCATGCCATCCACACCTACATGATAGGATATTCCGAACTGCGGCAGCCAGCTATACTTTTCGATGAACTGGTACCCACCCGCGCCAACATTATAGGAAAAATACACGAAGACCGACATTCCCAGGGCAATGATTGCTGCAGCGAGGGCGGTGACCCTTGTCTCTGTTTTGCGCTCGGCTGGAATAAACAGCATGAGCACGCCTGCAATGATTGGGGTAAAGACGATTACGCTCAGGATTGGAAATTGCATTCTTCACCTCGATAAGCGGTGTTCAATTTTTTTATCTCCTCGGATGAAGATTTTGATCAGAAACCGAGCAGAATAGCATTTTATTTTTAAGCGCCCTGGAAGAACATCGTGATGGCGCGATTAATAACGTTTAATATCCATGCTGGCCAAATGCCGATCCATAACATCAGCACCAGCAAAGGAGCGATCACAACGATCTCACGGGCGTTGATTTCGCTGATATGTCCAGCCCATTTCTCATTCAGCGGTCCATGCAGCACCATCTTGATACCTTTCAAGATATATGCACCGGTGAACAGCAAACCGATCATCGCTAGAGCTGTGTAAAGGGTCAGGATAGGCCACGAACCTCTGACGACTAGGAATTCCGAGATGAATCCATTCAAACCCGGCAAACCCAGCGAGGCCATAGATGTAAAAATGAGTATCCCGCCATAAACCGGGATCAGCGGGAAAAGACCGCCATACTCATTCAGGTCACGCGTATGGGTGCGCTCATAGATCACGCCAACCAGGAAGAACATTGCGGCTGCCGATAAGCCATGGTTGAACATCTGCAGGACAGCCCCCTCCAGGGCTATGGCAGCGTTGTTGGTATCGATCGCAAATGCCGCAGCAGCAATACCCAGAACGACAAAACCCATGTGATTTACGGATGAGTAAGCGACAAGCCGCTTGAAATCATTCTGTCCATAGGCTGCAAATGCCCCGAAGATAATTGCCATAACCGCCAGAAAACCCAACGCACCGGCATAAGCTTTGGCTTGCTCGGGATACAGCGGCAATACCAGCCGCAGGAAGCCATATGCCCCGAGTTTCAGCAGCACGCCTGCCAGGATCATCGATCCGGCGGTAGGGGCTTCAGT
>JAQBDA010000268.1:0-4795 GCA_032124675.1 Chloroflexota bacterium
CAGTTCGGCTGAATACCCGGTACGGATTATGCCTGTATTCTGAAGTGTTGCTGGGGGATCTTCTTCGACCGCTCTGAGGAGCAGCTCAAGTTCGTCTTCACAGAGCGAGAACTCCTGGAGAATTGGTTCTAATGGCGAATCCGATGAAGGACGTAAGTTAATGAAATCCGGTAAATGCGGCAAGGTGCTGCGCAGTGCGACCAAATCCCGCGGCAGGGCAGTTCCACCTACAAAACGGTTTGTCAGCCTCTCCATATCGCCGAAGGGTTTCAATGCCTCACGGACTTCTCCCCGAAGCAGCCCATCTTTGACGAATATTTCGACCTGGTCCTGTCTCTGGCTGATACCTTCGACGTTCAACAATGGCTTGCTGACCCACTGCCGGATCATGCGCTTCCCCATTGGGGTCACCGTCCGGTCCAGCACGCCAAGCAATGACCCTCGGACCTCCATGCTGCGCAAGGTCTCAGTCAATTCCAGGTTGCGCCTTGTTGCTGAGTCCAGGATCATGAAATCACTCAGGCTGTAGCTGCTCAACCTGGTGAGCAGCTGAAGAGCAGAGGGCTGTGTCTCAGTCAGGTACTGCAAAATTGCACCCGCAGCTCGGACGCTCAGACTCTCGCCTCGCAATCCGAATCCATCCAGAGATGCCACCTCGAAATGGCTGGTCAGGATCTCCCGGCAACGACCGGGTTCGAACCGCCAACCTGGCCAGGAGGTATGGTGCCCTGGCACGCCATTCTCAAGGCTCAAATCGTCTGGATGCAGAATCTCTGCCGGTTTCAACCGCACCAGTTCAGCACGGACGGTGCTGTAGATATCCGCACCGCTTAACTCTGCCGCGGCGAACTCACCGGTAGTGATATCTACATAGGCGACTCCAGCAGCACCGGTCGATCTCGTCTCTCCTTCAGCGATGACGACACATGCCAGATAATTATTACCATCTGAAGGCAGCAAGCCGGGTTCGACAACCGTTCCCGGGGTTACAACCCTCACCACCTGTCGTGGGAAGATCCCCTTGAGGGGCTGCTCTCCCACCTGTTCACAGATTGCCACGTGATACCCGCGCTCGATCAAGCGAGCCAGATAGCTCTCGGCAGCATGATGAGGGATGCCGGCCATCGGTACCCGGATACCTTTTGCCACATTCCGGGAAGTCAGGACAATGTCAAGCTCCCTGGCAGCAATCTCTGCATCCTCATCAAAAGTCTCGTAAAAATCGCCAAGACGAAAGAACAAAATCGCTTGGGGGTATTCGCGCTTGATATCCAGGTATTGTTTACGGATTGGGCTTACATCGTCCTTCTTTGCCATAGCATGATTGTATGCTGTTAGCAGAGTTTCGGCAAGGATGATAACAATTTCGACATTTAGAGTTGCCATCTGGGCAAATTGATACTATAATCTAGTCACTATACTCTCGTAGAAAGGAGAAATATCAATGGCAAGGGTAACCTATGACCATGTCTATAAACGATTTGGTGATGTCATCGCCGTAAATGACCTTGACATCGAAGTCGCAGACAAAGAATTCCTGGTCCTGGTAGGTCCCTCGGGCTGTGGTAAGACCACTGCACTGCGGTGCCTGGCTGGATTGGAGGACATCTCAGATGGAAAAATATTAATCGGGGATCAGGTGGTCAATGACGTGCCGCCCAAAGACCGGGACATTGCCATGGTGTTCCAATCCTACGCCCTGTACCCCCACATGAGCGTGTATGACAATATGGCGTTCGGGTTGAAACTGCGCAAGACCCCCAAAGATGAGATCAAACGCCGCGTGGGGAACGCAGCAGACATTCTGGGGATCCAAACGCTGCTCGACAGAAAACCTCGTCAGCTCTCGGGTGGTCAGCGACAGCGCGTTGCAGTGGGACGTGCCATCGTACGCGAGCCGAAGGTTTTTCTCTTTGACGAACCGCTTTCCAACCTGGATGCGAAGCTGCGTGTCGAAACTCGAGCGAATATCAGCAAGCTCCACCAGCAGCTGCAGACTACGTTTATATACGTGACCCACGACCAGGTGGAAGCGATGACCATGGCAAGCCGGATTGCAGTTACCAACAAAGGTATCTTGCAGCAGATTGACACACCTCAGTCCCTGTATGATCTACCAGACAACCTGTTCGTCGCGGGTTTCATCGGCTCACCGGCGATGAACTTCTTCAACGCAACCCTCAACAAAGATGATGGCAAGCTAATTGTTGAGGCTGGTTCATTCAACATGCAGATCCCAGAGGATCGAACCAGTGTCTACATGCCGTATGCCGGCAAGAAAGTCATATTTGGCATCCGACCCGAAGACATCCACAACCCTGCGTTTGCTCCACCTGGGATCACTGCCCAGCCCGTTTCCAGCAAGGTTGACGTAACAGAGTTGATGGGCAACGAAATCTTCGTTTACTTGAAGGCCGGTGAACACAACTTCGTTGCCAGAGTCGATCCTCGATCCCGATATCATATCGATGAAGACGTTCAGGTTGTCTTCAATATGGAAAATATGCATATCTTTGACTTGGAGACTGAACTGGCGATACGCTAACCGGCAGCGATCATTGATATAGAGCTTTACGTCTCCCCCCGTTGGAATGGTGGGGAGACGTATGCTGTAGTCAGAGAACGCGAAGCTATCACAAAAAAGGGAAAGACACCCTCCCATTTTTAGGATGAGTTCTAGCCAGAATAGATAAGGATTAGATTATGCCTGCAGAATATATACCCTCGTTATTGCGTAAAAATGATTCGAAAATCGTCCTGTTGGTGATGGATGGGCTGGGGGGGCTTCCCATCGAACCCGGCGGACCTACCGAGCTGGAGGCCGCCAGCACCCCTGTCATGGACAATCTGGCAACCGAAGGAACGCTTGGACAGACAGTCCCCATCCGTCCTGGGATAACTCCCGGCTCCGGCCCTGCTCATCTGGCGTTGTTCGGGTATGACCCAATAATCAATCAGATCGGGCGTGGAACCCTAGAAGCTGTCGGTGTAGGCATGGATGTGAGTAAAGGGGATGTGGCCGCTCGCGGCAATTTCTGCACCCTTGATCCTGCCGGGAATATAACCGACCGCCGGGCAGGGCGCATCCCCACACCGGAAGCGCTCCCGGTGGTTGAGAAACTTAAAAAGATAGAAATTCCGAGTGTATCCACAGAAGTGCGTCATGTAAAGGAATACCGTTTTGCTGTCGTAATGCGCGGCGATGGATTACTTCCAGACATTGATGACACCGACCCACAGGCTACGGGAGTTCCTCCCCTGCCAGCCAGAGCCAGCTCACCCGTCGCTGAACATACCGCATCCTTGTATAACCAGTGGATCGAGAAAGCTCAAAAGGTAATTTCAGACCAGCCCAAAGCAAATGGACTGACCTTGCGCGGGTTTGCAACCCATCCTGGTCTGCAATCCTACGATGACGCTTACGGTCTGCGAGCCGCCTGTGTAGCCGTTTACCCGATGTACCGTGGAGTATCCCGGCTGGTCGGTATGGACATCATTGAATTCACTGGTGAGGATCCGGAAGACGAGTTTACAGCCCTGGCTAGCGCATGGGATAACTACGACTTCTTCTTTGTGCATATCAAAAAAACCGACTCCAAGGGTGAGGACGGCGATTTTCATGGAAAGGCTCATTATATAGAGCTGGTAGATCAAGCCCTCCCGCCGCTGTTGCAGCTGAAACCGGATGTCCTGATGATTACGGGTGACCACTCCACGCCAGCCAGCCTTCGCACGCACTCATGGCACCCGGTACCCTTCCTGCTGTGGGCGCCCGCATCCGTAAGACCGGACGATCAGACTCAATTCGGGGAACGGGCGTGCGCCAGAGGTGGGTTCGGGACGATATCAGCGATGGATGCGATGCCTCTGGCGCTCGCTCACGCCCAGCGCTTGAACAAATACGGCGCTTAATACAAACGATCACACTACAAGGTAGAGACCTGGGTGAGAAATGGCTGAGATTTGCCGATTCTCACTCCGGTTTCTTTGACTTCAGCCCAAATAACAGCCCCAATACCAACCCAGTTCCACCAGCCAACAGACCAACAGCCAAAAAAGCATCCCGCCAAAACCGCTCCGGGAAAAGGCGAATCAAAGTATCTGAATAATGAAATGTCCACGTACCGGACTCGAAGAATACATTATGGAATGCGACGAAAATTAAACCAAAGGCAAGTAGAACAAACAAGATAAGACCTGCCAGAATACCGATCGTTAACCAACCGCCGCGGCCTAATCCCCACCGGAACTGCTGCCACCATCCACCAAACACAGCCCATACACCCAGCCCGACCATAACGATCAAGCCTAGCAGCCAGATATCCAGGGCGCTCTGGACAACGTTCTTGACATCCAGCATATGTTTCAGCTCCCGCTCATTGTACAGCTTCGAACAGTCACCCATACC
Source organism: Chloroflexota bacterium (assembly GCA_032124675.1). Lineage (GTDB taxonomy): Bacteria > Chloroflexota > Anaerolineae > Anaerolineales > UBA4823 > JAQBDA01. The sequence goes on from JAQBDA010000268.1 coordinate 4,409, forward strand.
TCTGCACGAAGCTGGAGGAGCTGTCTGACTGCCTGGAAAACGCAGTTCGGCCAGGAATGATATACCTTCCTCATTAAGAAGGTAATTTCTGGCGATGTCAGACCAATAAAACCGATCCTCCTGGTTGAATCCATATGGATCAGGTGGGAAACCGGGCAGTTTGTATTCAATATTGATAAATACGGGTGATAGCAGAACCCGGACCGAGCTGAGCACCAAGATGACAGGCACAAGCAAAGTCACGACCCAGGAAAGGAGTTTAAACGACCGGGATGATTTCACTTCAAACTCTCCATATCTCCAAATAATACATAATTCAACACCATACTATTGGTAATCCATTCGATAGGTGCAAGATCATCCGTGTATACCGTGCTGGATGAAGGG
>JAQBDA010000269.1:0-29274 GCA_032124675.1 Chloroflexota bacterium
CGGGGCGTTCGAGCTGTTGTACGATGAGCACAACGATACCTGGAGCATCCGGGAGTTATAACAAACAATCATAAAACCTCCGTGGACTCCGTGAACTCTGTGGTGAAAAAGATAAAATCGGTGATTATAAATACTCAGCCGACTCCGCGCACTCCGCGGTGAAAACATATCAAGGAGACAAAGTGACCCGGGAATTTCTCTCAGCCCGCGTGGCAGGGTTAAAGCCCTCCGGAATACGCAAGTTCTTCGACATCGTCGCCACCATGGATGACGTGATCTCGCTGGGCATCGGCGAGCCGGATTTCGATACGCCCGAGCCTATCCTGCAGGCCGGCATCCGCTCCTTGCAGAGCGGCGCTACCCATTACACCTCCAACGCCGGGCAGCTCGAACTGCGCCAGGCGCTGGCGGACCACCTGCAGCGCCAGTATGGTGTGGCATATGACCCGCACACCGAGGTCGTGGTCACTGTGGGGGTCTCAGAAGCGCTTTACCTGGCGATGATGGCCTTGCTGAATCCGGGTGATGAGGTCATCGTGCCCACGCCTTGCTTTGTCGCCTACCAGGCGGAGGTGACCCTGGCGGGCGGCGTGCCGGTGGAGCTGCCTACCTATGTCGAGGACGGCTTCCAGGTGCGCCCGGATGCCCTGGAAGCGGCCATCACCTCCCGTACGAAGGCCATCCTGATCAGCTCGCCCAACAACCCCACAGGCGGTGTGGCAACCCGGGATGTCCTGCTGGAGGTGGCCCGCATCGCCGAGAAACACGACCTGGTGGTGATCTCAGATGAACTGTACGACCAGCTGATCTACGGCGTGCCGCACGTCTGCTTCCCCGCGTTGAGCGGCATGTGGGAGCGCACCATCCTGTTGGGTGGTTTTTCCAAGAACTATGCCATGACCGGCTGGCGGGTGGGCTTCGCGGCTGCCCCGGCTGGCATCCTGCGCGGGCTGCTGCGCGTCCACCAGTACACCATCATGTCTGCCCCCACCACTGCCCAGGAGGCAGCGCTGGTTGCACTGCACGAGGGCACTCCGCATGTGGAGGAGATGCGCCGCGAATACGACCGCCGGCGCCGCTTGATCGTCTCCGGGCTGAACCGCCTGGGGCTGCCCACCTTCGAGCCGCATGGGGCGTTCTACGCCTTCCCCAGCATCAAAGCCAGCGGCATGGATGAGGATACCTTTGCCCAGAAGTTGCTCCAGGAGGAGAAGGTAGCAGTGGTGCCCGGCACCGCATTCGGTCCCGGCGGGGAGGGCTATGTGCGCTGCTCGTATGCCACCGCCTACGAGAAGATCGAAGAAGCCCTGCAGCGCATGGAGCGCTTTATGCGCCGTTATGGATAGTAATGCCGTTATGGATAATCGAGAGCAGAGAATGGAGAGAAGAGAGTAGTTTTTATACTCCGACAACTCTCCACTCTCGTCTCTCTACTCTCGTTATGAACTACCAAGCTGTCATCGGTCTAGAAATTCACGCCGAGCTGGGCACGCAGTCGAAGATGTTCTGCGGCTGCCCGGTGGTCGATTCGACCATAGCCAGGCCCAATATCGCCGTCTGCCCGGTGTGCAGCGGCATGCCAGGCGTGCTGCCGGTGGTCAACCGGCAGGCGGTGGAATACGCCCTGCGGGTGGCGCTGGCTCTGGAGTGCGAGATCAACCAGACCAGCATCTTCGCGCGTAAGAACTATTTCTACCCAGATCTGCCCAAGGGCTACCAGATCTCGCAGTACGAGCAGCCGCTAGCGCGGAACGGGTGCCTACCGATCTTGACAGCTCAAGGCGAGCACCGGGTGCGCGTCCGCCGTGTGCACCTTGAGGAAGATACCGGCAAGCTGACCCATATCGAAGAGGCGGGTGAGTCTTACTCGCTCATCGACCTGAACCGGGCGGGTGTGCCCCTGCTGGAGATCGTCTCTGAGCCGGACATGCACAGCGCCGAGGAAGTGCGCGCCTATGCGACCGCCCTGCGCAGCGTGCTGCGCTACCTGGGCGTTAATTCCGGAGATATGCAGAAAGGCGTTCTGCGCATCGAGCCCAATGTCTCCGTGCGCCCGACCGGCAGCCAGGAATTCGGCACGCGCACCGAGATCAAGAACCTGAACAGCTTTCGCGCCCTGGAGCGCTCGGTGGCCTTCGAGATCGAGCGCCAGAGCGGCCTGCTGAACCGGGGCCTGGCGGTAGAGCAGCAGACCCTGGGCTGGGACGAAGCCCAAGGCGTGACCCTACCGCAGCGCAGCAAAGAGGAAGCCCACGACTACCGCTACTTTCCCGAGCCGGACCTGCCGCCTCTGGTGGTCGAATCGGGTTGGGTGGCAGAGGTGCGCAGCTCGCTGCCAGAGCTTCCGGTTGCGAAATTTCACCGCTTCCAGGAACAGTACGGCTTGAATGACTACGATGCCGATCTGCTGGTAGCAGAGCGGGCGGTAGCGGAGTATTTCGAAGCGGTCCTCGAGAGCGCCGGGGCTGCTCCCAAAACCGCTGCTAACTGGATCACTGGTGAGCTGTTCGCACTGCTCAACCAGGCGGGAGAAGGGATTGAGACCGGGCAGATCAGCCCCCAGCATCTGGCGGATCTTCTCGCAATGCTCGAGAGCGGCGAGATCAACCAGAACACCGCAAAGACGGTGCTGGCTGAGATGTACCGGTCAGGCAAGGCTGCCCGGGAGATTGTCGCCGAGGGCGGGCTGCGACAGATCTCCGATGCGGATGCCGTCGCAGCCGTGGTAGCGCAGGTGCTGGACGAGAATCCGGACCAGGTGGCAGCTTATCTGGACGGTAAAGAAGCCCTGGCGCGCTGGTTGTTTGGGCAGGTCATGCGGGCTGCCCGCGGCAAAGCCAACCCCCAAATCGTCCAGCAGGAGCTGAACCGCCAGCTATCTGCTAGGCGCAAGATCGGCGCGGCCGGGACTTAAGCGCTGTAGCCCCGGCTCTCCGTCTCCACCGTCAGTTCGCCGCCCAGCTCTGCCAGGAATTCGTTGTGATCCATTGGGCGCGAGAACATCGGGTAGTTCTTTTCCACTGCCAGCCGCTGCTCTTCCTCACTCAATGCCGCCGTGCAGTCCTTGAGCGTGATCACCTCGTACCCTTTTTCATAGGCTGTACGCATTGTCGACTCAACGCAGCAGTTGGTCAGGAATCCCCCCAATGCAATCGTTTTGATGTTCCGGCTGCGTAGGATGAAGTCCAGGTTGGTGCTGGCAAAACCGCACAGGCCGCGTTTACCTTCCACGATGATATCCTCAGGCTCAGGCTGCAGCACGTCCACGATCTCAGCCCCCCAGGTATCTTTGCGGAATGAGCGGCTGTCCACAACCCCTTTCAGTATGCCGTAAGGATGCGGGGTGAGCTCATGGTAGTCATCGGTGAAAGTGATCGGCGCAAAGATGATCATGGCACCGAGCTGGCGCGCTCTGGCCACCGTCTCGACGGTATTGGCGAGCATGTTGGTGCTCTCCATCACAGGCTCGACTGCATCGTGCAGCGTGCCGCCGGGAGAGGTGAAGTCATTCTGGTACTCGATCAAGACAAGTGCAGTTGCTTTTGGGTCCATAATTTTGAGCTCCTTTCGTGTCGTCTGAACATTTTTTCACTAATATTATACAAAAATCGCTGCACAGGTGCAACCGGTAACCTTGCGAAAAGTGCATTTGTCACTTGACGTACTTCTCGATGTTTGCTATGGTTAACTCGCAGTCGAGCCGGGCAGTTCGCCGGAAGAAATTGAATTTCTGACGATGTTATTGGCAGTATGCCCGGATGAGAAAGGATACCGAGGCGCTGAGATGAGCCAGCAGGCTTACATCACCGCTGCACCAGCAGTTATCGATGCGGGCACCTGTCCGGGGTGCCCGCTTATACTTAACCCCATCCATCCTTTCCTCACTACCATAGTGATAGGAGAATAAATATATGACTGACACAATCAATGCATTCCAGATGGCGCAGCGACAGTTCGATCATGTTGCCGGGCAGCTCAACCTTGACCCGCAGGTGGCCGAGATGCTGCGCTGGCCCAGCCGGGAGTTCAAGTTCATGATCCCTGTACGCATGGATGATGACACCATCCGGGTGTTCTTCGGATACCGCGTGCAGCACAGCGATGCCCGCGGCCCGGCAAAAGGCGGCATCCGCTTTCACCCTTCTGAGACGCTGGACACCGTGCGCGCCCTGGCGATGTGGATGACCTGGAAGACCGCCGTGGCAGATATCCCCCTGGGCGGCGGCAAAGGCGGCGTGCCGGTCGACTCGGCTACCCTGACCATCACTGAGAAAGAGAAGCTGGTGCGCGGCTGGATCGGGCAGATGTGGCGCAATATCGGGCCGCGCCAGGACGTGCCCGCCCCCGACGTGGGTACCACCCCGCAGATGATGGGCTGGATGATGGATGAATATTCCAAACTGGTCGGGCAGTACACGCCGGGCGTGATCACCGGCAAGCCCGTCGGCGGGGGTGGCTCGCTGGGCCGCACTGAGGCCACCGGCTACGGTGTGATCTACACCGTGCGCGAGGCGATGAAGCATCTCAAGATGGACCCGGCCAAATCGGTGGCTGCCATCCAGGGCTTTGGCAACGTCTCCCAGTACGCCGCCATGGGCTTCACCGAGCAGCTCGGTGGTAAGGTGGTGTGCGTCTCATATTGGGACCGAGCAGACCGAGTCGCCTATACGGTCAGCAAGGCGGATGGCATCAACCCCGCCTACCTGATGTCGATCACCGACATCTACGGCTCGATCGACAAGGATCAGGCGGTCAAGGAGAGCTACACCATCGAGCCAGGCGAGGACTGGATCGACAAAGATGCGGATGTGCTCATCCCCGGCGCTCTGGAAGGCCAGATCAACGCCGAGACGGTCAAACGGGTCAGCGACCGGGTGCGCATCGTAGCGGAGGGCGCTAACGGTCCCACCACCCCCGAAGCGGACGAAGTCTTCAAAAGCAACGGCGTGTTCGTCATCCCCGACTTCCTGTGCAACGCTGGTGGGGTGACCACCTCTTACTTCGAGAGCGTGCAGAACGATATGAACTATTACTGGACCAAAGACGAGGTACTGGAGCGCCTGGACACCAAAATGACCCAGGCTTTCCACAGCGTGCTGGAGATGTCTGCAAGCCAGGGCGTGTTCATGCGTGACGCCGCCTACATGGTCGCCATCGACCGGGTGGTCAAAGCCATGGAGCTGCGCGGTTGGATATAGGAACGCTTGCATTTCACCATATATTCCTATACAATCATATAGCCATGCCAATGGTCATGCCTCTATCCCCTGAAACGATGCGCATTCTGCTCGCTGCCTGCATAGTGGCGATGGCGCTGCTGGCGATCCTGTACCTGCGCAGGCGGGAGCTGTCCACCCCGGAACACATTGCCTGTGGACTGCTCATCCTGCTTCCCTTGCTTGGGCCGTTTTTGGTGATCCTGCTTCACCCCGGCGCACCTCGCCAGGCGTCGTACCCCTGGGTCAAGCCCAGGTCTTCGTCGAATACCTGATTCCATAGATTCCTAATCCCCTACTATCATGCAATCTCTCAGACGCTTATACCTATATGCAGTCACCTTCGTTAGCCTGGAGGTAGTGTTGTGGGGGTCGATTGGGCTGGGGCGCGCCTTTGCCGCTGGAGGAAGGGCAGGTGAAGGCAGCACGAACCAGCTTGCCCAGGCGCTTGCTTTTATCCTGGTCGGCATCCCGGTATTCCTGCTGCACTGGTCGCTTGCCCAGCGCGCCGCCCGGCGCGAGCCGGGAGAGCGCTCGGCGCTGCTGCGGGCGATCTTCCTGTACGGCGTGCTGCTGGCGACCCTGCTGCCGGTGGTCAACAACAGCCTGGCGTTGCTCGATCGCTTGCTGGCGATCGCTTTTGGTATGGATCCTGCCATGGCTGCGCTGGGCGGAGTCCAGACCTTCAGCGACAACCTGTTCGCCATCCTGCTGAACGCGCTGGCTGCGGCCTACTTTTACTCTGTGCTGCGCGCAGATTGGAAGGCTGGTCCGGTTGGGGATGACTTCGCAGTGCTGCGCCGCCTGTTCCGCTATCTGGCGATGGTGTACTTCCTCATAATGGCGGTGATCGGCGCACAGCGCGTCCTTGAATACCTGCTGCGCCTGCCTGCGCCCGGTCTGGAGCACTACCCGGCTCTGCTCAGCGGTGGGCTGGCGCTGATTCTGGTCGGGACACCGCTGTGGGGGCTCACCTGGTGGGTCATCCTGCGCTCCTGGAATGACCCGAGCGAACGGCAATCCACGCTGCGTTGGGTAGCCTTGATAGGGGTGACTCTGCTTAGCGCCTTCGTGGGTCTGGTGTCGCTGATCCTGGGGCTGCAGGTGGTGCTGATGCTGTTGTTGGGGATGCCATCCAGCGAGTTCCTGGAGCGCATCAGCATCCCACTTTCCATAGGGCTTCCCCTGGCACTTGTGTGGTTTTATTACCGGCGCGTGCTGCAGGCGGAGATGCTGATTACGACGCAGCTGCCTGCCCAGGAAGCCGAGCGGGGGGTTGCTCTGCGCAGGTTATATGCTTACCTGCTGGCGCTGTTCGTTCTGGCAGCCGCATTCATGGGACTGCAGGTGCTCCTGGCATCCCTGCTCGAACTGGTGGTAGAAGGAGCGGGAGCCTCGATAACCGGGTTGCGCGAGCAATTTGGCGGTGGACTGGCAGCGCTGTTGGTCGGGCTGCCGTTGTGGGTCTGGGCCTGGCGCCCGCTGGTCCGGGAGGCAGCCGTCGAGGGCGAAGCAGGTGAGCGGGCGCGGCGCTCGCTGGTCCGGCGTGGCTATCTGTACCTGGTCTTATTTGCCAGTGTGTTGGGAGTGATGTTCACTGCCGGACCGCTGATCTACCAACTCCTACGCCTGATGTTGGGCCAACCAGCCGAGGATGTGCTGCTCCAGTCACTGCAGCTGTTGGTAACCCTGCTGCTGTTCTGCCTGCTGCTGGCATACCATTACTGGGTGCTGCGGGCTGACAGCCGCCTGACCGAGGGTCTGCTGCTGCGCCGCCGTGCCCAGTACCCGGTGCTGGTGCTGGCTCCTTCAGAAGAGGGCTTCGCTGAAACCCTGGTGGCTGCTCTCGAGCAGGAAGCGCCCGGCCTCCCGGTGGCAGTGCATCCCATAGAGCAGGGCGCGCCCGATGAGACCTTTTCAGCCGCCAGGGCGGTCATCCTGCCGGCAGACCTGCTGACCACACCAGGTGAGGCGCTGCGCTTATGGCTGCGTGCTTTCGACGGTAAGCGGATTGTCCTGACCGGCCCGGGCGGGGACTGGCTGTGGGTGCCTGCCCCAAGAGGCGGGCTGCCTGCCAGTGCTCGGCGTGCCGCCCGCCTGGCACGCCGCCTGGCGGAGGGCGAGTCTGTAGCGGATTGAGACGCTGTGCTGCTTTATTTGGGGGGGATTTCGTACAGCTCTATCAGCACGCCGTTAGCACTTTTGGGGTGGATGAAGGCATATTTCCTGCCGTCTGCGGCAGCTCTTGGTTGATCGTTGATGAGCTGAATGCCCTGTCCCTCGAGCTGCCGTAGCATCCCGTCGATATCGTCCACCTCCAGGCAGATGTGGTGCATGCCAGGGCCGCGCTTTTCCAGATACTTCGCCAGCCCCGAGTCGTCTGTGGTGGGTCTGACCAGCTCGATCTCGCTGCTGCCGGCCGGCAGGAAGGCGATCTGGGCTGCTTCTGCGGGGACGTCCTGGAGATGGCTCACCTCCATCCCCAGCGCCTGGCTCCAGAAACCCAGGGTCTTGTCCATGTCGTCGACGAGGATTGCAATATGGTCGATGCGTTTGACTTTGGGCATTTTACGCTCCGTAATGAGTGCAGAGACCCTAAAGGTCTTCAAGACCTTTAGGGTCTTGTGATTTATAGAAAAGAGGGTGGTTGGTACTCGCCCCACGCGCCGCGCAGCACGGTGCAGATTTCCCCCAGGGTGATGTCATTCTCCACGCACACGACGAACAGCGGCACCAGGTTTTCAGAGCCGTGGGCGGCGGTCTCTACCTGCGCCAGAAGTTCGGCAGTGCGCCCGTTATCCCGCCGCTCGCGCAGTTCAGCCAGGCGGAGGCGCTGCTCGGCCTCTATGGCCGGGTCCACGCTCAGCCGCTCCAGATCGACCGTCTCCTCCACCTGGAAGGCGTTGACCCCCACCACGATCTCCTCACCGCGTTCCACCGCTTGCTGGTACCGGTAGGCGGAGGCCTGGATCTCACCCTGGACGTAGCCCTGTTCGATGGCCGCCAGCGCGCCACCCATGGCGTCGATCTTGTACAGGTATTCGGTCGCGCGCGCTTCGATCTCGTCGGTCAGGTGTTCGATCAGGTATGAGCCTGCCAGCGGGTCGATGCTGTCGGCAGCGCCCGATTCGTAGGCGATGACCTGCTGCGTACGCAGAGCGACCCGCACCGCCTTCTCAGTGGGCAGCCATAATGCCTCGTCCATGCTGTTGGTGTGCAGCGACTGCGTGCCGCCCATCACTGCCGCCAGAGCCTGCAGCGCCACGCGCACCACGTTGTTTTCCGGCTGCTGGGCGGTCAGTGTCGAGCCGCCGGTCTGGGTGTGGAAGCGCAGCATCCACGAGCGCGGGTCTTCTGCGCCGAAGCGCTGGCGCATGATGTTTGCCCACATGCGCCGGGAGGCGCGGAATTTTGCGATCTCCTCCAGGAAGTTGTTGTGGGCGTTGAAGAAGAAGGAGAGCTGGCTGGCGAAGCCATCTACGTCCAGCCCGGCATCGACCGCCGCCTGCACGTAGGCGATGGCATTCGCCAGGGTAAAAGCAACTTCCTGCACCGCCGTTGAACCGGCCTCGCGGATATGGTAGCCGGAGATGCTGATCGTGTTCCAGCGCGGTATCTCGCGCTGGCAGTAGCGGAACACATCCGTGATCAGTCGCATCGACGGCTTGGGGGGGAAGATATACGTGCCCCTGGCAATATACTCCTTCAAGATGTCATTCTGGATCGTGCCGCGCAGCTTATGCGTCTCGACACCCTGGCGTTTTGCGACGGCGATATACATCGCCAGCAGGATCGAGGCTGGGGCGTTGATGGTCATCGAGGTCGAGACCTTGCCCAGGGGTATCTCGCGGAACAGTGTGCGCATATCCTCCAGGGACGAGATCGCGACCCCCACTTTGCCCACCTCCCCGGCAGCGATCGGGTCGTCAGCGTCGTAGCCGATCTGGGTGGGCAGGTCGAAGGCCACCGAAAGTCCGGTCTGTCCTTGCTCCAGCAGGTAGCGGTAGCGTCGGTTGGACTCGGCTGCGCTGGCATAGCCGGCATACTGGCGCATGGTCCACAGCCGGCCGCGGTACATGGTCGGCTGCACGCCGCGCGTGAAGGGCGCTTCACCGGGGAAGCCCAGCTTCTCCTGGTACTCCGGACCGGGATCGGGCGGGATGAGCAGCCGCGGGATGGGGATGTCGGAAGGGGTGCAGAATTCAGGCTTTCGCTCGGGAAAGCGCTCCAGGGTAGGTTTCAGGGTTTCTTCTTCCCATCGCTTCTGTGCGTCGTTGTCGCTCATATACAAACCTCGGGCAAGGAGTAAGATCGGGTACCGTTATCAGCCAAAAAGCTGGCACCAGTATAACCGATCAGCAGTAATCGTTGGTGTGTGGTTTGCAAGGACCGATTTGTGATTTAATTAGAGCATGCAGTCCGAACGGAAAGAACCGGACCGGGGGGTGGCTCCCAGATTGCTCTTCCTGGTCGGGGCGACTATCCTTGTTTTCTATGCGGCCCTGCTGGTGGTGCAGGCTGGCACGCTGCTGGCTGGCGCCAGCTTGCACAATGCCGGAACGCTGCTGGCAGCGGCGCTTGCCCTGGGTTATTTCTGGCTGGTCGGTATGCGCCTGTACCACCTGCCCGTCAAATCCATGCTGGTGGGATTCGCCGGTCTGATGGTTATCGCGGTTGTGTGCGGGTTAGTGGCGGCTTATTATTTCGACCTCTCCTGGGATGGCAGGGATTACCAGCAGAAGGCTATCCGCCAGCTTGCCGGGGGTTGGAACCCGGTCTATGTTGAAATTCAACCGAGCGATATGTACGATAATGCCTGGCTCAACCATTACCCGAAAGGGCCATGGATCGCCGCCGCCTCGGTTGTAAAAGTCACCGGCGGTATCGAGAGCGGCAAGATCTTCAACCTGCTGCTGATCGTCGCCGTGTTCCTGATCTCGCTGTCAGCCTTTTGGTCTTATACCCGGCTGCGCTTCTGGCAAATGCTCCTGCTCTCGCTGTTCCTGGCTGCCAATCCAGTCAGCACGTCCCAGTCGTTGAGTTACTATGTGGACGGTCAGGTGAGCTCCTTGCTTATCCTGATGGGGCTGTGCCTGCTGCTTTGCCTGAAGAGCGCCGATTTCGGGCACCTGGCGGCGCTGGCAGCCGTCATCATGCTCGGGCTGAATGTCAAATTCACCGGCACAGCTTACACTCTCTTGCTGCTGGCGGTGATTGTTCTTATCACTGTGTTTGCAGGTCAATTTGGCAAATTGACCTACGCAAGAAAAACTATCTGGATGACGGTCTTTTTCGGTCTTCTGCTGGGGCTGCTGGTGGTGGGCTACCAGCCGTACGTAACCAACACCCTGCACTACGGGCATCCCTTCTATCCCATCTACGGCAGCCGGACGTTTAATAAGGAGTTTGTTATTCAAGGTCAGGCTCCACCCGATTTCGAGACGCTGGGCTGGTCGGAGAAGCTGTACCGCTCGATTTTCTCCCCATCCAGCAGCCAGGTGGGGGTCGATTCGGGTCCGCTCAAGTTCCCGCTCAGGGTATCTCGCCCGGAAGTGACCGCGTTTGCCCGCCCGGATGTGCGCGTCTCGGGTTGGGGACCGCTGTTCGGCGCTACGCTGGTCGTAGCGCTGGCTGGGCTGGCGCTGCTGTTATTCGTCTCTCGGAAATTTACACTTCGTACCCTGGCTTTGCTCGGGCTGGTAGCTGGCACGACCCTGCTCAACAGCGAAGCATGGTGGGCGCGCTATTCGCCCCAGCTGTGGCTGCTGCCGGTGATCGTCCTGGGGGCGCTGTGGCTGGCTGATGACCGGCGCGCTGCCAGAGGCTGGTTGAAGATCATCGGGGCGATACTCTCCATCCTGATGATCGCCAACCTGGTCCTGGTCTCCGGCGCATACCTGGCATATAACACCCTCAGCTCGCGCCGGCTGCATGCCACCCTGGCTGACCTGCGCCAGAGCAGCGAAGAAGTCATGCTATACTATGGCCCTCTGGAGGCAGTTGGCATGCGGCTGCAGGATTACGGCATCCCATACCGATGGGTCGAGCGGCGGGATGAGCTTGCCTGCCCTCGTGAGCTGGAGGTACAGGTCTTCTACTCCCCGCTGGACTGCCCACCACCTTAGCTGCAAACAAGCACCTGAGAACAGCACGACCTTCCCCTGGCAAGATTTCATGCATTTATCGTTTTATGGATTGGTGGACCCCGAAATGCAGATTTTAACCGTAGATGTAGGTACCGGTACGCAAGACATCTTCCTGTACGACTCCCGCCTGGACCTGGAGAACAACTTCAAGCTGGTGGTGCCTTCGCCAACCATGATGGTGCACCACAAGATCAAGCGCGCCACCCGGCTGCGGCAGCCGATCCTGCTCACAGGGGTGATCATGGGTGGCGGGCCTAGCCAGTGGGCGGCGGAAGACCACGCCCGCGCTGGCCTGCCGGTATATGCCACGCCGGACGCGGGGCGCTCGTTCAACGACGACCTGGATGCAGTGCGCGAGATGGGGGTGCAGGTGGTCAGCGAGGATGAGGCGGCTCGCCTGCCGGAAACAGTGCAGCGCCTGGAGCTGCGCGATTTCGATTTCCAGGCTATAGCCCGCTCGCTGGGTGAGTTCGGCGTGGCGTTGGACGATCTGGCAGCGGTGGCGGTGGCGGTCTTCGACCACGGCAACTCCCCGCCTGGCTACTCCGACCGCCAGTTCCGCTTCGACTACCTGGATGCGCGCATCCGCGCTGAGAACCGCCTGAGCGCCTTCGCCTACCGTTCCGAACAGGTGCCCGAGATCATGACCCGCCTGCAGGCAGTTGTGGCTTCAGCGGATGATGTAGACGCCCCATTGGTGGTGATGGATACCGCCCCGGCAGCGGTGCTGGGAGCGACCTTCGACCCGCGGCTGGCTCCCTTGCCCCGCAAATTGATCGCCAACGTGGGCAATTTCCACACCCTGGCTTTCCGCCTGGGACCATCCGGGATTGAGGGCGTCTTCGAGCACCATACCGGTCTGATCGACCGCCCCAAGCTGGAAGGCCTGCTGCGCCTCCTGGCGGATGGCAGCCTGCAGCACGCCGATGTGTTCGGCGACCACGGTCATGGGGCGTTGATCTATGCTGACCAGCCGCTGGCGCTGGGCGATGGTGGTTTCGATGTGGCGGTCACCGGCCCGCGCCGCAATCTGTTTCGTGAGACTTCTGACCGCAGCGTCGCAAGCGACGGCGACCCCTGGCGATCCTATGGATCGAGTCGACCGCCGACCGCACACACTAACCCCCTAACCCCTGTTCCCCTGACCCCTTATTTCGCCGTGCCCTTTGGCGACATGATGATCGCCGGCTGCTTCGGGCTGTTGGCGGCGGTGGCGGATGTGCTGCCCGAGTTGGGCGAGCCGGTACGCGCCTCGTTGGCAGGCGCCGGCGGCAGCGGCACCCCTCCCTGGGAAATCGCTTAATCTTCTCACCTAAGAGACATAGTGTTCACGGAGTATTTGTATTTACCGCGAAGAAGCTTATAAAAAACGTCTCTCCGTTCTCAGTGTCTCTGCGGTAGGTTTGTCCTTATCAGGGATTTAGCTGTTCCCCGCAGTGGCTGTTCTCGTAGCCGGGCAGCTCCTCCAGGCTGTGCCGGAAAGCTTTGCTCTGCAGGTAGTCCAGGATGACCTGTACTTTGCGCTCCTGCAACGCATCTTCGGGCAGCACCAGGTCGAAGCGTTCCTGGAAGAGGGGGATGAAATCCAGCCCGGCAGCTCGCGCGGCCGCCTCCAGCCCCAGGCCTGCATCTGCCCGGCGAGAGCGGATCGCCTGAGCCACGGCGGTGTGGGTGGTCGCCTGGCGCTTGTAGCCGCGCAGCTTCTCCACAGGCAGTGCTAATAACCCCAGCATCCTATCCAGCCACAGGCGCGTCCCCGAACCGCGATTGCGGTTGATAAAGGTGATATCGCCGCGTGCCAGATCCTCCAGGCCCTCGATTTGCCGCGGGTTGCCGGGCGCCAGCATCAGCCCCTGGGCGCGCTGCGCCAGCGTGACCAGAGTCACCGGGCGGTCGGGGAAGAAATGGCGCACGTAGGGCAGGTTGTATTCGCCGCTCTCGACGTCCAGCAGGTGGCAGGCGGTCAGGTTGGTGATACCCTGGCGCAGCGCCACCAGCCCGTCCAGGCTGCCCACCGGCAGGACCAGCATGGCGATCCCTGCTCTCTCGCCGACCTGCTGTGCGAGCTGGTTGAGTGCCAGGTCGTGGCTGCCCATCAGCACCACGGTCTGGCTGCGCGGCAGGTCGGGCAGGATGGTCTCCTGGTAGATGTACGCGCGCGCTTTCGCCTGGTAGTATTTTTCCACGAACCCGCCGGAGGCCTGCGCGGTGACCAGTTCCACCAGCCCGGCCTCTTCGAGCTGTTTGAGGTGGTGCCGCACCCAGGCCGGGTGTTCGCCCATGGCCGCCCCGAGCTGGCTCAGCGTGGCGGGCCGCGCCATCAGCCGGCGCAGGATCGCCAGCCGGCGCGGGTCGGAGAGCAGCTTGATCTGTTCCAGGGATTTGATATATTCGATGCTGGACATCGGTTTCTCGCCCGGACCCTAGATATTTAATCCAACCCAAGTTTAGTTCGAATAAACCCCCATACCCTCTTGGCTGCCGACAAAGCCGTCCTGGCATCCGGTTTTTCAGCCGATTGCCCCGGATAACGGTACTGGACGGCGAAACCTTCGAGTAAATTCAAATCCGGTTGCATCAGAAGATGAACCGGCTCGAATTCGATAATCAACGCAAGAAGTTCCGCCAGGCTGTGGGTTCTTGGCACCGTGCGTCCGTTTTCTTGCAGCACCGCTTTGAGGTATTTTTCTGCGGTTTGTTGAGCGTGGAAACAGACTGCATCGTAGTTCGGCAGGTTTCGGGCGCGCATTTCCCTGCTTGCAGTCGCAAAATCCCCCTCTGCTTTATCGATCCACTCAATCGTCAGCGGATTCATACACTGTAACGCCATCATCCAGAATGGATTTCAGGAATGAATCACCCCATTCCAGCCGTTGCTGAACCTGCTCGGGAGTGTAGACCAGGATATCGGTGCCAAATAATGGGTTTACGAATTGTCGTATTTGTTGAGCTTGCTCCGGTCCCCGCAATGGAGTGTCCATGATGACCAGCAGGTCGACATCGCTCTCCGGACCTGGTTCACCTGCTGCGTATGACCCGAATACAATGATGCGTTGGGGGTGAAAACCTTGAGCAATTCTGTGTACTAATTCGCGCACAACGTCTTCCGGAATCTTTGTGCGTTCAGTTATGAGAGGCGCGTGCAGGTAATCAGCGGTCATAATATTCAATCAGATTATACAACAGTATATATATCGCAGATACAACATCACAAACCTCGAAATTTGTGTCTTTGGTTGTATCTACTCACGGTCCTGACTGGAGAGGTAACGAAGGCAAGCCGACTAAGGATTGAATAGCCTCAAAAGCATGCACACCTTGCAGTTCAGCGGTATCAATAACCGAAGCCAGGGCAGCATAAGCTCTTGCGCCCCAACCGGAGCGGAAACCACCTGTAACTTTGCGATGGATCACCGATGGACGCAAGGTCCGCTCGCTGATATTGTTGGTTGGGCTCACATCGCTGCGCTGCAGACATACCAACAGACTGTCCCGATACTTTTGATAGCGGCGTTGCAGTCGCTGGGCTTCGGGTTGAGTGAGGGGTCGCCTGATCAGCCAGTCACACAGGCGTTCAAGTCGAGCGACTTGGCTCAGGAATTGATCAGGAGGCAATTGACCTCTTTGGTGGTGCAGTTGGATGGCGTGACGCAACAGGGCCTGCATGGCTCGCGGCCAGAAAGCCGTCGGATACAGATCGACCACTGCCTGCAAGTTGCGCAGTTGATGCGCCAGGCAGATTTGGTGTTGTTGTGCAGGCGCCTTCAACTGAGCTGGCAAGCAATCGCTCACCCAAACCTGGGCTTGGTGTTCGCTCATCACGTCCCGGATCACATCCGAGCTGCGATTGAAGCGGATCACATGCAAGACACCCGTCAAGCTGCAAAACACCCATTCCCACCAGTTCGAGCCATCCACTCGGCTGCCAGTCTCATCGGAATGGATAATGGCGCTCTGGCGCACCCTTTCCTGGATCAGCTGCACTTCTTGCAGGGCTTTATTCCCGGCTCGCTGCATGATCTTGTCGATCCCGCCCTGGCTGATCTCCACCCCATGCAGGTTGAGCATGGCCGCCTGCGTGCGCTGATAGCTCATGTGCTGTTCCTGACGGTAGTACACCACCGTCGCCCCCAACCTGGCTCCAAAGACCCGCTCCATCTCCAATCCCGCCGGAGGCTCACCAACCTGAGGCTTCCCGCACTCCGGGCAGCTCACCTCATACTGACGCACTTCAATCACTTCCGCTTTGGCAGGCGGCAGCTCGGTGATTTGGTTCACGTCTCGCAAGACCCCTTCAGCATTCTGCAAATCCGTATGGCAACTTATGCAAGTCTCGGCTTTCACCACTACGATATGGTCGGGGTTCGCCACAATCTTGCGCTCGTGCTTCGGGTGACCTGCCGGCGGCCCATGCTTGCGCTTGCCTCGATCCGCCGGCAGGCTGCGCTTGTGATCCCGCGACGGCGGCTGCGACGAGTTGCTCGAATTGGTCGGCGGTTTCTCGCCCTTTTCCAGTTTCAGGCGCAGCGCTTCATAGTCGGCTTTCAATTGCACCCATTGTTCGTACTGGGTAAGCACCAGTTGGATCAATTCATCACGGCTCAACTGCGCCAGATCTTCTTGCGTCATAATGGCCCAATCTTACCAAATCTTGCTCTTAATGTGCATGGGTGTGAGTAGATACCTTTGGTTTACAGAACGCTTGTGCTAATCTTGATTCTCTGCTACAATCCAGCCAGACCCTCCCCAGCCAAGACCATGCCAACTCCCCTTATCCCCTAATCCCACCCCCGCAGATATAATACCCCCATGCCCAAGATCAAAACCCAATTCGTTTGCCAGCAGTGCGGCCGCATCTCGGTGCGCGACATGGGGCGCTGTCCGCAGTGCGGCTCGTGGAACAGTTTCGTGGAAGAGGTGGTCGCCGCCGCGCCATCTGCTCCTGCCATTACCAGAACCGGGTTGGGGGGGCGCTCCGAGCCCCAGCGCCTGGCGCAGATCGGCGGTGATTACGAGGAACGCCTGCCCCTGCCGATCGCCGAGTTCGCCCGTGTACTGGGCGGCGGCGTGGTGCCCGGCTCGCTGGTGCTGATCGGTGGCGACCCCGGCATCGGCAAATCGACCCTGCTGCTGCAGCTGGCGCTGGAGATGGCGCACGACACACCCGTGCTGTACGTCTCCGGCGAAGAGTCCGAGCGCCAGATCAAGATGCGCGTCGCCCGCCTGCTGCGCAGCACCGGGAAAGACGAGAGCGGCTTCCCCGAGGCGCTTTATCTGGTCACCGAGACCGGCCTGGAGACCATCCTGGAGCACGTCATGCAGGTCAAGCCGCGCCTCTTGGTGGTCGATTCGATCCAGACCACCACCCTGCAGGAACTGGAATCGTCTGCCGGGTCGGTGTCGCAGGTGCGCGAGTGCGCCTCCCGCCTGCGCGAGCTGGCCAAGTCTTCCGGCATCGCAGTGTTCCTGATCGGTCATGTCACTAAGGAAGGTGCCATCGCTGGGCCACGCGTGCTGGAGCACATTGTCGACACCGTGCTGTATCTGGAGGGCGACCGCTTCCAGTCTTACCGCCTGCTGCGCTCGGTGAAGAACCGCTTCGGAGCCACTTCAGAGGTAGGTGTGTTCGAGATGCACGAGCGAGGCATGGTGGAGGTCAGCAACCCGTCGGAGGCCTTCCTGGCGGAGCGCATGGTCAATGCCCCCGGCTCGGCGATTGCCGTGACTATGGAGGGCACGCGCCCGCTGCTGGTGGAGGTCCAGGGATTGACCAGCCCGACCACATTTGGCAACCCGCGCCGCACGCCCAACGGGGTGGACTTCAACCGCCTGCTGCTGATCGTGGCGGTGCTCACCCGCCGGGTGGGGATGAGGCTGGGCGAGCAGGATATATTCGTCAACGTGGTGGGCGGGCTGACGGTGGGGGAGCCAGCCGCCGACCTGTCGATCGCCACGGCCATTGCCTCCTCGATGCGCAACAGCCCGGTGCGTGCCGACCTGGCGCTGATCGGCGAAGTAGGGCTTTCCGGCGAGCTGCGCATGGTGGGGCAGATGCCGACCCGCCTGCGCGAGGCCGCCAGCCTGGGCTTTAAGGCCGCCATTGTCCCGCGGCGCATGCGACGCAGCGAACCCTGGCCCGAGGGGCTCCAGATCATCGAAGCCCGCTCGCTGCGCGAAGCCCTCAAACATGCCCTTCTGCAGGCGGAAACGGGTGAGGCGTGAGGCGGGCGCAGCCCGAATGCATTAATTTTATTATCACCTTCCCCGGTTAAAATCTACGTAAACTTACATTGACGCTTCTACTGTTTGTCTGATAAATTTGGAGAACTTCATCTCCTGGCTGGCAGGAGCCGGCCTATGGCAAGGAGGCAGCAGCTGCATACATGCTCGTCAAGCGCATACAATTAGGATTGATCCACGTGGCGGTCGCCATGACCCTGGTTCCGATCAACAGCACCCTGAACCGGGTGATGATCAAGGAGCTGGTTATCTCAGCCACGCTGGTTGCAATCCTGGCCTCGCTGCCGTATCTGTTCTCCCCGATCCAGGTGATCATCGGCTCTTTCTCAGACCGACACCCACTGTTCGGGCTGCGGCGTACGCCGTACATCCTTCTGGGTCTGCTGCTGACCGCTGCCGGGGTGATATTCTCGCCGCAGGTGGCTTTCATGATCGAGACAGATTTTTGGAGAGGGGTCGCGGCAGGCGTGCTGGTCTTCGGTGCCTGGGGGATGGGTTTTAATTTCGCCACCGTGTCTTACCTGTCGCTGGCCTCCGAGCTGTCGGGCGAGAAAGGCCGCGCCCGCACGGTGGCAGTGATGTGGTTTATGATGATCACAAGCATCATCCTGACCTCCATCGCCCTCAGCCGCCTGGTGGACCCTTTTACCCGGGAAGCTCTAATCCGCTCATTCTGGATTGTGGGGCTGGTTGCACTGTTTCTCGGGCTGCTGGGCCTGCTGGGACTGGAAAAACGCTCCACCAAGAGTGCGCCGGCGGCTGACACCTACAGCTGGGGGGTGATGTTCCAGGCAATCCTGCAGAACCGCCAGGCAACGCTCTTCTTCTGGTACCTGACCATCCTGCTGGCAGCTATCCTGGGGCAGGACATCTTGCTCGAGCCCTTTGCCGGTGAGACCTTCGGCATGACCGTGCGGCAGACCACCCGCATCACCTCCATCTGGGGTGTGTGCGTGCTGCTGGCGCTGCTGGCAGCTGGTGCGCTGGAAAACCGGGTCTCGAAACGCACCGTCGCCGGGATGGGAGGCGGGGGGGCATTGCTCGGTTTCCTGCTGATCGTCGCCAGCGGTCTGACCGCCAGCCTGGTCGTCTTTTACAGCGGGGTGGTATTCCTGGGCATCGGCACCGGTCTGGCGACCGTATCCAACCTGTCGTTGATGCTGGATATGACCGTAGCCAGCAACGTGGGCCTGTTCATCGGCGCCTGGGGCATGTCGAATGCCATCTCGCGCCTGCTGGGCACGGTGCTGGGCGGCGTGGTGCGGGACGTGGTCACCCGTATCTCGCAGGATCCGGTGATGGGCTACGTCGTCGTATTTGGCATCGAAGCCGCCATGCTGCTGGTATCGCTGGTCATGCTGCGCAGGATAGATGTCGATGAGTTCCAGCGCGAAGCGGAACAGCCCTCCCTGGTGGAGCGGGCCGCGGCTGCCAGCGAGGTGTAGGGGTTATGCAAGGCAGCGATCTTGAGGTTTTGGAAAGGTGGAGCAAGGGATAATCGCATGACCGGTGATTGGTTGAGCCTGAGCGATGTCGCCGGTATGCTGGGCGTGCACCCAAGCACGGTGCGCAGCTGGTCCGACCTTGGGGCGCTGCCGGTACACCGCACCCAGGGTGGTCACAGGCGCTACCTGCGTAGCGAGATCGAGCTGTGGATGCTTTCGCAGAGCGCCGAAGGCTCCGGCGACGCCCGCCTGGTGGTGCAGAACGCCTTGAAGAACACCCGCTTCAGCGTCAGTGAAGGCCGGCTGGGGCAGGAGGCCTGGTATATCAAGCTGGACAATGATGCCCGCCAACAGTACCGGCAAAGCGGGCGTATGCTGATGCAGGGTCTGATCGATTTCCTGTCTTCGGATGGCAAACTGGCGCGGGCAGAGGCACATGCCCTGGGCTACGAATACGCCACGCGCGGCCGCCGTCACGGCCTCAGCGTTACGGATGCTGCCAACGCCTTCTTGTTCTTCCGCAATACGCTCCTGGAATCGATGCTCTCGGTTTATGAGGCGGCTGCCGTCCAGTCTCCGTTTGCATGGAGCGATATGTTCCGCAAGATCAATGCCTTCACCGACCAGATCCTGCTGGCGCTGCTGGAAACCTATGAAGCATTCAACCGGGGCAGCCGTTGAGCCTGGATGACCGACCTCCGAGCAGGCGCTACCAGCCAACGGGCAGGACAGAACGCCTGATTCCTCTGGTGTTGATCTTATTGCTGGTCGTCCTGGTGGCAGTCATCGTGTTGGTACTGGTAACAATGAGTGGTATTACTGGGTTCGGTGGGCTGGCTTAGGGAGCAGCAGAGCATATATTACCGTAGTGGAGGCTGACGTGCACTATCTTTCAATCCTCTCGACCATTATTTCTTTCGCTTTTGCAAGCTCAGTCTTCAACCGCTACCGGGAGCGCAAAGGCACCCATTTGCTATTGTGGGGCATCGGCCTGGTGTTCTTCGGGCTGGGCACGCTGACCGAGGTGATCTTGAGCTTTACCTTTAGCGAACTAGCCCTGAAGGTCTGGTACTTGAGCGGGGCGATGCTGACCGCTGCCTGGCTGGGTCAGGGCACCGTGCACCTGTTGGTTCGCAAACGCGGTGTGGCCTCATCGCTGACCATCATCCTGACCATCGTCTCGGTTTTGGCAGCCGTGCTGGTGTTTATCGCTCCGCTGACGCCCGCTGTGAATGCATACGACCCAGGCGTGCCGATCTCGAGCCAGTACAAAGCGATCATGACCCGCAGCAGCCTGACGATTGCCCTGACAATACTGCTCAACATCTATGGCTCGATCACCCTGGTCGGCGGGGCGATCTATTCCGCCTACCTGTTCTGGCGCAAGAAAGTTCTGCTCAACCGCGTGGTTGGCAACATCCTGATTGCCGCTGGGGCGCTGCTGCCTGCCATGGGCGGTACGTTTATCCAGGCCGGGCTGGTGGACTGGCTGTATTTGAGCGAATTCCTAGGTGTGATCTTGATGTATACCGGGTTCATCCAGGCGACTGCCAGACCGGCGGTGGAAAGCAAGCCTGCGGTAACCGCTCCGTAGCAGTCCCTAGTTTCAGGATTTAAGAATCCATCCGCCCTCTCCATCGTGGAGAGGGCGGATGTTTGGGTATAACTGTCATCGTTCAATCTGTGCTGCGTCCCCCTTTCTGTGCGAACTTATGCTGCGTGAATTGGTCTGCCACCCTGCCCGGTCACGGGCAGACGACGTTCTTCTTGGGCTTGCCGTTCTTGGAGATCGCGTTGCAGACCCCCTTCAAACCGTTATTGTCTTTCGCCGGCTTGCTGTTCTTCTTGGCGTCTGGCTGATCAGCAGCCATATCATCGCCGGGCTGGTTGCTGCCATCCTTGTTCTTGTCCTTGTCCTTGTCTTTGCCAGTTTCTTTACCGTTCAGGTCCTGGCGCACGTGACCGACGCCGGTCTTCTCCGGCTTGCCGTATTCCTTGAAGATCTGTCCCATGCCGACGCCAGATTGTTTTAAGGCGACCAGCTCTTCGACCGTGACAGGCGTGCAGGCGGTGCCATCCCCCTCAGCGGGTTCCTGGCAGTCCTCTGATTCCTGGGCGATGGCATACAGCTTGACCAGTACGCCGAAGCCCATCCCGTCGTCGTGGTAGGCGGCAATCTGGTCGCTGACCTGCTGCAGGTTCCCATCGCTTTCCAGCGCCCACTCGACAGCCAGTGTCTCCAGGGCGCCCTTCACAGCATCGGCTGTAGTCGTGTCCTCGATCTGCATGGTGATCGGGTCGCCACCTGCAGCCGGCTCAGCAGTGAATGAGCCATCCTCGTTATAACCGGTCACCCTGACCGCTTCCGCACCCACCGGGCAGCCCCTATCTTCCGGATCGACCCAATACCAGACGCCATCGACCAGTTGGGCGCAGCCATACGTGTTATCCATGGCTTCCTGCAGGGCGGCTGTCAGGGTCTCCGGGTTGAGATCCCCGAAATACATCCCCAGGAGCAGTGCTACAGGGTGGCTTTCGTCGATATTGACATCCACGGTGCACAGGCTGCCGTCCGCCAGCTCAACGGTCACCGTGCCCGTGCTGGCATCCACGGCGACCACTATCCCGGAGACAGTTCCTGCCGGGCAAGGACCGGCTGCCACCTGGGCGCTAGGCGCTGCCAGGGCGGGTCCGAAGCTGAGCACTGCGATCGCTGAGATCAGGAAAAACGAGATTATCTTGTTGTGTTTCATCCGGTCACACTCCTCGAGGACTACTTGCACCCAGGTGAAATAATGTTCCGGGCGCTTTGCTGATCGTGCGTACCCATTAAATCGTAGTTTTTCGGGAAATGTTACGCATTTATGCAAGGCTTAATTAGACCTTAACCCACCAATTGGTTCACGACTCACCCACTATCGTTTTTCATATTGACGTTTACCAAAATTGGATTAGCGCCTGTTCCGTATATTGATGGACATAGAGCTTCACTATCTTTTATGAACGTCAATAATTGATACCGCATACAACAA
Organism: Chloroflexota bacterium; assembly: GCA_032124675.1. Taxonomy (GTDB): domain Bacteria; phylum Chloroflexota; class Anaerolineae; order Anaerolineales; family UBA4823; genus JAQBDA01. Next base: position 22,080 of record JAQBDA010000269.1, read on the forward strand.
TATCCCCCGGCGAGTGAGGGAGAGCAGCGGTGGTAGAATAGAGCCAATTAATAAGGAATACCAAGGACAGCTATGACAGATAATGCAATCCAGACCATCTTGAACTACCCGCCCGTATCGCTCGTGCGCCGCAACCATGGGCTCGAGCATGCCACCCTGCATATCTTATCCCAGAGCGGCCCAAAACGCCCGCTGGCCGGGCACTCCGACACGCGCGGCTTCTGGGTGCTCGGGGATGTATCCACTGATGAAGTGCAGGAGGCAGTAGCAGAGGCCATGCGGCGGATGAATGCCGGTGAGCACGGGCTGGCGGTGCACCCCAACTGCGGTACGAATTTCGTCACCTCCGGCATCCTAGCCGGTCTGGCAGCATTCATTGCCCTGTTCGGCGCCGGGCGCAGCTTCCGGAACCGCCTGGAACGCCTGCCGATGGCTGCCGTGCTGGCGACGCTGGCGCTGGTCGCCTCACAGCCGCTGGGGCTGCTGCTCCAGGAGCGGGTCACCACTTCGGGCCAGCTCGGCTCGCTCAGGGTTGTCAAGATCACTCCCAGCAAGCGCGGCAGGATGCGCGCCCATCGTATCCAGACGGAGGGCTGAGATTGAGTGAAGTGCCGCATGTGGTCTATCTGCTGCATGGAGAAGATGAGTTCTCCATGGCGCAGGAGATCGGCAAGCTGGAGGCCAAAGTAGGGGATGCTGCCACTGCCTCCCTGAATACAACCCGCCTGGACGGGCGCACGCTGTCCTTCGCCGAGTTGGAAAACGCCGCCCGCGCCATGCCTTTCCTGGCTGAGCGGCGAGTTGTTGTCCTATACCACCCCTTAGCAAAGATGGAGAAAGACCCGGCCTTGCAGGAGAGATTCAAAGCCCTGCTGGACCAGGTGCCCGAATCGACTGCCCTGCTGCTGGTCGAATATACCAATCTGTTTGACGGCAAAAAAAAATCTGGCTCGAAGGGTAAACCACACTGGTTGCTGGAATGGGCCGGCAAGGCGGGCGAGCGCGCCTTCGTTAGGAGCTACACAACGCCTAAGGGTTCCCAACTACAGCAGTGGATACAGTCTCAGGCAAAGCAAGCGGGCGGGGAATTTACACCCAGCGCGGCGGCCATGCTGGCAGGTTTGGTGGGGGAGGATACCCGCCTGGCGCACCAGGAGATACACAAGCTGGTGGCGTATGCCAACTACAGCCGTGCGGTCGAGCCGGAGGATGTGGACGCGGTCACCGCCCTCTCCGGTCAGGTCACTATCTTTATGCTGGTAGATGCGTTGGGGATGGGTGACGGTCGTAAAGCGATGAGCGCGCTGCACCAGCTGCTGGATGAACAGGACGTGCAGTCGATCTTCGGCATGATCGTGCGTCAGTTCCGCCTGATCCTGCTGGCGAGAGAGGTCCTGGAGCAGGACGGTTCGGACGGCGGCGCAGCCAAGGCATTAAAGCTGCACCCATTTGTGGCGGAAAAGATCACAGCCCAGGCGCGGCGATTTTCTCTGGAGACGCTGGAAGCTATCTACCGGCGCTTGTTGGAGATCGACGAGGCGATCAAGACCGGCCAGGTCGAGTTCGAGGTGGCTTTGGATGCCTTTGTGGCCGGCATCACTGTGCCCGCGCTCAGGTAGGGCTGCCATTTACCCCGATCCAGAAGTGATTGGGCAGGATCGTGCGCGTGGTGCGCACCTCCACCTCGCCGCTGCTCATCTTGTCGTTCCTGCCCTTCAGCGAGCCGTTGTGGATCATGCTGGGGTGGACGAAGCACAGGTTGGGGGTCGTGCCGTATTTGGCGTTGTAATAGGCAGCCGCGCGCTCGATCTTGGTCGCGATCTCCGCTTTAGGGTCATTATCAAACCACAGCATCCCGATGTTCATCGCTAACTCCTTAAATTCACGCAGCGGGAATACGTAAAAACCATCACCCTTATTATATCAGAACGTATGTTCTATGTCAATGATTAATCTGCGTTTCAAGGACGGTACGGTACCGGTGGCTCTGCTGGTGCTGTGCGGGCTTGGCTTCGGTTTGCTTACCCCTATTTTAGGGTTGTACTGGGATGATTGGCCGGCGATTGCCACCATCCGCCTGCTGGGCAGCGCGGGCTTCTGGGATTTCTACCAGGGCGAGCGCCCCATCTCAGCCTGGACGTTTGTGCTCTTCGAACCGCTGATTGGGACAAATCCGTTCCTGTGGCACCTGTTCACACTGCTCTTGCGCTGGCTGACCGTGCTTGGGATGTGGTGGATGCTGCAGCTGGTGTGGCCCAGCCGCAAAAACGAAGTCATCTGGATGGCTTTTCTGTTTGCCATCTATCCAACTTTCACCCAGCAGCCGGTAGCCGTCGCGTTCAGCCAGCATTGGATCACTTATGGCTTGTATTTTCTCTCAGTGGGCAGCATGTTACTGGCCCTGAAGAAGAAACGCTGGTACCTGCCACTGACGGCGCTGTCGTTGTTTACATCGGCTCTGCACATGCTGACCATGGAATATTTCATAGGACTAGAGCTGCTGCGCCCTGCCTATCTGTGGTTGATTTACGCCGGTGAGGTGAAAGATTCTTATCAGCGGTTGCGTAAGGTACTGCGTAGCTGGCTCCCCTACCTGCTGGTGTTGGTCGGTTTTGTGGTCTGGCGGCTGTTCTTCATGGAGATCATCGTAGAAGACCCCAATGATCCGGTCCTGCTGTACAGCCTCTTCACCCAACCGTTGGGCGCTGTTCTGCGGCTGGCGCAGCTGGCCTCCCAGGAAGTTCTGGCGAATCTGGTCGCTGTCTGGAACCTGGCCCTGCCCGCAGATTTGCTCGATTTTACGGATCGGCTGCTGCTGATTTCTCTGGCGCTGGGTGCTTTAGGGGCTGGATTATCGATCTTTTATTTGTATCGACTTAGACCAGACCCGGTTCAGGCAGAGACTCAAGACCGGAAGTGGTATATCCAGGCGATTGCACTGGGTAGTTCTGCGGCTCTCCTGGGATCGCTGCCTGTTTGGGTGACCGATCGAAATGTGCTGCATGGCTTGCACGGCGGTCGCTTCGGTCTGGCAGGCATGTTCGGAACCAGCATATTGGTTATTGGGCTGCTGTGCTGGCTCACCCCGCGCCGCCTGCAGAAGATCCTGGTCGTCGGCGTGCTAGTTGGCATGGCGGTTTCTTTCCATTATCGTTCAGCTTATGGATATTTCAACGCCTGGGTGAAGCAGCACCAGTTCTACTGGCAGCTGTCCTGGCGGGCACCCTATTTGAAGCCGGGCACTGTGCTCTACTCGACTGACGAGCTGTTCCTGTATGTCGGGCGCAATCCCACCTCGATGGCATTGAACCTGCTTTACCCCCAGCCAACCGGCACTCCGGAGCTGGATTACTGGTTTGTCGAGCTGCCGTACCATGTGGGTCCGAAAGGAATCCCCCGGCTGATAGAAGGGAGCAATTTGGATTTCTCCTTCCGCAATTACACCTATACCGGCTCCAGTCTGGATGGTCTGGCTATCTATTACGAACCAGGAGGCGGGCGCTGCCTGTGGATTCTTTCACCGCGCGATCGCTACAATCCAGACATCCCAGCATTGACCGAAGAGATCCTGCCCATTTCCAACCTGAGCCGCATCACGGCATCGGGGGGTTCTGCAGGGTTCCCTCCGCAGCAGATTTTCGGCAGGGAACCATTCCACTCCTGGTGCTATTACTTCCAGAAGGCAGAGTTAGCCCGCCAGATGGGCGACTGGGAGCAGGTGGTCGAGCTGGCGGAAGAAGCCGCCTCTGCCGGATTCGAACCGGTGGATCCGCACGAAAGGCAGCCCTTTATCGAGGCATACGCTCATATTGGGGAGTGGGAGAAAGCTTTTCGCCACACGCGCAGGGCGTACCAGAAAGACCCCCGCTACGCCAATCAGCTTTGCTACCTGTGGCTTGAAATCCAGAGAGATGTAGAGCTTCCCGAGGAAGCCAGTGGGCAGCTTGGGGAGCTACGGGAAAGCATGCAGTGTGCGGATAATCTCACCCCGTGATCGTGTCGGTAATCAAAAGATCATTCCGAACCACGCTCTTTGTGGCGAGGAATCCCTACAGCGATTCGTATCCAAGGTTCACCTCAGGGATTTCTCCTCGCTGCGCTCCTCGAAATGACATATATCCTTTGTTTGCACAGATACCGGCAGTCCTGGACGCAACCCTTAACCGCCTATGTTCGCTTATCGGGAATGCAGCCCCGGCCTGTAGAACCAATTCTGGACTGCCGGTCCTGGTTTCGCGCGCAAAACAAAAATCAGATCTGACAGTCTGCCAGGCTGCTATCTGGTGAAGATATTGACGCTTTCGATATGGTAGGTCTGGGGGAAGAGATCGAAGACTTTGGCTGACCGCAGCTTGTAGCCGTGCCGGATGATCTGGCGGGCGTCGCGTGCCAGGGTGGCCGGGTCGCAGGAGATATAGATCAAGACCGGCGCGGCAAAACCTACCAGCGATTGCAGCGTGTGCCGTGAGAGGCCTGCCCGCGGCGGATCGACTAGCACCAGTCCGGGCTGCAGGTCCAGGTCGGGCAGCACCTGCTCGGCGGGCGCTTCGTACAGCTCCACGTTATCGAATTCATCCAGATTAACGACAAAATCGCGGCAGGCGTCGGGCGAGCTTTCGATGCCCACCAGCCGCCCGGCACGCGGCGCCAGGAAGGCGCTGAACAGACCTGCGCCGCAGTAGATTTCGAGCACCACTGCGCCATCAGGGAGTGAAAGCTCCTCAAGAACATAGCCCACCATCGCCTCCGCCATCTGGGTGTTGACCTGGAAGAACGACCCGGCTGAGACCTGGAAGGAGCGTCCCAGCACTTCCATGCTGATCGCCGGGCTGCCTGCCAGCACCAGCGACCCGGCCGGGGAGAGGTGCACGGCGGAGATATCCAGTTCCTCGATGCTGACCTGCGGCGGCAGTGGGTCGCTGCTCTCCAGGATGAGCAGCAGCTCGTCCTCGCCCTGGCGGATGGCGATCCGTTCCACCTCAGGGGGGCCCTCGAATTCCAACTGCGGCCAGACCTGGTTGATCGACGCCTGGGGCAAGTGGCATTCCTGGAGCGGGAAGACCTGGCTGGCGTCGTGGGTGTAGTAGCCCAGCCTGCCTGCGCGGGTGAGGTGGAGCTGCACATGGTTGCGGTAGTTCCAGGGCTGGGAGGGGGCGGGAGGCAGCACCGGCGGGTCCGGGATGCCGCCGAGGCGCTGTAGTTGGTCAGCCAGGATGGCGGTCTTGGCCGCCAGCTGGGCTTCGTACGGCAGGTGCTGGTAGTGGCAGCCGCCGCAAATACCATAGTGTACACAGCGGGGGGGAATACGATCGGGTGACTCGGATAGTATTTCCACCAGATCGGCACGCGCATACCGCTTTTTGTCTTCCCGGATGCGCGCCTGCACTCGCTCACCCGGCAGGGCAAACGGAACGAAGATCACTCTGCCATCCGGCAGCCTGCCCAGCGCTTCGCCGCCGTAAGCCAGGCCGGTCAGCTCGATTTCTAGCATAGGTTCAGAACTCATAGTGGCAATTCTACCAGTGCTGGTAGAGAACCGAGTATAGAGAGCAGAGAGTGGGTCGCCGTAACGCTTTCCGTAACGTTTTTAGGACGCTAATTAGATATACTAGATGAGATTGGGTTGAATATTCGCACATCGAACGGCTGTACAAAGCTTAACAGCCAGACCTGACAGGTTTTAATGACTGGTAAATCTCTGTGATGCTTTCGCAAAGGATAATCTATCCGTAAACAAGTGTTAAGTAAACCTGTCAGGTCTTTGTGGAGTATCAGATAATCAATTACAAACGGTATAAGCTGTCAAGGCGAACAAATATGGAGAGTAGTAAGAATACCATACTGAGCGATCGGATCCTGGGCTGGCTAGCGTGGTTCCTGGTGGGGGTCTTCGTTATCTTATTAACTTCCGGTCTGGCACTGCAGGTCGTCACGCAATCCCCATTGTACGGTGTGGGCTGGCTCGCAACGATCTTAGAAGCTGCGGTAGTCTGTGTATTTGTCGTCGTCGGTGTCCTGATCGTGTCGCGGCATACACGACACCCGGTTGGCTGGATCTGGATCTGTTTGTCCATCTTTACTGCTCAGGATCACTTTGCCTGGGGCTACGCCTACTACGGCTACATCGTCCATCCCGGTTCACTGCCGGGTGTGAATGTCTTGATCGTCTGGTTGTATTTGCAAGTTCGATCAACGCTTGGGCTGCTCTTGATTACGCTGCTGCTGCTATTATTCCCTACTGGACGACCCCTCTCTCATCGCTGGGGCCTTGTAGCCTGGATCGCTCTGGGAGTTGTTTCCATAGCTACCCTTATCTCCGTCGTAGCGCCGGTCCCCTTTGGCTACTTCCCTTTTCCAACCGATCTGCTCGTTACAGGAGAGCCAGCAAGGGCAGCTCTAGGTCCGCTGTGGGTAATATCCAGTCTCGCGGCAACTCTTTGCATCCTGGCAGCGGCACTCTCTCTGTTGATCCGCCTGCGTCGCGCCCAGGGAGTGGAGCGGCAGCAGCTCAAATGGGTAGCCTACGCCGCCGCGTTCTTGCCATTCGGCTTAATCATTATGAATCTGGGTGAAAGTCGCCTGGACGCAGATCTGAGCTGGGTTTGGTTCCTTGGCCTTGGACTCGTGTTTATAGGTTTCTCAGGCATAGCACTCGCCTCAGCCATCGCTATCTTCCGCTACCGCCTGTGGGATATCGACATCATCATCCGCCGCACGCTGGTCTACGGTGCGTTGACCGCCACCCTGGCAGTGGTGTACCTCGCCAGCATCGTGCTGCTGCAAGGCTTGTTTGTAGCAGTCAGCGGTCAGCAATCCGCGGTCGCCGTGGTGATCTCCACCCTGGTGATCGCTGCCCTGTTCACCCCGCTGCGCCGCCGCATCCAGAACGACATCGACCGCCGCTTCTACCGCAAGAAGTACGACGCCGAGAAGGTCGTGGCGGTCTTCAGCGCCGGCCTGCGCGAGGAGGTGGACATCGAGCAGCTCAGCGAGCGCCTCCTGGCGGTGGTGGAAGAAACCTTGCAGCCGGAGAGCCTGTCGCTGTGGCTGAAGGAGGAGTGATGCACCTGCTATAATTACCGGCGTGCGCTTACGCCGTCTCACCCTCCCCATGCTCGTCCTCACCCTGCTCGCCTGCCAGGCGGTGAGCGTCGTATTCCCCCCGCCTTCCTTATCACCTTCCCCCTCCCCCCTG
>JAQBDA010000270.1:0-20230 GCA_032124675.1 Chloroflexota bacterium
GCACTAATACGTCCGCTAACTGGGCGTGATAAGCAAAGGATTGGCAGATCAACTCTTTAACTGTGCAGGTCACGCAAGTCTGCTGAACGAATTGATTTCTCTAAATCATTAACTCTTTACATTATTAAATTTTATTAGAGAGTCGCCCTTCCTTCCTCATGCTTGCTACAATCCTGGTGCAGTTGTGGTGCAGATCGCATAGAAACAATAGATTTTATTGATATAGTGGACGCTCAAACCCCCAAATGTGAGACAATATAGACGATATAGACCCAAATCTATGGGTGAGACTAATCGCTCTAAGCCTTCGGATCAGAGGGTTGTGGGTTCGAATCCTGCCTGGGGCGCTGGCGATTACGATCATCCTGGCGCCGGGGATTGACTTGCAACCGATCCTCCCATCGGCCCGGGTAGACCGGAGAACCGCCGTGATCACACTCAGCCTGGCACTGATCGGCGTCGTGATCTAATATACCAGCTACCTGCGAGAAGAACGGGGAGAGGCGCTCCCACCCGGTCCAGATAAGCCAAACCTGTACCCTGTCGATTGAATAGTATTCCAGGCCCCCGCGTGTCTAATGCCCCTGTTTGGTGTTATCAATAGAAACGGCTAGAATGCTCCACTATGGAGTTACACAGCATCTGGCCTGATCTTTCACATCTATCATTTAGGAGGATGTAGATATGTGTTGTTTCTTCACCGCATTAGTGTTCTTTGGACCTCGCCTGGGATTTTTGGTGTTCTGGTTAATCGCACCACTACGCGTCAATCTTTCGTTTGCTGCGTTTAACTTTCCCTGGTTGGTCGGCATCCTTGGGTTGGTCTTCGTACCCTGGACCAGCTTAATGTATGTTCTGATCTTCCCTCTAAACGGGTGGGATTGGATCTGGTTAGGTTTAGGAGTTGCCGCAGATATCTTCAGTTATGTGGGCAGCTATCACAATCGGCAGCAGGTTCCCTATTACACGGGACCTTAAGCCACAGATGAATAACCCCTCCCGATCTCAGAGATGAAATCGGGAGGGGCAGTTCCAAGAATATCCGAGCATTTAATGCTCGGTACGTAATAGTTAACTTCAAGTACCGCATAGACATCATAAATCCCAGTCGGGAGCGCATCCTGGGGTCTATTTGTGCTTGATGAAATATGCACTTATTTACTTTTCTCGAAGACGTAGAGTATCCAGAAACAACGTTCGTCTGGAGCAGCAAGCGCTATTCTTCGCGCTTCGCGCCTGCAGCCAGCGTTAGATTTCTGAGAGCGGACCATCTGGTTGTCTTTCTAACCTAGCAGGCATACTCGCGCATATACCCTATATTCATAAAAGATCTACCCGGATTCTCTCGCATCCGTTCCTGCGTTGCAGCTATCAACACATTGCCGGTTGATCCGGGTACGCTCCCGGGCAGTTAGATGGTATGATTAATCCAGCCGGTATAGCCTGCCAGATGGAACATCCTGCCAATGGACGAACGCCAGAACTTACTCCCAACCACAGTTGACCCACCCACGGAATCCCTGCGTGAGTCATCCCCACCAGAAGTTGAAGGCCGCTCTGCTGGCGCGGCTCTGCGTTATGCTGCATTCGGGATCCTATATCGCTCAGTGAAACGCGCCCAGAGGAGAGCCGGCAGGGTCTCCAATCGTGTCGACAACCTCTCCCGGATGGCAGCCGCTCCCTTGAAACCGCTGGCAAATAGCTCCTTGTTCAAACCGATTCGAGAACAGGTCGATACACTGGCAGAACGCGGCCAGCAGGAACTGGATAGGTTAATCCGTGATGGTCAGATCGGCGAGGAGCGCAGCCGCCAGATCTCACAGAAGGCGCTCAACACGGTCGTTGGTGAAGTGATTGGGGATATCTCCAGCAACCCACAGATCCAGGTATTAATCCAGTCACAGGTAGAAATCATGGCTGCCGAATCTCCCTCCAGCGCCCAGCTGGATGAGCTGGTTCGCAAGCTGGCGGATAATTATATCGATTACCTCAACGAGCATCCCGAGCAGGTGCAAAACTTGATCGCCGGTCAAAGTCTGTCATTGACCACTGAAATCAGAGAAGAATTAAACGAACGCATGGTAACCGGTGACAGCCTCCTGGAGATGCTGGCACGCAGATTATTTCGCCGCCCTCCCCGCGAAGAACTGCCCGGACCACCGCCTGAGGTCAAAGCCCGCGCTGCTCAAGTGCGCATAGAATCGGATTTTCCTATCTTGAAGGCAGGACAGGATGAACCAGGCTAAACTGCAGGGGGAATACGCCGGTTTTCTGAGTCGAACGGCAGCTTTCGTTACTGACGTGCTGATTATCAGTCTGGTCGTGATTATCGTCAACTGGTTCGTTCCCGTGATGATCTCTCAGTTTTCTTTGATGAATCTGGATACCTGCGCGACCATATTACAGCGGCCTTTACAATACTATACCTGCAGGATTATCCAGATCTCATTATTCGCTTTCACGATTTCCTTTCCAGTGCTATACACCATTTTCTTCTGGATTATCGCCGGACAGACACCGGGAAAATATCTATTCGGATTACGGGTTGTACGCTTGAACGGTCACCGGATGACTATATGGGTGTCTTTATTACGTTATTTGGGATATACCCTGTGTATTTTGAGTCTCGGTCTGGGATTTCTAAATGTGCTCATCAACGACCGCCGCCAGGGATGGCACGACAAGCTCGCCCGCACCTGCGTGGTATATGCCTGGGAGGCGCGCCAGAATGTTGACCTGCTGGAACAGGTCCGCTACCGCTTGGATCGCAAGCGGTTAAAAGCCCCCGATCAAATATCCGATCGTTGAGCAAATAAGATCTCTGAGCAGGCAGACCCGTCAGGCATCCGGCTCGGAAAGCAATGCCTGTATCGCCGTCTCAATCTCCTGATAGGCACCCTCCCCTATATGGCGGTAGCGGATATTACCGCGTTTGTCGATCAAATACAGGGTCGGCCAGTAGCGATTGTTATAAGACCGCCAGGTTTTGCCATCATTGTCCTGCGCAACCGGATAGCTGATCTTCAAGTCCTCAACAGCTTTTTGAAGGTTACCTAAATCTTCCTCGAAGCCGAATTCAGGGTAATGGTTTCCGATCACGACCAAACCCTGATCTGCATACTTGCTGTGCCATTCCCTCAACGAGGGAATCACGTTCCGGCAGTTAATTCAGCCAAATGTCCACATATCCAGCAGCACAACCTTGCCGTGCAGGTCTTCCAGACGCAGCGCCTGGGATGTGTTCAACCAGACCTGGTTCTCCAGCTCAGGCGCTTTTCCAAAGTCTGGCAGGTCGGCATATTCTCCAGCATCAGATGTAGGTGTCGCGGCAGGAGCCTGTTCCTGTACAACCGGGGACGGTGGAACCTCTGTAGATGTCGGCTCATTCATCTGAGCAGCAGTGCAGGCGCCGACAAGTAATGATGCGAAAACAATTGTAAGCATTTTCATGCGAGTATCATCCTAACGGTAATGTGAAATAGAAGCAGGTACCTTCTCCCGGCGTGCTCTCAACCCCGATCTGCCCGCCATGGGCTTCTACTATACCCCTTGCGATTGCCAGTCCCAATCCGGCACCACCGGTCAGGCGGCTGCGCGACTTTTCCCCCCGGTAAAACCGCTCGAATATATTGGGCAGGTCCTCCGCAGCAATGCCGATCCCGGTATCGCGGACTTCAACCCGGGCAAACTCGGCCTGGCGGCTGGCTTTTACTTCGACCCGTCCACTCTCCGGTGTATGCCGCAAGGCGTTGCTCACCAGGTTGTTCAGCACGCGCCCGATTCGCGGCCCATCCATATAAACCTGCTCGGCGTCCGGCTCGACCGAACCACTCAGACTGACCTGCCGCTGCCGGGCAAGCCCGGAGAAGCTCTCCAGGGTGTCGGAGACCAAATCGGCGAGTGAATTAGGGCTGCGCTGCAGAACAAGCCCACCCGCATCGATCTGGGCTACCTGGAAAAGATCGTCTATTAATAAGGAGAGATCGTTGATCTCCCGTTTCGCAGTGCGCAGGTAGCGCTGCACGGTTTCCGGATCATCCACCACACCGTCCGCGACGGCTTCCACGATGGCGCGCATCGATGCCAGTGGGGTCTGCAGGTCGTGACTCACCCAGGCGATCAGATCGCGGCGTAAAGTGTCCAGCTCGCGCTGCTTACGCTGTGCAATGCGCAGCTCCTCAGCCATGTCATTGAAGGAATGAGCCAGCATGGCTAGCTCGTCATTGCCTTCTGCTGGCACGCGAACAGCCAGATCGCCGCGCGCCAGGTTGTTGGCCGCATCCTGGAGCAGGTTAATGCGATCGATCAGCGCGCTGGAAAAAAAATAGCCCAGCACGACCGCAATCCCAGCGGCAAAGGTCAGCAGCACGGTCGCCAGGAGCAGGTCGTGATCGTTGGCAAACATCAGATGGGCTGTCAGATATACATTGAGGAATGTCAACAGGCTGGAGAGGATGTAGCTGCCCAACAGGGTCCAGCGCATGGTCGGGGAACGTTCGATCCATCCCAGGCGGTAAGCAGTGTACCCGGCGATTACCGACACAGCTGCAGTGACGGCCAGCAATCCGGTCATCAATCCGAAATCAAAAGCCGGTGGGCGCATCAGCAGGTAGAACACCACCAGGGATAGGACGACGATCAATCCTACCCCCATAACGAAACGGACTGCCAATGGAGGGCGCAGGGTTTGTGTGGTGCTTGTCATCATCGCGATCCTTTAGGGTTCGAATTTATAGCCCACTCCCCAGACGGTCACCAGATGTACCGGTTGAGCAGGGTCTTGTTCAATTTTCTCGCGCAGGCGGCGTATATGTACGGTCACAGTCCCCGGATCGATGTATTCTGAGTGCCCCCAGATGCGATCCAGCAGCTGCTCGCGGGTATAGACTTTGCGCGGATAAGAAGCCATCAGCCACAGCAGGTCGAATTCCTTGGCGGTCAGCATGATTTCGTCACTGCCGAGGTTTACCAGGCGGGTGACGGGATCGATGCGCAGGCTGCCAAAGGTGAGCGGCTGCTCAGTAGAGTCTACGCCAGAGCCGTGGGTCCTGCGCAGCACAGCCCGCACCCGGCTCACCAGCTCCTGGGGGCTGAAAGGCTTGACGACATAATCATCGGCACCCATCTCTAGACCGGCGATGCGGTCGGCCTCCGTACGCCTGGCGGTGAGCATAATGATCGGTGTATCGCTGTGGTCACGCAACCAGCGGGTGATCGACAGCCCGTCGATCCCCGGCAGCATGATATCCAGGATCAGCAGGTCAGGCAGCTGTTGTTCCAGTGCCCGCAGCGCCTGCTCCCCATCAGGTATGACCTGTACCTGGTAGCCTGCCCTGCGTAAATACAGACTGACCACTTCTGCCAGGTTGGGTTCATCCTCAACCACCATAATTGAATTCTGGCTCACCATAGATGCTCCTTCTGATCTTACCCGTAAAACATTACAGCCATCCCAAAAAATATTACGAAAGTATTACAACCCGCATCAGCATTCTGTAATCTCAGCCGCTCATTCTTGTAAGAATTATTTTATATCATCCATGCCAGTAATGCGTCCGAATAGATACCCAAAGCTGCGAATATCAGCGGTTTGATTTATCTCTGCCTATTATCAATCCACTCATTGTTTATCAATGCACTCATTGTTAATCAAATCAGGTAACCCGGTGATAATAGCAGGCTTTACGCAGTTCAAGGGGTGATTGGGCGAGCGACGTCCGCCCAATCACCCCCCAAATCCTCCAACCTACTACGTAACATCTAAATAGATAAAGGAGCACGATAATATGAAATCCAAAACAACTTTCGTAATTGTAACCCTGCTGGCTGCATTTGTACTGGCAGCCTGTGCCGGGGGAGCATTCAGCCAGGACACCATGGCTGAGAAGACCGTCTAAGGTATAGTCGCCAGTTTTTTCCAATCCGATGGCCAGCGCCTTCACCTACGGCCTGCTGTACGGCCCAATAGCGCTGCCCTGCTCCGGCCCGCTGGTTGTGGGCATCTTCGCCTTCTCGCTGACCGCTGGGGAAGCGTTGAGCAAGCTGTTGATCTTCCTGTGGTTTGGGGTAGGCTTCGGGCCACCGCTGCTGCTATCCTTTCTGGGCGGCTCAAGCCAGCGCTGGATCACCCGCCAGCTCGCCATGCGCGCCCGCCCGATCAACTTCATCGCCGGGTTGCTGCTGGTCGGCGTGGCCATTTACGAATTCACCCAGAACTGGGAGCTTATCCAGGTCTATATCGGGTAAACGGCCTACCCATCACAACCAATTGACAAAAACCGCCAGCCTCGCTAAGATGTAGACAGGTGCGAGGTGTTATGTCCATCCCGATCATCAACGACTACCGCTTTGGGCAGATCACCATCGATGGTGTGAAATACTCCAAGGATGTGATCATCTACCCCGAGCGGGTACAGGAAAATTGGTGGCGCGAGTCAGGGCACAACCTGTCTGTAGGAGACCTCCCTGACGTGCTGGCCTCACCCCCGGAAGTGCTGGTGGTCGGACGCGGCAGCGTGAGCCGCATGGAGGTACCCCTGGAGACCATAGAGGTACTGCGGGCTGCCGGGATCGAAGTGATCGCCCAATCCACCGGCGACGCCTGCCAGACGTACAACCGTCTTTCCGAAACGCGCCGCGTGGCAGCAGCCCTGCACCTGACGTGTTGATTTGATAACGTGTTTCACAGCAGAGAGCGCTGAAACCGCAGAGAAAATCTCAATTATATATTCCACCACAGAGAACGCGGTATCGTTTTGATTTATATTGTTCAGAATTATCCGTGAATATCCATCTAATCCGTGTACAATAAAATATCTCTTCGAACTCTGCGGTAAACAATCCAGGAGGTAGGCAATGCAGATAACCAGATGCGAAGTGACCCCCGTCGAGCTCAAGCTGCGCCTTCCGGTGCGCATGGCCGGGCAGCCCGAGATCACCCACGTCACCGCCTTCTTCGTCCGCATCGAGACGAAGGAAGGTCACAACGCCTGGGGCTGTTCCGTCGCCCATCCGTCCCTGACCGGCGAAACGCCAGAACAGGCTCTGCGCGCCTGCCAGGACTGCGCCAGCATGGTGCCGGACCTGCATCCCACCAATATCGAGTATTCACTGGAAAACTTGTCCCCCGCGATCAAGGGGTCTGTTGCGGCGCGCTGCGCCTTCGACCTGGCCCTATATGACCTGCTCGGTCTGGCTGCCAGCATGCCGCTGCACCGCCTGCTGGGCGGCTACCGCAACCGCATCCAGACCTCCGCCACTATCCCTATGTCTACCCTGCAGGAAAGTGTTGAGATCGCCCAGCGGCGTGCTAAAGCCGGCTTCCGCATGTTGAAGATCAAAGGCGGGCATGATCCTGACGAAGACGTGCAGCGTGTACGCGCCATCCACCGCATGCTGCCCAGACACGTCCTGCGCCTGGATGCCGATGGCGGCTATACTGTAAAGGATGCACTAGAAGTGGCGCGTGCCTTGAGGAACGAACTGGAAATGCTGGAACAACCCACCGCCGAGGATAACCTGGATGGGCTTCAAGAGGTGACGCACAACAGCCCGGTGCCGGTCATGGCCGACCAAAGCGTGAAAGGTCCGTCATCTGCCTTGGAGCTGGCAAGCCAGCGCAGGGTCAATGTGATGAGTGTCAAGGTTGCAACCTGCGGTGGGCTGCACTGCTCCCGCCAGGTGGATTCAATTGCCCGAGCAGCGGGCATCGCCACCATGATAGGCTGCGTGATCGAGCCGGCACTGATGATTGCTGCCGGGCTGAGCCTTGCTTTGAGCAGCCCGAATGTGCAGTACAGCGACCTGGATGGCAACCTGGACCTGGTCAACGATCCCACGATGCCTGGCTTCCGCCTGGAAGATGGCTGGCTGGTTGCCAGCGATGTGCCGGGTTTGGGCTGTACAGTTGAGCTGCACTGACCGGTTTGGAGAGACAGATAAAATAAAGCCCCACCATCCATCGCGGGTGGTGGGGCTGTTCTCTTCTAATCCAATTGGGTGCTTTCGGTTTCTATGAAGATGTGATCAAGCGGAGAAGTATTTGAGCACCTGGTCGACATGCAGGACTCCGTCGAACAGCATACCGTCGCCGCCTTTGGTCATCACACCCTTCTCTCCATCCGGGTCACCAAGGCTGGTGACGATGATCTCGGCAGCACTCAAGTCCTCTTTCGCGGTGTAGACGTTGGTCGTCGCCACAACCGACAGACCGGCCGCCTTGGCTGCCAGCACCCCGTTGCGCGAATCTTCGATGACGACTACCTCCTCCGCGGTCAAGTTAGACTTCTCCAGCCCAAGCATGTAGATCGCCGGGTCGGGCTTCTTCTTAGAGACCACATCCCCAGCAAGCACAAAGGAAAAATTGATATCCGATAAGATCTGATACGCCACCGCACGGGCTGAACGCTCATTGGAAGTCGTGCACACCCCCAGGATCAGCCCGGCGTCCATGGCTTCTTTCATGAAGCGGTGAATCCCGGGGCGGAGGGGGAGCTGACCGCTCTCGATCATCTCGATGAAGCGGGAGGTCTTCCATTTGTGCATCGCCTTGATCAGCTCGTCTTCCTCCTGCGGATCGACTTCCTTGCCGAAGCCCCTGGTATGCAGGTGGTGCTTCATGCGCTCCTTGCCGCCGGCTACCTGGAGCAGTTCGTGGTAGTAATCAACCCCCCATTCGAAGTCGTATCCGAAATGTTTGAACGTATCATTGAACGATACCCTGTGACCATCCCTTTCAGTATCGATGATTACCCCGTCCTGGTCGAAGAAAATTGCTTTGATTTGCGCCATATCTAACCTCTTTCATGACTGCACCAGGCTTATCACCCGGTAAGTAACTCGCCAATATTTTTAAATCATGAGAACTCATAAGGACTGACGGTCAATAAAGGACCGCCAGTCCTCAGTGAACATTCCTACTGGCTGTAGAATTCGCGGATCACATTCACGACCATCTGGTTCTCTTCCCGAGTGCCAATAGTCACCCGGAACCAGCCATCGCTCCCATATTTCGACGAATCCGGGCGCAAGATGATCCCGCGCGCCTGGGCATACGCCACCATATCACTGCCCTTCTTACCCGTCTCACCGCCATCGAACAGGATGTAATTGGCATGCGAGTCGAAGATGGTAAGACCGGGGATATCGCTGAGCGACTCCTCGATATAATCCAGCTGTTCGTTATTGAAGCGCACTCGCATCGCCAGACCTTCTGTGTCTTCAAGCGCAGCCAGCGCGGCCCACATTGGTATGGTGCCGACGTTCCATGGGATGAGAGCGGCAGAGATCTGGGCGATGACATCCTTGTCTGCCATGGCATACCCGAATCGCAGCCCTGCTAAACCGTAGGCTTTCGAGAGCGTGCGTGTGACCAGTACGTTCTTATACTTCTTCGTCAGAGCCACCTGCGACATCTTCAGCCCGGCGTACTCGATATATGCTTCATCTACCACGAAGGGAATCCCCGTCTCGGCAATGCGTACGAAATGCTCAGCATCCATGAAGTTGCCTGTCGGGTTGTTGGGGTTAGCGATGACGATGATCTTGGTCTTATCCGTGATGGCATTCAGGATGCCATCCGGGTCGTACTCCAGCCCTTTGCGGTCTGTATAGATCATTGGCACCGAAACCATCTTACCGCCTAAGATCTGCCCGCGCAGCTTGTAGATCCCAAAGCACGGAGTGTGCTGGATCACCTCTTCACCCGGCTGTAGGAACATGCGGAAGATATTGTCATAGACTTCGCTAGAACCGTTGCCCAGCATCACGTTCTCAGGTCCATCGAGACCGTTGATCTTGGCGATCTTCGAGCGGACGACCAGTCCCTGGTCCGGGTAGCGGTTGGACATCTGGGCGTATTTATTGATCGCTTCCAGCACTGCCGGAGACGGTTGGTTCGGGTTCTCGTTGGACATCATGCGGTGCAGATCTGGCTCGCGCCAGGCCAGCTCTATATGACCGGAAACATACATCGGGATGCCCTTAACCCATGGTACGTAGTATTCATCGATTTTCTTCATATCTTGATTCCTCAATGTTTTTAGTGAGTATGTAAACCGCTAGGCTTTCCCTTCGCTGCCAAGCATATCGATCCAATGACCGACAGCTTTGCGCGTGGCATCTTTCATGGCTACATCTACTTTGCCGGGGTCATACTCATCCCGGTGTTCAGAGAGATAACCGTACACAGCGTCGATCAGGGTGTGTTTCAGCTCAGTGGACACATTGAACTTGGCACCACCCATCTCGATCAGGCGCTTGCAGTAATCTTCGGGCAGGCCGGTACCACCGTGCACCACCAGCGGGACCTTGACACCACCACCGTTGAGAAGCTGGTTGATCTTACCCAGGCGCTCGAAATCGACCTTGGGATTCTTGGTCTTATAGACCCCATGGGCTGTACCAATCGCCGGTGCGAAAATATCAACCCCGGTTCGCTCGACAAACTCGACAGATTGCTCCGGGTTGGCTAGGGCAGCCTCGTCTTCGGCGACCCTGATCTGGTCCTCCACACCGGAGACAGTGCCCAATTCCCCTTCGACGGAGATATCACCGATCGAATGGCAGTAGTCCACCACCTCTTTAGTCTGGCGGATATTCTCTTCATAGGTCTGCTTGGACGCATCGATCATGATATTTGTGTAGCCGGCATCTGCGCACTGCTTGCAGTAATCGATATCCGTGCAGTGGTCGACATGCAGGCAGATCGGTATGGGTGCAGCTTCGGCCAGGGTCCGGAATACGGCTACAAACACATGCCGCCCGATGAATTTCGATGGCTTCACTGAAGTCTGGATGATGAGCGGTGATTTCTTTTCTACTGCAGCCTCAACCACCGCTTCCATCTGCAGGATGTTGGTAACGTTGAATGCCCCAATGGCGTATTTATTCTCAGCCGCCTCAAGCATTATCTCTCTGGCATTTACAATTGACATGGCATTTTCTCCTGATCTGATTGTATTCAGATACTATCTAAAATAAGCGAAATATTGGGCGCGGGCAATCTATCAGGCTTTGATCCGCTCGCCTTTTGGATCATACAATGGTGCCCGTGCCACAACTGCCCCAACCCGCTCTCCGAAAAGCTCGATATCGAGCTCGGTTCCTGCTTTGGAATATTCAACCGGCAGGTAGGCGAACACGATGCTCTGACCAATCGAATACCCGAACCCGCCAGAGGCCACCCAGCTGATAATATCCTCACTACCTGCCAGACGGACCGGTTCTTTGCCAAGGGCAATCGTCCGGTCATCGGCCAGGATCATGCAGCACAGCTTGCGCTTCAAGCCGTCCTGTTTTTGCTTCAGCAGAGCCTCTCTTCCGATGAAATCACCTTTGTCCATGTTTACGAAATAACCCAGCCCGGCCTCAAAAGGAGTGTAATCCGGGCTGATCTCACCGCTCCAGTAGCGGTATGCTTTTTCCAGGCGCATGCTGTCGATGGCTTTGTAGCCGCCAGCCACCATGCCTTCCGGTTGGCCTGCCTCCCACAGCGTATCCCACAATCGCAGACCGTATTCCATCGGGCAGTAAAACTCCCATCCCAACTCGCCAACGTAGGTAACCCGCATGCCCAGCACCGGCACGTCGCCAATCATCATACGCCGGGCGGTCATATATGGGAAAGCCTCGTTGGAGATATCCTCAACTGTAACTTTCCCCAGGATCGAGCGCGCTTTCGGACCCCACAATCCGATGCAGGTATATGAAGAGCTGACATCTTCAATAGCTACCGAGCCATCTTCCGGCATATTCAAGCTCAACCAGGACAGATCGTGCTGCCCGAATGCCGTACCGGTAATAATGAAGAAGCGCTCTTCTGCAACCCTGGTGACAGTGAAATCGCATTCGATGCCACCGCGCTTATTCAAAGCCTGGGTGTAGATCACGCTGCCCACCGGCTGGTCGATATCGTTGGCGCACAGATAATTCAGGAATTTCAGCGCACCCGGGCCACGCACTTCGAACTTATTGAATGAAGTCTCGTCAAACAATCCGGCATTCTCGCGGGTCATCTGGTGCTCGTAGCCGATAGCCCGCGACCAGCTGTGACGCGACCAGCCTTTGGGTTCGTGACCGTGGCGCGCCAGCGCTTCGTAGGGTTTGAACCAGTTCGGTCGTTCCCAACCGGTCTTCTCCCCAAAGTGGGCACCCAGGTCACGCAGCCGGTAGTAAGTCGGGGAAAGGCGCAGCCCGCGTCGTGTAAGACGTTCCTCACCCGGATAATGAATATCATAGTACATTGAGTAGGTCTCGATGGTGCGCGCCACAATATAATCCTGGCTGGCATAGTTCGAGCCAAAGCGCCGTACGTCCAACCGCCACAGATCCCATTCGGGGTTGCCATCGACGATCCACTCTGCCATCACCTTACCAATTCCGCCGGCACCTGCCAGACCGTGTGCACAGAAAGCGCAGGCCACCCAGAAGCCTTTGACCGAGGTCGGACCAAGCAGGAATTCACCATCCGGGGTGAAGCCCTCCGGTCCATTGAGCAGCTGGATGATCTCCGCATGCTCCACTGCCGGGACACGTTTGATTGAGTTCTCCATCAAAGGTGTGAAGCGCTCCCAATCGGGCGGAAGGAGCTGGTATTTGAAGTCTTTCGGGATGCCTTTCAGACCAAATGGCGCCGGGTCGCGCTCGTAACCGCCGGTGACCAGCCCACCGACCTCCTCGCGCCAGTAAACCAGCAGGTCGGGGTCTCGCAGGGTCGGGAAATCGTGGTGCACGCCTTCGATCGGTTTGGTAATAATGTACAGGTGCGCCATCGGAACGACCGGCAGATTCAGCCCGACCATCTTACCCACCTCTCCACCCCATTGACCGGCAGCATTGACTACGACCTCGGTCTTGATCGTGCCGCGGTTGGTGACCACCTCATGCACGCGGCCGTTCTTCACCCGGATCTCTTCCACATCGGTTTCGGTATAGATCGTCGCGCCGCCAGCTTTTGCTCCTGCTGCCAGAGCGTTGGTCAGCCCGGTGGGGTCGATCACTCCATCGTTCGGTGTATATGCAGCCCCAATCACGCCTTCGATGTTCATAATGGGGAACATATCCAGGGCTTCTTTCGGAGAGACCATCTCCATGGGCATGTCAAAGGAGCGTGCCATCCCCACCAGGCGTTTTATATCTTCCATTCTCTCCGGTGATGAAGCCAGGCGTATGCCGCCGACCTCCCTCCAGCCTGTATCGATGCCGGTTTCTTCTTTCAGCTGCCGGTAGAGATCGGTGCTGTAATTCATCATTCTGGTCAGGTTGGCGTCCGAACGCAGCTGCCCAACCAGACCCGCCGAGTGCCAGGTGGACCCAGCAGTCAGCTCGTGCCGCTCTAACAGGATGACATCCTTCCAGCCCATCTTTGTCAGATGGTATGCAATGCTGCATCCCCCTACACCTCCGCCGATGATAACAACTTGCGCCTGTGAGGGAAGATCGGTCATATATAATCTCCTTTGTTTGATGTTCGGCAAACCGCCGTTCGAACTACAGCTTTAAGTTAAGCTATTTTTGGCGGTTTGCCAGGCTTTGATTGCGGATCGTGGCTAACCACTTATCCCAGCAGTCATCCTTAATGTTTTTTGTCATTCGATCGAAGTGCTTATCCGCATAGGCATGGAAATCGAAATCGAGTTCAGAGATACCGATCTGGACCATGGCCCACATCGATTCCCGGAAATCGGACAGGATCTTCATAACTTTCAGACGAGCCCAGTTAACATCATTCAGCTCGCCGAAGTATGCTTCCAACAGCAGACGATCCTCATCGTCGGTGAATCCATGGTTTACGGACAGGTTTGCCAGGTCGAAATATATATCTCCCATCCCGGCGTATTCCCAATCCAGGATGTATATATCCTCTCCATCTTTCAAGAAATTTTCGTTTAATAGATCGTTATGGCATGGTCGCAGTGGGAGGGCATCTCTCTGGAATGCATGCTCAGCGGCATACATCTGCTCCAACAGCCAGTCGTAATTATCTGGGAATTGGACCTCATAGCCACGCGCCACACGGGCATATTCTTCAACCACACGGAATACGATGAATTCCCCTGGGATATCCACCATACCATGGATAATCTTCAACAGCTCTGCCACTTTGCGCAGATTAACCGGCAGGCGGAGCTTATCCTGCGGCAGCGCAACAGCGGTCAGGAAGCGTGTTACCAGGTAGCCTTCCGGCTGGATGTAATAGACAACCTCAGGGGCAATACCCAATTTGCCGGCAGCCGAGTTGGCGATGTACTCATTCTGACGGTCGATACCCAGTAGTTCGGTCTTCGCTCCGGCGATGCGCAGTACGTAGGACTGGCCGTCAACGTCCACCCGGTAATTCTTATTGGTGATGCCTCCCCCCAGCGGCTCGTAACTCAGGTCCTGTGCCCCCACCCATAGCGGTACCCTGGCAATGACATCTTCCGGGATGTGCGTCATATATGCCTCTACAGTTGACAGATTTCGGACGAAATTTTGGATTACACCTGCCAGTCGGACCCAGGTCGAGCCATCTCAGCAACGATATCGAATGAGGATATTATTCCTAATGGCATCGATTCAGGATCAACTGGATCCACCACGACCAGGCGGTGGTAGTGATTCTCGATCATTTTGCTGGCTGCTTCCTGCAGGGTGGCATCCATACTGATCGTCAGGGCAGGGTGCATGATTTCCATGACCGAATCCCGGGTGCAGTCTTCCTGATCGCAGTATTCAAGCAAATCCAGCCCGCTGACAACACCCAATGGCTTGCCGGTCCTATCAACCACCAGTACAGAACGCCAGCCGGCATTGGTCATCGCCCGTGCAGCCGCCGAGATCGGTGTCTTATCGCGGCAGACTAGCATGGCATCCGACATCACATCGCCGACTATGTCTCGTCTGGGTGGTGACATGTCTGCAATGCTGGAAACGATATCCGAAACCGAGATCACGCCTACTGGCTTGCTCTTCTCAAGAACAACTACACGACGGATCACTTTCTCGTGCATGATGCGGGCAGCATCGATTGCCGGGGCATCGATATCAATGGTATCGATAGGTGAAGACATCAGCTCTCCGGCAGTCATCTTGCGCATTACATCCAGGCTTTGAGGATCCCCTGACAGCCATTCGCCAGCCATGAGATCGAAATCTGTGATCACTCCCAGAGCCCGGTTATCACGGTCGGCAACGATCAAACCGTGCACATGGTGCTGGCTGAGCAGCACAGCCACCTGCCCCAGGGTCGCATCTGGTCGGCAGGTGAGAATCCCCCTGTGCATATACTCCCGAACTGATCTGGCCATCTGATCTCTCCTAATGTACTTCATCCACGTCTTTGTACCACTTTACGCGGTCGCCCACACGGGATCGCAGCCTCCAGGCCATCGATTTTGGTTCTTTTTCAATCGATGCCTGGGCCTGTTCGACCTTGGCAGTGACCTCTGCCTTCTGCTGCTCACTCAATTGGGGATAGCTTTGCGCCATCAAGTTTACTTTTTCCAGGTTCATGGTCGTCGTTCGCCAGAGACCCCAATCACTGCCGCACAATTGAGCAACCCGGGCAATATTGATCACTTCATCATCATTGTCGTCCAGGGGATGCTCCAGGAGCAGCATGATCGTATCGATGATGTCTTTCTCATTTATTTTTACGATCTGCATCTTCTCGAGGAGCATTTCGGCTAACGGGATTGTGGGAGAGTCGACTTCCAGACGCCCATTCCAGCTGATCACATGGCAGAAATCCAGCTTATCGTAGAAGATATCCACATGCAGGTCGGTGCCATACTTGTCAAAAATCGCACGGTCGCCTTCACTGACGATGAAGACCTCGCGGTTTTCCGTATATCCGAGCCCTGCCATCAATGCCTGTAGGCCTTTTGCCTGTTTACGGTATGCTGCGAAATCGATATCCGTATAAACTCTGCCAAGCTCCTGCTGGATGGATCCAAACTCCGGACAGTGCATCTGAAAAGCCAGCGATCCGATAACCCGCAGCATCAACCCAGCTTCTTCACTGGCGCGCAGGATACGCCTGAGCTCATTCTCAAACCGGTCTCGCTCAGCCCGGTCCTGGTCACCCATTCCTATTGGCACATCTGTCATCTAACGCTCCTGGGAACTATCGTGTATGAAATTATATCTTACAAAACAAAAACTTGCAATTTCAAACAGAAATTACGCGGAAATATTCAAATACGATCATAATCCGTCATAATACTCCTGTTCCAATATACCATTTAGCCAATTATAGCCCTCAGTGTTGATAGTGTTAATATGCTCCCAGAAGGGAAAGCAGAGCCGCCTGATGTTCGCCATCCTCCAGCCAAATAATCGTCCGTATGGCGTGCTCCAGGCACACCAGATATTCATCTGGGTCTACCTCTTTATGCAGATAATCCAGGATCGCCCAATTTAACACGTATAAATTAGCAGCGGCGATCATATCCGGCAAACAGCCTATTTCTTCTTGGGTCAGGGGTCCGGGTTCAAGAACTCCTGCCAGTGTATTCTGATAAGAATCAAGAAATAATTTTACATCAGGCAGGCGCAGCGCTCCATCGTTTTCAGCTCCCCAGGATACAAAGAAATAAAATAACGCCAGTGCGACGTCGAAGCAGCGATAATCTACCTTAGACCAGTCAAGATCGAATACACCTGAAATTTGGTCCCCCTCATACTTCAGGTTGCCTGGATGATAATCACAGTGGATCACGACTACTGGGCAGTGGCTGCCCAGGGAATTCTCAAGAGAACCTCGCGTCCGTCTCAGGTGCTCCCGGATCACATCAAAATACTCCTGGAAGCGTATATCGAAAATGGTACCTTTGGATTGCGAAGCGCATTGATCGAGCAAATCATCGATCAATGGCAGCAGCTCCATGATCTTCGGCTCCACCCTGACGCCAGAAGGGATTAATCCAGACAGGGAGCGGTGAAACCGGGCCAGCACCTTTGCCGCGCTGGCGATCTCCGGAGCGGAACAAACAGGGTCTATCCAGGTATATCGATCCTCTCCCAATAAGTAATCAAAAATGGCGTAATAAACGCCATTCTGGTCATCTGTATTCTGCCAGTGGATATAAGTGCTGCCGTCACGGGCGGGTCTTACTCCGGCGACGATATCGAATCCGTTCGATTTCAAGTGGTTGATGATCGAATGCTCGAATTCGATCTCCTCGGAGCGGACAGCCTGCTTATAGCGGCGGAAAAAATATCTCTTCGTCTCACCGTGTTTGTGAAGCTCAATTGTAAAGCTGGTATTCACTGTCCCGCGTTCGTCTTGCTGAAACCCGATCAAATCCCCCAGATCGTACTGCTCCAGGATCAGCATAAGCTCAGAACCAGCTTGTCCTCTCATCCTCGATCATCCTTGAACCGGTGCGAATGAATATGGAGGCCGGTCAGCTCCATCTTTCGGATGAATTCCTGGTAGAAATTTTAGTCGAAAAAGCAAAAACTTGCAAATATCTTCAAATATAGCTATAATGATTGCACAATTCCGTCAATTTGCGTCATTATTAATGTCGACATAAAAAGGCCAGGATAGTGAGCAAAACTCTCATCCCAGCTCAACGACGTGAAAGGATACAGGCATTCCTGGCCAGCCACAGGATCGCCTCGACGACCGACCTGTGTGATCTGCTGGATGTGTCTGAAGCGACCGTCCGGCGAGACCTTGAATGGCTCGAGGATAGGGGGTTGATCGAACGCACACATGGCGGGGCAATCCTCAACGAGCGGGTGAATCTGGAGCAGGAGTACCAGCAGCGAGCACAGCGCCAGATCGATGAAAAGCGCAAGATTGGTGCACTGGCAGCTTCCCTGATCGAAGATGGCGATATTGTCTTCATTAATAGTGGGACGACAACCACCCAGCTGATCCGACAAATTCCCAGCGAGATGGATATCACGGTCATCACCAACAATCTGGTGGCCGTACTGGACATTGGCGAGGTTGAGTATGAGGTCCTGCTGCTTGGCGGGTCGTATCAGCCCCGCTCAATTTCGGTAGCCGGGCGCTATGCGATCCAGAACCTCTCCCAGGTGTATGCCAACAAAGCGTTCATCGGCGTTGACGGGATGACCATCGCCCACGGTTGTACCGTGCCATCGAACGCCGAGGCTGAAGTGGTTCACCGGATGGTAGAACGCACCCAGGGACCAGTATATATCCTCGCCGACCACAGCAAATGGGGGGTGGTTTCAAATTTTGAGGTTGCTCCCCTCCACCTGATCCACACCTTGATTACTGACAGCGGCCTGGACCAAAATTCCCTTGCTGCTCTGGCAGCGCGTGAAATACAGTTAATCGTAGCCAGCGAGAACAATCAATGACAACCTGTTCATAAACAAAATGCCCTACCAACGCGCCGAATGTTCACATTGCGTGTTAATTCCCATAGGACGGAGGCCACTGAATGTCTTTCTTATTCAAGAAGTCCAAAAAAGCATCTACGCGATTATTTTATGCAACGGATATCCACGGCTCTGAACGCACTTATCGCAAGTTTGTCAATGCCGGGAAATTCTATAACGCCAATGTGATCGTGATGGGTGGGGATATCACCGGTAAGCTGCTCGTCCCGGTGATAAAAGAAAAGAATGGACACTTCCGTGCCACACTGCAAGGGCAGACAGAACACTACGAGAGCGAAGCAGATCTGCAATCCCTGTATGACCGGCTGGGTCTGTTGGGATTTTATTATATGGTGATGGATGAGGATGAATTCCGAGCCCTGTCTGAAGACCCTGAGGCTGTGGACAGGCTGTTCCACCAGCTTGCACGTCAGCGCCTGGAGTCGTGGGTCGAATTAGCCGAGGAACGTCTGAAAGGGACCGGGATCAAATGCTTTGTGACCGGGGGCAATGACGATGATCCGGATGTGCTCGACGCCATCAACCGCACGGACACTGAATCTTTCTTTGGCTGCGAAAACATGTTGGTCAATGTCGATGATGACCATACCATGATCAGTGTTGGTTTCAGCACGCCAACTCCATGGAAGACCCCACGCGAGATCACTGACGAAGAACTGGGTGGGATGATCGCAGATATGGCTTCCAAAGTGACCGACATGAACAACTGCATCTTCAACTTCCACGACCCGCCCAAGGACTCGACCCTGGATACCTGCCCGATGCTGGACTGGAGCAAAGACCCGCCGGAACCGATCGTTAGAGCTGGACAGCAAGTCATGCATGGGGCTGGAAGCACCTCTGTCCGGAACGCAATCGAAAAGTTTCAGCCGATGCTCGGGCTGCATGGGCATATCCACGAATCCCAGGGCGCGATCAAGATCGGCCGGACGACATGTGTCAATCCAGGCAGCGAGTATGGAGAAGGATTCCTGCGCGGCTGCCTGATTAATTTTTCAGACGGAAAGATTGAAAGTTATCAAATGACCAGCGGTTAGCTTCAATATCCCGTCACCCAGAAAAGGAGGTTTTCAGGAACAATAAGACGCCATTTTCATCCTGTAAAAGTGCGCCACCCCACCTTCGGGGAGCACCTGACCAGCACAGACGTAGAACATCGTTGCGTTGCAAACCGAATGATTATGATCTGCATAGACAACCTGCATCTTTGTGTGCTGCACAATCCTGTGTCCTATTCTGAGGAGGAACGAAATGGCAACAACAACTGCTAAACCCGAGATCTTCACCCGCAAAGCGTCCGGACTTGTCCGGGTGATGTCTCCTTTCTCGGCGTTTATCTACAATGTCCTTACGATGGGTTTAATATTCCCATGGACCTACTTGTGGGCTCCTGGTGCATTACCCGGAGGCAAGCTGGTATGGGGTATCCTGCTGGCAATGATCATTGAAATACCGATCGCATTCGTTTATGTCTGGCTGTCAACTGCCCTGCCGCGCTCTGGAGGTGATTATGTCTTCCAGAGCCGTGTTTTTGGTGGCGGTGTCGCATTTACCGTGGTGATGTCCGGCTACGTGATCTGGATTCTGCAGTGGGTAGCCCTCTCAGGCTGGCTGCTCTCCTATCTGGGGTTTGCGCCGCTCTTCCTGGGGCTGGGTGCTACGACGGGAAGCGCATCCCTCTCCTCTCTTGGCATCTGGTTCACGACATCCACGGGCATCGTCATCGTCAGCATCCTTAACGCGCTGGTGGCGCT
Source organism: Chloroflexota bacterium (assembly GCA_032124675.1). Taxonomy (GTDB): domain Bacteria; phylum Chloroflexota; class Anaerolineae; order Anaerolineales; family UBA4823; genus JAQBDA01. The sequence goes on from JAQBDA010000270.1 coordinate 20,118, forward strand.
GCTTATCCTGGCGTCCGGGTTCAAGAACTATGTCCGTTTACAGATGGTTATGATCGTAGCCACCTTGCTGGCTTTCGTCACCATGCTGATCGTTCTGTTTCTGGGCAACCCCG
>JAQBDA010000271.1:0-16818 GCA_032124675.1 Chloroflexota bacterium
TGACTATAGGCTCTATTTACCCAGACAAATGGCGCTGATATCTGTCATCACCCCCTCTTTCAACCAGGCTGCCTACTTGGAAGCGACCATCCAGTCTGTGTTGGGGCAGGGCTTCCCCGGGCTGGAATATATCGTGGTGGATGGGGGTTCCACCGATGGCAGCCTGGACATCATTCACAGATACCAGCATCGGATTTCCTGGTGGGTATCGGAACCCGATTCCGGTCAGGCAGACGCGATCAACAAAGGGCTCTCCCGGGCGACAGGGGAGATCGTGGCCTGGATTAATTCAGACGACGTTTACCTGTCAGGAGCAGCAGCCCGGGCAGTTTCTGTGATGCAAGCTGACCCGCGGCTGGCGTTCGTTTTCGGGGACGCCATCACGATCGACGCCCGTGGAAACCTGCTCGGCAAGCTCAAATTCGGACCATACGCCTTGCTGGACCTGATGGCATTTCGCATCATCTGCCAGCCGGCGGTCTTCATGCGCCGCTCGGCGGTCGAGGCGGCGGGCATGCTGGATGCCAGCTACCATTATCTGCTCGACCACCATTTGTGGATCAGGCTTGCCACGCTGGCTCCATTCCTGTATGTCCCTGCCTCCATGGCTGCTGCTCGCCAGCATCCGGAAGCCAAGAATGTCGCCCAGGCAGCCGGATTCGGAGAAGATGCGTTCCGCATCCTGAGTTGGATGAGCGCTCAACCGGACCTGGCACCCATCGTCGCCTCCCACCGCAGCCGCATCGAAGCCGGCGCACACCGCCTCAACGCCCGCTATCTGCTGGATGGCGACCTTCCCGCTCAAGCCTTAAAAGGCTACCGCCGCGCCCTGCTGTTGAACCCCCGTTTTACGCTGCAACACTGGCACCGCATGCTCTATGCTGCATTGAGTCTGGTGGGAGGAAAAGGATTGGCTGCCTGGTACTACCGTCTGCGAAGACCTTCAAAATCCCGGATGGTTCAACCGGATAAACCCTCCACAGCCCGGCAGGATCAATGAACTCCCACCGGGAACATGCCGGGGATCACCCCAACAGTACTCCGAGAATCACAAGTCCAATCCTGGTCACCGGCGCGCACCGCACCGGGACAACCTGGGTTGGGAAAATGCTGTCTGCTGGAGGCGAGGCAGCCTATATCAGCGAACCCCTGAACGTCCTGCACCGGCCGGGTGTCTTCAGCGCTCCGATCCGCCACTGGTACACCTACATCTGCGCTGAGAACGAGGCAGATTATCTGCCTGCCTTCCAGCAGACGCTGGCCTTCCAATACCATGCCCCGGACGAATTGCGCGCCCTGCAGTCCCGCAAGGATGCCTTGCGGATGGGACGCGATTGGACGACCTTCATTGCAGGCAAACTGGGCAAGAAACGACCATTGCTGAAAGACCCCTTCGCTGTGTTTTCTGCACCCTGGTTTGCCGAGCGGCTGGGGTGCCAGGTGGTGATTACCGTGCGCCATCCGGCTGCTTTTGTCAGCAGTCTCAAGCGCTTGGAATGGCCGTTCGAGTTCAAGGACCTGCTGGAACAGCCCCTGCTCATGAAACACTTGCTTGAACCATTCCGGTCCGCGATCGAGACTGTATCCCCTGTGGATATCATCGCCCAGGCCGGTCTGCTGTGGAAGATCATTTACCAGATCGTGGCCGGTTTCGAGGGAAAATTCCCAGATTTCATCACCGTGCATCACGAGGACCTCTCGTTGGACCCAATGGATGGATATCGCACCTTATACGAGCAGCTCGGTCTGGCATACAATGCCGAGGCGCAGCAGGCGGTGCGGGATTCGAGCAGTCCCACCAATCCCGAAGAACTGTCAAAGGATTCCATCCATGCCTACCAGCTGGACAGCCTGGCAAACCTGTCGCACTGGAAAGACCGGCTGACCGGAGCGGAGATCGAGCGCATCCAGGAGATCACCGGCGAGACTGCGTCTTATTATTACCCTGCGCTCTCATGGAACTGAGTCTTGAACAGCTCCGCTGATATAAAGCTACCGCTGGTATCTATCGTCACTCCTTCATTCAACCAGGCTCGCTTCCTGGAGCAAACGATCCATTCCGTGCTGGAGCAGGACTACCCCCGCCTTGAATATATCATCGTCGACGGCAGCTCAACCGATGGCAGCCTGGAGATCATCCAGCGCCACGCAGACCGACTGGCCTGGTGGGTCTCAGAGCCAGATAAAGGGCAGACGGACGCCATCAACAAGGGTTTTGCCCGTGCCAATGGAGATATCCTCGCCTGGCTGAACTCGGATGACACCTATCTACCAGGAGCAGTGAAGGGAGCAGTTGAATACTTGCAATCCAATCCACAGGCAGGCATGGTCTATGGCGATGCCAACCTGATCGATGAAACAGGTCAGGTCATCGGGCAGTTCCCCGCTGCCCAGACAGACTACCGCCGTCTACGGCGCGGTTACGTGCACATCCCCCAGCAGGCTTCCTTCTTCCGTGCCAGCCTGTGGCGCCAGGTTGGTCCGCTGGACCCCAACTTTTATTTCGCCATGGATTACGACCTTTGGGTGCGCCTGGCACGCCGCACGCCTCTTGACTACCATCCCCGGCTGTGGGCTAATTTCCGCCTGCACAGTGGCGGCAAATCGCTGGTTGCTGATGACCGCTGCTGGCCTGAGATGCTGCGCGTTCACCGCCGTGAAGGAGGCAGCTGGTTCTCCTGGCTGGTCTTCAAAGCCAAAATACGGCCGCTGCTATACGGCTGGCTGCCTTTACGGACACGGCTCTGGCTGAGAGAGAAGATATCTTTTTGAGCTGCTTACAGGTCAGTAGGCCAGATACCGCAATGCTTGACATGCCAATGTGATTGTGGCAAAATACTTCACGGTTTGCGAATGAATGAGACAAAAAGTATTGTTGTCAGTTGGGGGATACCAAACCTGTTTCAGCGTTTTTTGTACAGTTAATTTAGATCGCTCCAGGAGTTAAACGTGCAGTTTTTAACCAACAAAAAGCAATTATTGCAATTGATGATTGTATTGATCATTCTGTTGGCGAATCTTGGGTCAGTCAACCTGGCATCCTTTGCCCAATCAGATCAACCAACATCGCCTAGCGGTCCGGACAATCTTGAAATATCCAGCGCGGACATCCAGGACACATACAGCGTGTACATTCCCCAGCTCAGCCAGGATTATCCCTGGGAATCGCCCTTTGGAGTCGAAGCAACTCAGCCGCTACTCGAATCCAACACCTTGCTGCAGCGTGCGGCAAATCTGCAGGTCGGTATAGCGCGCATGAGCATCGAGATTTCATGGCGGGAACTGCAGCCTGCTCCGGGAAGCCTCATCAACAGGGGCCTCCTGGCAACATTTGAAAATGAGCTGCGCGGGTTGAAGCAAAACGGCATCCGCCCGCTGGTGATGGTCAAAGATTCCCCGTATTGGGCTTTAGACCCGGCAAAAGCGCTCGACGGGGATGGGCAGTTGACTTCCTGTGGGCCCATCAATGAAATCTATTTCGGCGACTTTGCAACTTTTCTTCAGCAGCTTGTAGAGTGGTACTCTACCGACGAGTTCAATGTGCACGACTGGGAGCTGGGCAACGAGCCGGATGTTGACCCGACTACGGTGCCGCGCGACCACCTCTTCGGATGCTGGGGAGATATCGATGATGAGGACTACTTCGGTGGCCTACATTACGGCAAGATGCTGATGGCGGTAGCACCTGCTATCCGGCAGGCTGATTCGCAGGCTCGGGTCTGGATCGGGGGCCTGCTGTTGGACAAACCGAAATCTCTCGATCCCAAAAAGGACGGTTATCCCGAGCGTTTCTTCAAGGGTGTACTGCAAGCGGGCGCAGCCCCCTATTTCGACGTCGTCGCTTATCACCGGTATGCACATTATTTTGATTATACAGACCCTACCGGAACCAGGTATGATTATGACATATATGGGCTATGGGGAGATGTGGGTGGAGTAGTAGGCAAAGCTCGCTATCTCCGCGATCACATGGCTGACTATGGCGTTGATAAACCGGTTGTCATGAACGAATCCGGCTTTGGCTGTTCAAGCAACCACCCGTTCTGCGAAGCGCCGGACGATCGCTTCTACGAGTCCCAGGCCACCCACCTGGTACGCTACTTCATCCGCGGTCTGAGCGAGAACATCAGCGGTCTAGTCTGGTACACGCTCAACGGTCCCGGATGGCGCAATGCCGGTTTACTTGACGCATCTCAGCAGCCCAGAAAAGTGTACTATGCTTATCAGTACCTCTCTCAGAAACTGCAATACTCACGCTACCTGTACGTAATGAACTATGGACCGGGGGTAGAGGCATATGCGTTTCGTGGCAACTCGCATCGAGTTCACGTTTTGTGGGCAAAAGATGACGAAATACTGGATATTATCGTCCCGATCAGCAGCTTTATAGAAGTAACCGACCGCTACGGAAACGTTCTGTACGACCATTTAAATCCTCCCCTCCAGATCGGCTCGGACTATTATTCGCTGCAGGTTGGTTTCGAGCCGATCTATATCACCTATTCCCAGTAGATCAACTCGAAGATCGCAGATCATTTCAGTCAAGCGTTCTCCGCAATTGAATCAGAGCCGGTTTTGCAGCACTCTTCCCAACAGCGGCATACCGGCTCTGATCTCGCCAAAACCCTGCTTTGGCAGCATAACGGTATGCTCATTCCCCATCCGCCAGTTCTGGAACCAGCGGTAATGATTGTGCAGGAGGTCTCATGAGCCAAATAAAAGTCGTCGCTTATACCCCAGCTCCCTGGGACCATGCCCTGTCAATACTGCGGCTGGTCAGCCCGTACAAATATGCGGGGATCGAGCTTATCCAGGGCACGCAGCAGGATAAGATCTATGCAGATAAGGTTTCTGAGGCCGATCTGGTCCTTATATATCGGGATTTCCCGCGCCACCAGAAGGCTTATGAGCGCATTCTTTCACAGGCGCGTGCTCAATACAAGCCGGTCATTTTCGATATCGATGACCACCTGTTGGGGCTGCCCTCCAACCATCCAGACCGATTGAGCCATTATTATGCCGGATCGCTCTTCCCGATGCTGTCCTGTATCCTGGAAGCAGATGGGGTAACGGCTGTCTCAGCCACACTGGCAGATGTCATCCGCCCGGTCAATCCAAACGTCTGGGCGCTGCCCAACTACACAGATGATGAGATCTGGGACCTCACTCCCAGGGTAGAAGAAGTGGATGATGGTGTTGTAACGATCGGCTACATGGGCGGGGACTCTCATGCCCCAGATTTCGACTTGATCATCCCGGTCCTGGTTGAGCTGCTTCAAAGTTATAAAGATCGGCTCGCGCTTAAGCTGGTAGGGATTGGGCCATTCTCTATCCTCCAGGATCTGCCCAACGTTGAGTGGATTCCTTTTCAGTTCAATTATCCTGACTACACCCGATTCGTCCGCGAACAAAATTTCGACGTCATGATTGCTCCTGAACGAGATATCCTGTTTAATCGATCCAAGGGCTCAACCAAATTCCAGGAAGCCAGCGCATTGAGCTTGCCCGGCGTTTACAGCGATACCCTTCCTTTCCAGGAGCAGGTCATTCATGGTGCAAATGGTTTTCTGGTTAAGACACCCGATGAGTGGAAATATACCCTGGTCAAACTCATTGAAGATAAATCTTTGCGCCGCCAGATAGGGTTGGCTGCCTTACAGACCCTGCGACAAGATTGGCTGCTTTCGAACAATGCCTTCAGGTGGAATGAGGTCTATGGACAAATCCTGTCAAGGGCAAGACAGCATGTTCCGGTTAGCAGCATCCCGACCAAGTTATTTATCGATTTGTACCAACAGACCCAATCCTGGCAACAGAGTGTGCAGGACGATCTAAGCCAGGCTAGGCTCCGGGCGCAGCAACTCCAGGCAACCCTGCTTGAAAAAGAAGAATATATCGCTACCCTGACTGCCCAGATAGCCACCTACCGGAACAGCATGCCGGGCAAGCTCCTGCGCGCAACCCGGCGAGTATTTTCCCTATTCAACCCTCGAAAAGGATAGGGGTCGTTACTACGATAGTGGGCCTCCAGCCACCATCTCCGGTCAATGACAGTCACAGCAGCTAAAATCCCCATCCTCAATTCAGGCCTGGCGCGCCTGGTGCGGGGAGTACTGGTCCTCTTCTCCCAATACGCTATTTTTTTTTACCTCCTGGAATAAGTTTATCCGTGCCGTAAACCGGGATGATTTATTAATCTACGACCAAAACCAACCACCCCCGCAAATTGGTTCGGATCATCTACTAGAGGTCGGTATCAACCCTATTTATTTCGTCCGCTATCCATAAAGATGTTTCACGCCACCTTGGGATGGGAATCTTATTATTCTACGTTCACGCGGGTAATCCGTTTGTGCAGGATAGCTGTCGTATCGCTGCTGGTCATCACCTTTTCGATCCAGAGTCCTCCATATGCAGCGACGGCTGGAGCGCAGAACGGTTCAGCGTTCGATTCCCGCAGCGCTCAGACAACTGACAGCCTTCAACCAGCCTCCAACGACTCACAGCCTGGCTCAAGCCTGTATCTCCCCCAGGTATTCAACCCGGATCACATCTGGCAGGATGTGGCTATCTGGGCACACAACACATCCCCCGCAGCTCACGAAATCGTGCTCTGCCGCCGTGAATTCACCCTGAAGAAGAGCCTGGCAGACGCTGAACTGCACCTCTTCGCTGATACACGCTACCAGGTCTGGCTCGACGGTGTTCAGATTGGCCGCGGACCGGCCCGATTTTCCAACACCCTGCATGAGTATGATGTCTACAATTTGGGGTCTCTTCATCCAGGGGATCATCTCCTGGCAGTGCGGGCACAGTGGGCGCCTAACTACCGACGCTCGGAATCGACAGTACCGCACCTGATCGGTCACATTCAGGGAGAGAGCGTCGGTAAGGTTGCGGTATCAGCACGCACCGGCTCGGAATGGTATTGCCAGCAATCCGGCGCCTGGCAAGGGGACGCCGCCCCGGTCCACTCGTGGAGTTTGATCGGGCCCACCGAGCTGCTGGACCTGGAAAAATTGCCAATCGCTTGGAACCAACCCGGCTTCGACGATACAGCCTGGACCTCTGCTGTGCCAGTCAACATAACCCAACCTGCCTATCCGGCTCGGTCGATCCCCCACCTGGCAGACCTGTCGCGATCTGCCGCGGTCATTGACGCGGGTCAGTTATCCCCCAGATATCTGATGGGAGAAATCATCCCGCCGTTCCCTGATCCCTTCGACCTAGTATTTTCTAGCCTTATACCGATGACATTCACCATCAGGGCACTGGCGACCCCAGACGAAACAGCCGCGATGCCCGTCAGCATCCCCCAACCTTCCTATCAGGCTCGCTCGATCCCCCACCTGGTAGACCTGCCGCGGTCTGCCACGGTCATTGATGCAGGTCAGCTATCGCCAGGATACTTGGTGGGAGAAATCATCCCGCCATTCCCAGATCCATTCGATATAGAGTTTTCTAATCTTGTGCCAGCGATATTCACCATCAGGGCGCTGGCGATCCCAGGCGAAACAGCCGCGGTTATACGGCTGGATGGCGCCACGCTCACCTGGGATGCCGTCGATCCAGACCGCCCTGATCTGTATGCTGCCGAGGTTCCCCTTTCCCAAGGCAATCATTCGCTCTCCTTCGAAGGCATCCCACCCCGGGGGATGACCTTCGGCGTCCCTGCGGGTGATTTTCAGTACGCTAATTTGCCCTTCTCCCAGGGGTTGCACGCCGGCCGCAGGACCCTGCTGGCCGACCTGGTGAGCGGCACCGGTGGGGTTGCAATCACCACCGGAGCCAGCCTGGACCTTGAGTTCAACCACCCTCCGGGCTATGCAGTGCTGGACCTGGGCAGGACGGTTCTCGGCAGGTTTCACGCCCAGATGGAAGGTCCTGCCAGGACGGTGGTCGATGTCGGTTGGGATGAGCGATTGGCAGGTAGTCCCCCACGCCCGCTCCCATATCCTGGAACGCTTCACCCTGAGTGGGACCAGGTGGACTCCTGGATCCTAGATGGCGGTACCCGCAAGGTTGAAAATATAGACGCCCGCGGGGGCAGGTACATTCTGATCGCGGTGTGGGGTGCTGGTCCAGTCAAGGTCAAAGACATCCAGGTCATTGAAGAACGCTATCCAGCGCCCGTTATGGGCAGCTTCCATTCATCGGACCCTTTGCTGGATCAAATCTGGCAGGTCGGGATGGACACCCTGGCACCCAATATGCTCGACGGCTATACGGATACACCCTGGCGGGAACGCGGCCAATGGTGGGGGGATGCGAGTGTAGCAGATCACATTAACCGCGTCACCCTGGGTGATGTCTTGCTGCTAAAGCGCGGCCTGAGATATATGGCGGATGCCTTTCACTCTACGGAATCACCGGGCATAGCGCCAAACACCAATGGGACGCACATTACGGATTACGCCATGCTCTGGGTAGCAAACCTGTCAGAGTATATACAAATCTCCGGGGATCGACCATTCTTGAGAGAGATGTACCCGGTCCTCCTGGGTTTCATAGACCACCTGGGGGCTTATGAAAACCAGGCCACCGACCTGCTGGACTTGCCGCAGACTCACTGGTCGCAGACAGCCTATATTGAGCCGCTCGGTCAGTACAGCCGCTATGGGATGTCCACTGCCCTCAATGCACTTTACTACGGCACGCTGCAGGATGCTGCATACCTGGCTGATCAGGCAGACGATGCACAGCGCGCCGCAGACTGGAAGAATAAATCAGACGGGATCAGACAGCAAGTCAATGAACTGCTGTACCTGCCGGCAGAAAATCGATATGCTACCAACATCTACCAGGGTGAAGTCTATCCACCTACCCCCCATGCCCAGGCATGGGCGCTGGCTTATGACCTTGTGCCCCCAGAGCAGGTCGATCAGGTCGCCAGCGCATTGATCGAGCTGCTCTCGCCAGACCCCCAGGACCCCAATCTGGATATCTACGGTATGTACTGGGTGCTGGAAGCTCTGGGAAGGAGCGACCACATTCCCGAAGGGGTCGAGATCATCGAAAGGTATTACGGCTACATGCTCGATTCCGGTGCCACAGCCTGGTGGGAACGATTCGATGCAGACCAATACTATACCGCCAGCCTGTCTCACGTATGGGGGGGCTCTCCGACCTGGTTTTTGAGCACCTATGTCCTGGGAGCGAAATGGGAATCGCCAGGCAGATGGTCTGTTAGTCCGGCTTTCAGCGGCGTATCTCATACTGCCGGAAGCATACCGGTTGACGCAGGGCTGCTGCAGGTAGCTTGGGAACGCCAGATGTGCGACCAGGGTTTAATCGACATTACGTCTGCCGAAGAGACCAGCGGCGTACTTACCGTACCCTTTTTGGAACAGATACTCGAGGTCACCAGGGATGGGTGGGTGATATGGGAAAATGGCTTTGCCTTAGAAGACGGCGTTCATCCCTCTCCGGGTGGGCTGGTGATTCCACTTCTTGGTGGTCATCATTCCCTGTCGGTACACTTCGACTGTAGCAAGAGCAGTGACCCGCCCAACCGTACGGCGGCAGATCCTGCTAACACGGAACCCTAGTTGCTTACCAATCCCTCACTGAAAATCAAAAAATATTTCTCCCTCTACCTGCTTATTTGCGGGCTGCTGGGACTGCTGATATCCTTGAACTGGATCGGGATTATTGACGATGCTTATATCTTCTTCCGTTACGCGCACAACCTAAGTCGCGGCCTTGGATACGCCTTTAACCCGGGTTTTCCTGTAGAGGGTACTACAAGCGTGTCCTGGACAGTACTATTGTCAATTCTGGATTACTTTGGAATCCCCCTGGATATCGGCGCCAAGATTTTGGGTTATCTGAGCATTTTAGGCTGTATCTTAGTAATTTACTTCTTGTTCTTTCGATGGTCGATCTCCATCGCGGTTGTGGCATTGTTATCCGTTCTCATGATCACCAACCAGCACTTTAACCAATCGATCATGATGGGACTTGAAACAGGCCTGTATGCCTTCTTGCTTATAACTCTATTTGCTGCTTGTGATAACAGCTTTTCAAATCATTTTTCCGCTAACCTAATGGGGATTGTTGGCGTTTTGTTGTTCCTAACCCGTCCCGAGTCCGTCGGGTTATTGGTTCTATTATCCATGGGACTGGTTATCTTTCGCCCATTTAATAGCTCCAGGATTACACTTATTCCTGTAGTATGGTGGTCGGTTGGGTTAATTCTGATCACCTTCTGGCGGATCGGATTGTTTGGCGATATCATTCCCAACAGTGCCCGGGCTAAATCAGTGATCAGCTTTTCATCCTTACATTGGGGGTTCCTCTGGCCGCGATTGGTATCCAGCAGTAAATACATCAAAGATTGGTTTCAATCCTCATGGTTTTTAATCCTCGCTGGGTTCTGCGGATTGGGTTATGTATGGCAGCGGAATAATTATCAAGGCTTTACCACGCTAGTAATATTGCTTTTTGGGATCGGAATTGTACTACTCAACGCCGGTGATTGGATGCCGTTCTCCAGGTTGTTAACCCCATATTTGCCACCACTCGTCGCACTGGCTGGCTTGGCTATCCATAAAATCATAATGCTTGGAGGAGAGTATTGGCGACCCAGGCTCATATGGCTTCTGATTTCTCTTTCAGCGTTAATTTACGTTTCTGCGCTCTGGTCAATACGCTCCAACAAGTTATTTGCAGCAAATATTTGGCCGACGGAGATGTGCTATAGAAAAGTCGGCATTGTGCTCCAGTCACATTTATCTAAAGACACCCTCCTTGCCCCAGAGGCAATCGGTGCTATAGGTTATCAACTGCCCGAAGTGCCAATAATGGATATGTTTGGTTTGACTGAACCATTTATTGCACGCAATGGGGTCATCCCAAAAGCGGCATATTCATTAGGGAAACACAATTACCAATATGTGATGCAACAAAACCCATCCTTGTTTTTATTCCACAGCGATGTTGTAAACCATATTCCTTATTTGAACAAGTGGGGATATTCCCAAGATTACAGCTCATATCAATTGGATGATGGGAATTGCCAGTTGATGGTCGGTATCCGAAACTCCTACCTACCCGAATGGCTTGAAACTCTTAGGCAGGCATTTAATATCCAATCTTTAAACACCGTTGGGTTGCCCAGGAGTGTCTCAGCCACCTGGCCGTTGGGTGAGAAGTGATTCGCAAGAAATGAACACGGGGTTTAAGTTGCCGGCTTCGCTCTATAAATTATTGCTCATGCTTTATGTGGCTACGGTGTCTTTCATTTTATATATCTTATTATCCAATAATGGCTACGACGATCCATTTATCACTTACCGCTACGCTCACAACCTGGCACGCGGCCTGGGTTTTGTCTACAACCCCGGCGAACGCATCCTGAGCACGACTACCCCGCTTTTTGCCATGCTGCTGGCCTTGCTCAATTTTGCTACATCCGATCTTCCTAGGATGGCCAACTTGATCAGCGCGATCAGCATCGCAGTGGGGGGGATATTCATATGGGATCTTGGTCGAAACTGGAAAACCCCGGTGGTGGGTTGGGCTGGGCTGTTCCTATATCCTACTTTTACCCTTCCCCTGATCACGTTTGGATCGGAGACACCGCTCTATATTGCCTTGTGTCTGGGTGCCATTGCGTATTATACCCGCCAGCGTTATTCCGCCGCTGCTGTCCTTGCCGCCCTGGGGACTCTCACCCGCCCGGACGGTATCCTAGTTGCGGTCTTATTGGCAGTTCACTTTCTACTTCGTATCCGTCGACCTGTTCCCTGGAAGGCTATCCTGATCTTCGGTAGTTTACTGGCACCGTGGTTCCTGTTTGCCTGGCTGTATTTTGGCTACCTTCTCCCGGTTACCCTGGCCGTCAAGCAGCAGCAAGGCACACTTGCAATCAGTCAGACTTTCGCCCCTGGGTTCCTGTGGATCATTGGCTGGTACAAAGGCTCCTGGCAGTATTGGCTGGAGGCTGCCCTGGCCATTATCGGTGTTTACTGGATGGTTCGGAAGGCCTCTCAATGGGCTTTGCTCCTATCCTGGACTGGGCTTTACTTCATCTCGTATTCGCTCCTTGGGGTATCCCGTTATTTCTGGTATTATGCCCCTCTCGTTCCCGGGTATATTGTCCTGGTAGGCTTAGGACTGGATGCTATAGCTCACATCATGCAGGTTGCTAACTTTAAGTCTTCATCTCAGTCGATTTCCGAATCAAATAAAATAGAAAGCTCAAACCAGCGCGCTGTCTCACCCCGTCAATCAGCATTCCGCCAGAGGGCATCCTATCTGGTGGTCGGAATATTGCTTGCCACCCTGACCGTTGCCCAAGCATTTGATGTCCACAAGCTGAGCACAACTTCTGACTCTCGCGCCATAGCTTACCGGACGGTAGGGGAGTGGATCCGAAATAACACTCATTCGGACTCATTGATCAGCAGCCTGGAGATTGGTATTATTGGTTATTACGCCGACCGTCGGATGGTGGATTTCGCCGGTCTTCTGCAGCCAGAGGTTGCCGAACAGCTGGGCAGCAGCGAGAATTATGACCGTGCCGCCATCTGGACGGTTGAAAACTATTCCCCGGATTATGTGGTGCTGGTTAAAGGTGACCTACGCACTCTGAGGCAGGGCTACTTCGGTGAACATTGCCTGCTCGAAAAACACTTTCAGAGCGATGTGACTGGCTATGCCGAGAACATCAACCTCTACGCCTGCCGGTAAATTATAACCACCTATCAAAGATATGGTTCCAGTGTCAATACCGCATAATAGCCATTACAATTACGGACTTTGGGATTCGGACTCTTCCGCCTCAATTCAATCTCCACGAACCATATTCAATCGCAGGAGCGTTCAAACATGCGGTTAATACCCACCAGCATAGCGGATGTCCTTCTGATCGAGCCGCGGGTATTCAGCGATGAACGCGGCTTCCTGATGGAGACATACCGCCAGCAGTATTACAGCGAAGCAGGTATTGGAGAGTGTTTTGTTCAGGACAACCATTCCGGATCACGCCAAAACACTGTGCGCGGCCTGCATTACCAGATACGCCAGGCACAAGGCAAGCTCGTGCGGACAATCGTGGGAGAGGTCTTCGATGTTGCCGTCGATTTGCGCCGCAGCTCTTCTACTTTTGGGAAGTGGCATGCTGCAAATTTGTCGGCAGATAACAGGCTGCAGTTGTGGATACCGCCGGGGTTTGCCCATGGTTTTTATGTCATCAGTGAGTGGGCGGAGATCATTTACAAAACCACTGATTACTACGCGCCCGAGTGGGAACGAACGCTTCTCTGGAACGACGACGAAATCGGAATCGCCTGGCCGATCCCACAGGGCAGGTCTCCCATCCTGTCGTCGAAAGACCTGCTGGGCAAAAACCTGCATGAAGCGGATACTTACGAATGAAAGGAACACAATCTATGAATTCAATACTGGTGACCGGAGGAGCCGGGTTCATCGGGTCAAATTTCGTTCATTATCTACTTGGCGCTGAGCCAGATATCAGGCTCATCAATCTGGATGCTCTGACATACGCCGGGAGCCTTGAGAATTTGAAAGATCTGCCCGATCCCGAGCGCCACATTTTTGTCAAAGGCGATATCTGTGATCGCCAATTGCTGGACGAACTCATCAAGGGATACCAGATTGATACCATTGTACATTTTGCTGCCGAGACCCACGTCGATCGCTCGATACTGGGTCCCGACCAGTTTATTCAAACCAATATCGTTGGCACCTTCACCTTGCTCGAAGCAGTACGCAAGTACTGGCTAGAGCAGCAGGCTTTCCCACTGGACCTGGTGCGCTTCCACCATGTCTCCACGGACGAGGTGTATGGTTCATTGCTGCCCGACGACCCGCCATTTTCAGAGACCACACCTTACGCCCCGAACTCTCCTTATGCGGCTTCTAAAGCTGCCAGCGACCACCTGGTGCGGGCGTACCACCACACCTACGGGCTTCCGGTGAGCATTACCAACTGCTCTAACAACTACGGGGGATACCAGTTCCCGGAAAAACTTGTCCCGCTAATGATCCTCAACGCGTTAGATGGTCGCCCACTACCGGTCTACGGCGATGGTCAGCAGATCCGGGACTGGCTGTACGTCGAGGATCACTGCGAAGCGATATGGCTGGTGATCCGCCGCGGCACTCCTGGAGAGACCTATAATATTGGAGGCAACAACCAGCCCGTTAACCTTGAGATTATCCAAACGCTGTGTGACATCCTGGACGAGCTGCAAGGGGAGTCGCCCCACGCACCGCATGCCTCCCTCATCCAACATGTGGTTGACCGTCCAGGGCACGACCGGCGCTACGCCATCGATATTAGCAAGATCAGCAGGGAGCTGGATTGGCAGCCCAGCCAATCCCTGACCAGTGGTCTGCTGAAAACCGTACAATGGTATCTTGACCACCCACATTGGATCGATGCCATCCGCAAACAGCAATCCTACCAGGGTTGGCTAGATCAAAATTACCAAAAAAGGGGAAAACAATCATGAAAGGTATCATACTGGCAGGCGGGCGCGGCACCCGCCTCTTTCCACTCACCATTTCGATCAGCAAGCAGCTGCTGCCGGTTTACGATAAACCTATGGTGTATTACCCGTTATCGATGTTGATGCTGGCCGGGATACGCGACATCCTGGTGATCAGCACGCCCGAGGCTCTGCCTGCGTTTCGATGGCTGCTGGAGGATGGCAGCCAATGGGGACTGAAATTCACTTATACCGAGCAGGCCAAACCGCGCGGTCTGGCAGACGCGTTCCTGGTCAATCCGGACTTCCTGGAAGACCAGCCGGTGTGCCTGATTTTGGGTGACAATATTTTCTACGGCACCAGCCTGCCGGAAAAAATGCGTGCGGCAGCAGCACTGACAGATGGAGCCTTGATTTTCGCCTACTCTGTGCGTGACCCGCAGCGTTATGGTGTCGTGGATTTTGACGAAGATGGAATCGCCGTGAGCATCGAAGAGAAGCCGGCCAACCCGCGCTCCCATTTCGCGGTCCCGGGGCTGTATTTCTATGATAATCAAGTGTATACATATGCTTCGACTCTGAAGCCATCCCCACGCGGCGAATTAGAGATCACCGATCTCAACCGCAAGTACCTTGAAAATGGGAAGCTGCATGTTGACGTAATGGGGCGTGGTATCGCCTGGCTGGACGCCGGTACGCACGAATCGCTGCTCCAGGCTGCTAACTTCATCCAGGCAGTAGAAGACCGGCAGGGCATGATGATCTCCTGCCCCGAAGAGATCGCCCTGCGGATGGGATACATCGACAAAGAACAGTTCCGCTACCTGGCGGAGAGGATGAACAACAACGAATACGGCAAATATATGCTGCGCATCCTGCAAGAGGAATTTTCTTGATGCCAGGCAGTAAACCTATTCGCCTCCTTCTTTTGGGAAAATACGGGCAGCTGGGCTGGGAGCTTCAGCGCACGCTGGTCACACTGGGAGACTTAACCTGTCTGGTTTATCCCGAGATTGACCTCACCCGGGCAGACCAGATCATCAATACCCTCCGCCAGGTTGAGCCGCAGGTGATTGTTAACGCTTCCGCATACACAGCAGTCGACCAGGCAGAGCAGGAACCCGAGATCGCCGGAGCGGTAAACGCCGTTGCGCCCGGCATTCTGGCTGAAGAAGCCCATGCTCTGGGAGCGGCTCTGATCCACTACTCCACCGACTATGTATTCGATGGCAAGGTAGATCGGCCGTATCGCGAGACGGACAGGCCGAACCCACTGGGGGTATACGGGCAGAGCAAGCTGGCGGGAGAAAATGCCATCAGTGAGATTGATGGCGCTTACTTAATACTGCGCACAAGCTGGGTATACAGCCTGCGGCGAGACAGCTTTGTCACCAAGGTGCTGCAGTGGTCGCGCCAGCAGGAGACACTGCGGGTCGTTGCCGACCAGGTGAGCGGGCCGACCTGGGCGCGCATGCTGGCTGAAGTAACCGCTCAATTGCTGGCAGCCGCAGGCTCAGCCCCATCCGCCTGGATCAGTGAGCGACGCGGCTTATATCATCTGGCAGGCAGCGGGCACACCAGCCGTTTTGAATGGGCTCGCACGATACTGAGCCTGGACCCCAGGCGAGAAGAACAGGTCGCCAGACAAGTCTTACCTGCCCAGACCGCCGAGTTCCCGACAGCTGCTAAGCGACCATTGTACTCGGCTCTGAACTGCGATCTATTTGCCAATTCATTCAACCTGCGCTTGCCAGATTGGGAAACTGCGCTCGCCCTGGCATTAGCGGGTGATCTCTGATCGATTTCGACTCCATTCCCGAAACTTTGGCAGCTCACAATACTCCCCCAATAAAATCAGCCGTCGTCTATACCACTGCCCCCTGGGATCACGCCCTGGCTGTGCTGCGCTTCGTCACACCACTGCAAAAGGCCAGGATCGTTCCGATACAGGGCAACCCAGGAGGGCAGACCGACCTGGAAATCGTCTCACAGGTTGACCTGGTACTGATCCAGCGCGATTTCCCCAGTCACCTGCAAGATTACGATCAGATCCTTTCAACAGCGGGCGCGTTATCAAAGCCGATTGTGTACGACCTGGATGACTGGCTTCTGGAGCTGCCCGAGAAACACCCCGACCGCATCAACCACCACTACGCGGGTGGTTTATTCCCAATACTACGTGCCATTATAGAAGCAGACTTAGTGACGGTCAGCACATCCAGGCTTGCCGAGCGCATCCACTCATTGAATACGAATATCCTGGTGCTACCCAATTACATCGATGAAGGACTCTGGAATATACCTCCCCGGCAGGCCGTGGTTGATCCGCAGATGCCGCTAACCATCGTATATATGGGTGGCG
>JAQBDA010000272.1:0-8865 GCA_032124675.1 Chloroflexota bacterium
CGCCCGGGCGGAAGAAGCAGCGCCGAAATTGAACGAAGCCTACCAGCAGCTGTGGCTGAACTGGTTGGAAGGCGAGCACGAGAACCTGCGCGCCGCCATGATATGGTCAATTGAAAGCGGTCGGATTGAGGCGGGACTGCGAATTGCCATCGCACTTGTCCAATTTTGGAAGATTCGCGGTTATGTACAAGAAGGCCTGACGTGGTACCAACGACTGCTTGCCCTGGTGGATAATAGAATTTCATTGAGTGTCCGGGTGAATGCTCTTGTCTTTGGGTCATTTATGGCCATGGCCTACGGCAATACCCAAGAAAGCATAGCGTATGGACATGAAGCTGTTGAAGTGGCTGAAACAGCCGGTGATGAAGGAAACCCGCTCCTTGCTTTCGCCCTGAGCGGCCTGGCTTCGGGTGCTCAAGCAGCAGGTGACTATCAAACCGCGTTCACGATCGGTGAACAAGCCATACAAATATATCGAGAATCAGGACCTTCGTTCTATTTAAGAATGGCGCTATATATACAGGGGGAAAATGCGATTCAGTTGGGTTACTATGATGCAGCCCGGGAGCTGTTAGACGAGAGCCTAACCCTGTCTCGGCAGGAAGGCGATTCCCACCAAATCGCGAACATATACAATGCCCTGGGGGACCTGGCACGGCTGGAGCAGAATTATACCGAGGCAGCCAGCGCCTACGAAAACAGCGCGGCACTGTTGCGTGAACTTGGCGCACAGCGTGATCTGGCTTCGATTTTTGGCAATCTAGGATTTACCTGGTTGCATTGGGGGAATGTCGAAAAGGCTTATACTTTATTCAATGAAAGTATGACTATATGCCAGGCTCACCGGAACGAGGCTGGAATGGTAGAATGTCTGGTCGGCTTAGCAGCCACAGCAGTCGTGAATGGGCTATCTGCCTCCGGAACGCGCCTGCTCGCCGCGGCCGGTGCAATAAGCGGGCAGCCCTGTGCATCGAAATGGAAGGCAACCCGGAGGGAGTATGAACACTATCTCGATCTGGCTCGGGCGAGGCTCACGGATGCCGAGTTCCAGTCAGAGCTGACGATTGGAAACGCCATATCTCTGGAGCAGGCTGTGGACTATGCCCTAGCTCTTCCGCTCAAACCAGGAAATGCTCTGACACCCGGGGAAACACAAGATGGCCTGACCGGGCGAGAGCGCGAAGTCGCCGCACTAATCGGTCAGGGTAAGACAAACGGCGAGATCGCCACTGAACTGGTCTTGAGCAAGCGCACGGTCGAGACGCATGTCAGCAACATTTTTTCCAAGCTTGGATTGACCAGCCGGGCCCAGGTCATGCGTTGGGCGATCGATCAGAGATTGACCTAAACTTCCTCATAACTAACGTCAGTTCGGGTTATCGACAATAGAAGTGACAGGGGATCTTACCCGAATTCGCGTTAACTACACAATATCCCAGGTATAAGCGGCTGCACGCAAGGTGCGGCCGTTTTCATTTTGTGATCAGCAGCAACCGTAAGTCGGATTACCAGATTTAGTGACATAGGCCGGTACGCAGCCTGATTTTACGTGTGTATCTCCGTGTAAATACGGATGACAATTGCTATCAATATTGTCATAATAGCGGTGTCGTAAATCACAAAATATTACCAATCGGCTGCATAGGAGTAATGAAATGGATGAGAAAGAAAGTGGAATTAAGCTCGTGAACTCAGTATTGATTCAACGGTCGGTCGAAGATGTTTTCGACTACTGTTCTGATCTCGAAAATGAACTCAAATGGAATGCAGATGGGCTGCTCTCCCTAGAAGCCCTTACGCCGCTTCCCATCGTTACCGGCACAAAATTCCTGGCATTGTGGAAGGGTAGTCCGCCCATGACCTGTGAATATACTCACATCAAACGCCCGATCGACTGGGAGGTCTACGCCAGCGGGAAGGGCATGGATGTTGCTTTCCGTGGCGAGGTAACTAACCAGGGCAGCGGAACCCGCCTGACTGTGACGATGAATCTAATCCCCCAAGGGTTTCTACGGCTGCTCACGCCGATCCTTCAGCGTTCTTTTCAGCGCGGAGAAATAAAAAACCTCGCAAGCATCAAGGCGCATATGGAAGACGCGGTTGTGCCACGTATTTGAAATCACACTTATTTGCGGAGAAAAAATGGCAACCAATCAGACTCATTCACCGATCCGTCGTGTCTTTGACGAGGCATTTAACCAAGGCAACCTGGCCATTGTGGATGAATTATTATCCCCCGACCATCTTGCCCATAACGCCTTCGGCGGGGGTCCGAACGGCTCAGCTGGTCTAAAATGGCTGATTGTCACGTTTCGCGCTGCCTTCCCAGATCTTCACTGTAACGTCGAAGATGAAATCCAAGAGGGCGAAAAGTTTGCGGCGCACTGGACGATGCGCGGTACGCACAAGGGTTCCTACATGGGCAACCCGCCCACCGGCAGACCGGTCGAAATGCAGGGGATCATCTTCGGCCGTACCGCAAACGACAGGATCGTCGAAGATTGGACACTGGTGGATCAAATGAGCATTCTACAACAGTTGGGAATCGTCCCACCACCGTCAAGATATTAAATTAAAGGAAATATAAGGAGATACTCTGATGAAAATTCTTTTCGCCACCATGCCATTCGATGGCCACTTCAACCCACTTACTGACGTTGCGATGCACCTCAAGGCCGCAGGCCATGACATCCGCTGGTACGCCGGACCGAGCTACGCCGCGAAACTGGAACGTCTCGGCATCCCACACTTCCCCTTCCAGCAGGCCACCGAGATCAACCAGGACAATATCGGTGAGCTGTTTCCAGAGCGCGCCAGGCTGCGCGGCCCGGCTCTCATCCGCTTCGAGACCACGCACATCTTTGTCGATAACACCGAAAATTTCTTCGAAGATGTGCGGACGATCGACGCCTCGTTCCCCTTCGACGTGCTCTTCTGCGACGCTGCCTTTTACGCGATGAAGCTCATCAAGGAGAAGCTGGGCAAACGGGTTTATGCGTTTGGAGTGGCGCCTTCGTTGGAAGCCTCGAAGGATGTTCCGCCAAACTTCGTCGGTCTGAAGCCAGCCAAGAACGCCCTCGGCAGGCTCGTTCACCAGGGTATGCGGGCTATGATGGAGCGGATGGTGATGAGTGAAGGCAAGGGAATGTACAACGGTGTGCTGGCTACCCATGGACTGGCGCCCATCGAGAGCTCGATATTCGATGTCTCTTATCGCAGTCCTGACGTCCTTTTCCAGAGCGGCGTGCCGGGTTTCGCCTATCCGCAGCGAGACTCTAACCCAAAGGTTAAGTTCGTCGGCCCGCTGCTACCGTACAAAACGGCAATGACGAGCACCTTCTCCCAACCGGAGAAGCTTGGCAAGTACAAGCCGGTGATCCTCATCTCGCAGGGCACCGTTGACAACAAAGATCCATACAAGTTGATTGTGCCGGCACTGGAGGCTCTCAAGGATTCCGGCGCCCTGCTGGTAGTTGCTACCGGTTACTCCAAGACCGATGAGCTGCGGAAGACCTATCCGCAGGACAATATCATCATCGAGGATTTCGTCGACTTCGACTTCATCCTCGAACACACAGACCTGTTCATTTGCAATGGCGGCTATGGGAGCGTTCTACAGAGCCTCAGCAAAGGAGTCCCGCTGCTGACGGCCGGAATCCGGGAAGGCAAGAACGACGTCAACGCGCATGTGGATTACTTCGGAGTGGGTATCGACCTACGCACCGAAAACCCTAAGGCGGTTGACATCCAGCGCTCAGCGGAGCGGATTCTGAGCGAACCTCACTGGAAGCAGAACGTGGCGCGGCTGCGCGATGAGTTCAGCGGCTATCACCCGAATGAGCTGATAGAGGCTTATCTCTCCAACGGTAAGGCTCACGCGTGATCAAAAATATCGAACCTTTCTACCTAACGCCTGGAAAGGATTGTTTGGCATAAGCCTGATAGCAGGCTTCTTAGGAGTAAGCATTATGGTGGGGGAACGCAGGGACTGGGTTGCCCGGGCAGCGCCTTCCGGGCTTTGCCCAGTCGTTCCAGGAAAGCCAGTTCTGCTTCCTTAGGCTTTAGATCGTACAGCGGCTGGTAAGTCTCCAGGGTAGGGGCAGCGATCTTGTCGCCATACTGGCGCATGAAACGTGTCAGCGAATCCACATCCTGGATCAGCTCCAGCCCGTGTTGGGAGAGCGTAGCGACGGTCGTGACGTAACGATCGCGGTAGCGCTCAACGATTGTACCTGGGTCTTCTGGATCTCGGTGGACAACCTTATCCACCACCTTGACCAGCATAGGATAGCCATCATGCCGGAGGCCACCAGCATCGCCAGGTGGCCTTTCTTGAGCGGTATGGTGGGCGTGAAGGCGATATCAGTATTGATCGGATGAACCAGGTCTTGCCAGGCGCGGGTCTTGCGTACGCCTGCCCAGCGGCTGGCTTCCACCAGGTCGTCGGGCGCCCAGTCCAGCCGGCGAAAGGTGATCACCCTGCCGCCCGCGCCCTTCAGTGGGGCAGGCAGCAGCGGGTAGACCGGATCAGGGGCAAACCCTAATGACGGTAGGGCGCGCGTACTGGCTGGCCAGGTAGCGGGTGATCTCTGGCAGGTGCAGGATGTGTTGGGGGATGACAAATGCCAAAATACCGCTGCGCACCAGCTTGGAAGTGGTTGATTTCAGGAAAGCCAACTCGAGCCGCTTCTCTTCCGTGCCGGTCGTCATTATACGGCGGGTTTAACCAAAGTAGCGTGACCGACTCGTCGGTCAGGGAACAGCTCTCCCAGGCGGCGCTGTGGCATTTGTCCATGCGGGCAGCGGCTTTCTCACCGCGGTAGGGGAACAGCTCGCAGCCCCAGGTTTCGCAGTTGAGCAGCTTGCCCAGGAGGCTGGCGATTTCGCCCTCTCCGGCGCAGGGGTCGAGAATTCGGCCGCGTGTGCCGGCTGGGAATGGGATGAACCAGGAATCTGTAGCTGCGCAACTGTGTTGCGAACGCCATGTGAGGTGGATACGGGTAAAAACCACCTTTTTCGATGCCTGCAAGTCTCATGTGTGTATCCTCCGGGCGAACAATCCCTGGGAGGGCGCGACGCCATGCGGGGCGCAGGGTCCCCGCGAGGAAATAGACACGAATACTGGTGCGAACTATGTTACCGTTCTAATAGTAGATTAAAATCACCTCCTTGCAAATTTTGAGGTTATCAGCTATCTGCCAACGTTCTACCATCCAAACTTTTAGGTCGCATTAGCATGGATGTAATTAGTGCGAATTTATAATTCTTCGGAGCAAGAAGACAGCCTGTTATATAATTGATTTATGGCTACCACAATTCTAGCCACAAAGCTATTTGTCCCCCCACCTCGGTCTAAAATTGTTCTCCGTCCGCGCCTGGTCGAGCGGTTGAACGAGTGTCTCTCTTCGTCCTGCAGGCTAATGCTTATCTCAGCATCTGCTGGTTTTGGTAAAACCACACTGGTCAGCGAATGGTGCGCCGGTTTCGGACGACCGGTCGCCTGGCTGTCGTTGGACGAAAGGGATAATGACCCATCACGCTTTCTGACTTATTTCATTGCGGCTTCGCAGACCATCAATGCAGAGATTGGCGCTGGGCTCCTGGGTGCGCTCCAATCCCCCCAGCCGCCATCGATCGAATCGATTCTGACAACCCTAATCAATGAGATTGCCACCGTTCAGGACAATTTCGTACTTGTACTGGACGACTTCCATGTGATCGATTCCAAACCGGTTGGCGTGTCAACATCCGTTGACGAAGTCCTCACCTTTCTGCTTGATCACCTACCAGCCCAGATGCACCTGGTCATCGTTACCCGTGAGGATCCACATCTGCCCCTGGCCCGGTTACGCGTCCGGGGCCAATTGAGCGAACTGCGCGCCGCTGATTTGCGTTTCACCCCCGCCGAAGCCGCCGATTTTCTCAACCAGGTGATGGGCCTGAACCTCTCGGCGGAAGAGATCGCTGCGCTGGAAACCCGCACCGAAGGCTGGATTGCGGGTTTGCAATTGGCCGCGCTTTCCATGCAGGGGCATAAAGACACCGCCGGGTTCATCCAATCCTTCACCGGCAGCCACCATTTCGTGCTGGACTATTTGATGGAAGAAGTCCTGGGGCGTCAGCCCGAAAACATCCAGGCTTTTCTCCTACGCACTTCTATCCTTGACCGCATGTGTGGCTCGCTTTGTGACGCCGTCCTGCTTGACCCATCCACTTCGGGGCAGGAAATCCTTGAACGTCTCGAACACATAAACCTATTCATTGTCCCTCTGGATAATGAACGGCGTTGGTATCGCTATCACCATCTATTTGCTGAATTGCTGCGCCAGCGGTTGCAGCAAAGCGCATCTTTAGGAAATGAAGAGGCAGGTCCAGCCGAATACCACATTCGTGCCAGCGTATGGTTTGAAGACAATGACTTGATGATCGAAGCTTTTCAACATGCGACTGCTGCCAATGATATTGAACGCGCCGAGCGATTAATGGCAGAAGGCAAGGTGCCCTTGCACTTTCGCGATGTGGCAACCACAACCCTGAATTGGCTGGAGGCACTGCCAAGATCGGTGATGGATGCCAGACCCTGGTTGTGGGTGAGATCTGCCACGTCAGCGCTAATGTCTGGGCAGGCAACTGGTGTCGAAGAAAAACTTCACGCGGCTGAGGCTGCTGTATCTGCCACCCTGCAAGGCGCTGAACCGGATGAAAAGACCAGCGACCTGATCGGACAAATTGCCGCCGTAAGAGCCACATTGGCCCACATCCGGTACCATCCGGAAGTTACGATCATCCAGGCAGGCCGCGCCCTGGAATACCTGCACCCCGACAACCTGCATTTCCGCAGCAGGGCTACTTGGTCACTGGGATTTGCTTACAAGCTCCAGGGGAAACGTGCCGCGGCCCGCGAGGCCTATACCGAGGCTATCAGACTGGCATCCGGGAGTATCTACTACACTGTTCTGACTTCAAACGGCTTGGGTGAATTACAGGAATCTGAAAACCAGCTTTATCAGGCAGCCGAAACCTATCGGCACTCCTTGCAACTGCTTAGTGAGCAGGGAAAGCTGAATGCCAGCGAAGAGGATATTGGCCTGGCCCGCATCTACTACGAGTGGGACGAACTGGATGCCGCTGAGATGCATGCGCAGCAGAGTCTTCAACAGGCGAGGCTGTATGATCGCACAATTGACAGATTCATTATTTGCGAAGTGTTTCTGGCCCGCCTGAAACTGGCCCGGGGCGAAGTGTCCGAGGCGGCCACAATGTTAGCGGAAACCGAGCAGTCCGTGCGCCAGAATAACTTTGTGCAGCGGATACCAGAGGTAGCTGCTGCACAAGTGCTTGTCTTGCTTCGACAGGGCGATTTGTCCGCTGCTGGACAATTGGCTCAAGCACACGAACTCCCCCTCAGCCAGGCACGCGTGCTCATCGCCCAGAACGACCCATCTGCCGCGTTAGCAGTGCTGGAACCATTTCGCCAAAGAATGGAAGCAAAAGGTTGGGCAGATGAACGACTCAAGGCAATCGTGTTACAGGCGGTCGCTCAGTATGCACACAGCGAAATGGACAAGGCCACGGAATTGCTAGTTGAGGCGCTGACGCTGGCAGAGCCGGGGGGCTTCATCCGTCTCTTTGTGGACGAAGGTATCCCAATGGCCCAATTATTACTCGAAACAGCCTCGCATGGGGTTATGCCGGACTATGTCGCCAAGTTGCTGGCAGCATTTGAAGCCGAGAAGCAAAAAAGCGAAGATAAAACTTCTCTGCCCCCCGCCAGGCGCTTGATCGAGTCAGCGCCTCTAATCGAGGCGTTAAGCCAACGCGAGTTAGAAATACTAAAGTTGATTGCCCAGGGGCTATCGAATCGAGAGATTGGCGAGCGGCTTTTCCTGGCTCTGGACACGATCAAAGGGCATAACCGCAAAATCTTTGACAAACTGCAAGTGCAAAGTCGCACCGAAGCTATCGCCCGTGCCCACGAGTTGGGTTTGATTTAGCCTTTAAATTTCCTCAACACCCCCACAACTAAAAACAACACCTATAACCAACACTTAAGTGTCTGTTCGTTAACACTGTCTGGGGGATATTATCTCTGTACACTAATCTAGTGGCACGGACTGAAAGACCGGCCACAAAAGGTACAGAGATATGCGAAACAAATTCAATCCAAAAACGAACACAAGTCAACCCATAGTCTATCAAATCAGGGTCAAGGGCCATTTAGGTTCTCAGTGGACAGACTGGTTTGATGGCCTGATCATCACGCTGGAAGAGGATGGCAGCACGCTTCTTACTGGCCCGGTAGTTGACCAGGCCGCCTTGCATGGCTTGCTCAAAAAAGTGCGTGATCTGGGCATGCCATTGCTCTCGGTCTGTCCTGTTGAAAACAGCCAGTCGGATCAGTCAGATGTCAAATCGTAAATGGATAGTAGCACCTTGGAAAGGAGATTTGCCTTTGATACCATTTCCAGCCCATTTCAGCCCCCGGTAACTGGATGGCGACCAATTCAAGTGCAACTCAATGAAACTCACCTATATCGTTCAAATAAAGGAGAAAAGATGAATAAAAGCACAACCCCTACGAAAAAGATCGATACGAAAGTCCTGCTCTCGACCCTGTGGATCATGGTGATGATCAACATGCTGAAAGCGGACATCCTTTCACTATCCATCCCCGGCGCGGCGGAAGAAGTGGCAAGAACCGCGACCAGCGCTGGCGCATCCATTCCCCAATTGATGTTGATCGGGGCGATCATGGGGCAACTCGGCATTGCCATGATCATCCTGTCTCGCGTGTTGAAGTACGGAATCAATCGCTGGGTCAATATCGTCGTGGGCATCGTCATAATTGCCTATATCTGGGGGGGC
>JAQBDA010000273.1:0-8287 GCA_032124675.1 Chloroflexota bacterium
CACCGGCCCGGCTTCCAGACCAGCCTGCCCGCTGGCAATCGGCAGGCTGTTGAGCGTGGCGGAGAAATCATAGCTGCCGCTCAGCTCACCGGTGCCTTTGATCACCTGGCTCAAAGCCATCAGGCTCCAGGCAGTAGCATAGGAACTATCCCAGGCACCGTCCGGTCCGCGCTGCAGCATGAGATAGCGCACAGCATCTGCCATTAACGGAGTGCCGGGATCGCGCTGAGCCAACGCATAAACCACCATTGCTGAGGTCGACAAGGGTGTGGTCATATTTTGCCAGCCGGGCGTTTTCTCCTCCCAATGCACACCGCTGGCAGTGCGCAATGCAGTCGACTCCAGGTCAGAGAACAACGTGCGCGCTGCCTGACTCCCTGGAGAGAGCTGCTCGAGAGTCAGCGCCAGCAGCGCCTGTGCCCACGGGCTGAGCTGGTCGCGCACTTCATACAAGGCCTGCGCCCCTGAGAGATCGCCGGCACCTGCATATGCCAGGGCATACTGGATGAATGCCAGCCGGTCCAACTGCCAGGTTTCGGAGGTCATATTGGGGGTATACAACGTTCCTTGTAGATAATCGACCGCGCGCTGGAGGACGTTCTCATCGACGGCCGCCCCGGCTTCCCGGACGCGGCTCAAGCCAAACAGCACGTATGCAGTGATATAGGGATCGCTCTCATTAGTAGGCCACCATCCCCAACCGCCATCCGAGTTCTGCATCGCTGAAAGGGTGCTGAGCCCGGCATCCAGAGTGAGATCCAGCCGTGCTTGCAGGTCCGGGGAGGTCACCCCAAAATCTTGCAGCACGCGGTAGGTTTCAAGATTGGGCAGGAAGCTGGAAAGCGTCTCCTCAGTGGAGGGGTATGCAGGATTCGCCAGCACATCCAGGGCAGAGAACATAGCGCCAGCCAGGGAGGGGGCAATCTCCAAATCGAACTGACCACCCGATGGGTCGAAAGAGCGCGGTAAACTGAGCAGCTCCAGCCGCTCACCGGACTCTTCCATCAGACCGGCACTCCTGAACGTCTGCGGAGTGGTGTAGCGCAGCACAGGCAGTCTGCCACTGGCAGGCCGGACTGCATCAACCAGCTCGCCCGAGGCGGCAGAGAACACCAGGTCTGCGGCCTCGACGTTCTCCACCCACCCCCACCATTCCAGACGCTCGCGCCCTCCGGCGGGGACAGTAACCTTCAGGCTGGCTGAAGCCGGTTCGTCCAGAGTCACCCCGCTGGCCTGGATGGCTACATCGACCTCCAGATCACCGGCAGTGTTGTTATGCACGATAGCAGCCAGCTGGACGTGATCGCCGGCAACCAGGAAGCGCGGCACGACCGGGCGTACCAGTAGATCCTTAGTCGTCAGCAGTTCAGATTTCTCCTCCCCGACGCGGGTATCAGCCGTCACGCCGCGCGCCAGCAGCTCCCATGTAGTCAGGTTGTCTGGCAAACTCAGGCTGACCTGGGCACGGCCCTCGGAATCGGTCAATATTTCAGCATTCCAATAAGCAATATCCTCAAACCTCTGGCGGGTGAAGGGTGAGGCTTCCTCACCTCCACCACCACCCCCACCGGCGGGAAGCCTGAGATCCCGCCAGGCGTAGGCAGCCAGCGCCAGCCCGGTGCGGATACCCAGGTACTGCTCGCCGTAGAATGCCTCGGTGATAGCGGGAGCATTGGGATCTGCCAGGGCAAGCAGGGCTTTATCCACAACCGAGAGCGAGAACTCGCCCTGCACCGGTGCACCAGTAGCGTCGCTCACCTGGATCTCCAGCGAGACGTCCTCGCCGGGGCCGGTCTGGGGCGGCTGGCTCTCGACCTGAACGTTGAACGTCTGCTCCAGCGGCTCCACCGGCAGGTTCAGGTAGCCCTGGCGGAAATCCGGTCTGCCATCCTGGGTCTGGCCCAGCAAGGTCACCGAGAGATATACATTGGGGGCTTCCTCACCGGTGAGCGGAATCTCCAGCGTATCGCCGTCTGCGGAGAGCTGGATGACATCGTGCCGCAGCACTTTGCCCCGCTCGACGGTCACCAAGCCCAGGGCGCTCTGCCCGAATGGATTGGGAACGAATACGTGTGCCGTGTCACCAGGCTGGTACCCGCTCCCGTCGGGGGTAAGACGCAAGCGCCCATTGGGCAGGTTGGGCCAGGCTGCCTGCCCGGGACCGCCAACCCACAGCAGCAGGCTGGTATGGGCATCCCCCTCGCTGACATCCAGCTGGTATGTGCCCGGCTCGGGCGGCGTGAAGCTCAGACGTGCCTGCCCGTCTTCATTTGTGCTAAATTCGGTGCTGTCTACCGGGGTGTAGCGGGGTATGAATTTCACTTCGCCATAGAAATCTGATGCGGGCGGGTCCTGGCGCTCCCAAACGACCTTCTGGAATTCGGCTTCCAGCTCATGAGCGCCATCCGGTTGGGCTTCCCAATCGACCACCAGCACATCGAATCCGGCTTCCTCTCCAGCGCGACCCACCCATGCGTCCGGTCGGACGCCGATATAGTAATCAGCCGGGTTGATGTCGATGGTATCCCGGGCAGTGATGCGCTGCCCGCTCTCGTCGATCACTGTTGCTTCCAGCAGATAACGCTGGCGCGACTCGATCTCACCAGGGTCAAGCTCCAGCACCAGCCGTCCCTGTGCATCGGTCCTGGCCTGCCCGCCCTCGATGTATCTGCCAAGACCAAAGAAGAACGGATAAAAGCTCATCCATCGCAGGTCATCCACACCCACCTGGTAGCCAGGCAGATCAAAGAATAGAGCGGTAGAACTCAACGACCATTCGACCTGTACATCGGATGCCGGAGCGCCGAAGAAATAGTCCGCTTGAACGCTGGCAGTCAGTGCATCCCCAGCAACGATCTCATCTGCACCAAACCCCACCTTTACATCGATCTCCGGCTTGCGGTACTCCGTCACACGGAAATAGATCTCCATCGGATTGCTGTCCGGGAATTGGTCCCCTGCCAAGCGATACGTACCAAGGCTGGCGTTTTCCGGCAGGGTGTATTCACCATGCACGGTACCGAACTCCGAGATCGGTAATTCGAAGCGGGCGATCTCCTGCGAGTATTCCTGGTACAGGATCATCGTTAAAGTGCTGATATCGGGCATATCGTAGCGACCGTTGAAGGCTTGCCGCAGTACGCCACGGAAATGCACCGTCTGGCCCGGACGGTAAATCGGGCGATCGGTGTAAAGATAGCCTTTCAGCTGCGGAGGCTTTATATCACCCCTGAGGTTGAACTCCCACGGATTGATGCCCTGCGACCAGGAAGAGAGCGCCATACCGAAATCGTCCTGTCCCGGCTGAGAAACCACGGCGTAGAAGATGCCGTACGGGTCTTCCAGCGCCGGGATGTCAGCATAGAACAGGCCCTGCTCGTCGGTTGTTCCGGATGTTAGCACCGTGCCTTTCCCGTCATACACTGCCACCGGCAGGTCTGCCAGCGGCGTCTCTCCATCCACATCCACTGCCCAGACCAGGGCATCGGTGGCACCCATCTTGAAGGTCACCTGGATATCGCTGACCACCAGCAAGTACGGGTCGCTGTACACATCCGGCGGCAGGTCCCTGAAACGCAGGTGGTAAATTCCCGGTGGCAGGGCGGACTTGTCTGGCGAGACGAAAACCTCCACCGCCTGGGTCTGGTTGAGCGGCACGTCAACCGGCTGCTGCCAGCTGCGCTCGTCGCCGGACCGGTAGCTCCGGCGCAGCTCATAGCCGTTCTCCCCGCTGAGCATGCTGATGAAATCCTGCAGCGGGAGAGTCCCCAATGACGGGTTCAATGTAGACAGATTGGTCACCTGTAGGGGGAAACCATTATCCCGGGTGGTGAGGAACAGCGACTCGGATTGGTAAGTGTACACGATCCCGGGCGGCAGATTGTCGTTGGTGAAACTCAGGCTGTACTCGCGCCCCAGGCTATCGCCCCAAAGATCAGTCAGCTCGGGCGACAGCCGCACAGTATAGCTCTCCCCCGGAGCATAGTTGCCGCTGACATAGATCTGGCGGTCGTACGGATTCCAAGATACGAAGAAGTCAGGGACTTCCGGCTCGACGCTGATATAACGCTCGAGACCATCCTCTTCAACGAGCGTGCTGAGCGTTAATACGACAGCCTGGTAGTGCTGCTTGACGCCATTCGGAACCGGGTCGCTGCTGACCACCGTCAGGTCTGGAACGGTGACATAAGCCACGGCCATAGGTGCATCCAGGGGCGTACCGCCGCGCGCCTGTGCCCCCCCTCCCAGACTGAGAGAGTAAGTGGTGTCGCGAACCAGCAGGTCATCAGGCTGGTATTCCATCTGGGTGAAGTATTCGTCCCAGGTGGTCACCCCTGGAACGGGGAGTTTCCCATCCTGGAGAAGGTTGAAATTAGCCGCCACGCTCTGCGAGTCCATCGACTGGTTGAAGGTGATGACGAATGTAGCATCCAGCGAGATGTCACTTCCATCATGGATTGGCGAGACGGCGGCAACACGCGGAGAGGCAGTGATGAAAGACCACTCGTTGGCCGGCCGCAGCGGCTCATCTACGATCTCCAACGGGCTGCCATCCAGGCTGTGCAGGTCTTCATTCAGACGGATGTTATAGGTGCGCCCGCCTTCCAGCGGTGGATCGGGATAGAAGGCGTACGTGCTGGTGTTAATCCACTCTCCCCTGCCCTGGGGCTGCGGCTCGATGCTGAACGCGGCCGGACCCTCACCGGGCTCGCCGCCCAGCGCTACCACCGGACGGTTGAACGTCACCACCACAGCAGAGGAGGGGTCGACATCGTAGGCGCCGGGCTCGGGCAGAGCTTGCGCCAGGTGCAGGTAGCCGGCGGTGCGGTACTGCAGGCTGACCGGCTGGAGCAGAGCCAGACCGTTGGTCGCTTTGGCGCCGGTATCCAGGGTCAGGACGAGCTCGCTCTGTGGTGAGAGAGGCCGGCTGGGGCTGAAGACGAGCGTGGCGTCATCCTGCCAGGTGAAGCTGCCTGGTTGGGTGGGTGTCAGACTGAGTGCGGCTTCGACCGAGGTGCGCTGCATGGGCTGGTTGAAATATAGGGTCAGCGGTCCCTCCAGCGGCAGCTCAGCACCGGGTGGGGGATTGCTCTCCACAATGCCCGGCGGCTGCGGGTGAGGCGTCGGCATGGGCAGGGTGGGCAGCGCGGTCGGCAGGCTGACCGGCGGCGAGGCCTGCAGAGTCGCCTGACCTACGGGCGTGGCCTCACCGCGCCCAAACAAACCCGGCAGCGAGCAGGCCATCGACAGGATGACCAGCAGCAGGGGGATGGTGCGCAGGGCGAATTTAGTTTTTTGGGAAGGCAGGAGAGGTTTCATAATATACCTGGGAAGAGAGGAAATCGAGAATCGAGACCCGAGAATCGTGAGGCGTGATTGGTATCTACATTTTCTGGCGTAAATTTCAGACCCCACGGACCTCCGGCGCCCGCAGGATCTGATCGAATTATAGACGAGACAGGGGCGCGAATGGTTCCCTGTGCTACAGGGGGGATTATACAATGGAGAGTAAGATATTGGGGGATAAGGAACAAGGGACAAGGGAGAAGGGTTGGGGAATTAGCGATAGACCAGATTTGTATGAGAGCTGCGACGAGATGAAGTGCAGACGACAGACCGCCGCCGTCGGCGGTCTGCGTCGACGCGTATGATACACACGCAAGACAGAACTATCAGGTCAATATCAGACATTTTTAGTCTATAATGGAATCATGCTGCCGGATGACCTCAAAGGCATACTTTCCAGATGGGCTGCAACCCTGGTCATGGTGCTGGCAGCCCTGACGGTGATCGCGGTGGGCGAGCTGCTGCCGCCCCTGCAGGCGGTGCAGAACGTGCTGGCAGCCAACCCGCGGCTCAACCAGGCGTTGATCGTACTGACCGCTGGCATGACGACTGCCGGCGTGTTCCTGCTGGCTTTCACCCAGTTCCTGGTCAGGGTGCCCGACTCACGCCGTGACCAGGCTGCCGGGAGCATGCCCGCGGAAAATGGGAGAAGTGGCTGGTCGAAGCATTTCTTCTACGGGATCAGCCTGCGCGCCGGATTCCACGACCAGGCCCGCATGTGGCAGGTCAAGCGCGCCTTCCAGAACGGCGAGTGGTGGAGGGTACCACGCTGGCGGCGCTTCACGCTGATGATGCTGGGAGCGGCGCTGCTGTTCTATGGTCTCTTCGGCCTGATCTTCGCGCTTGCCACGCCTGGCATCAAACTGCTGGTCTTATTGGTGGTGGGTTACGGGACCGTACGCACGGTGTGGGCATTTGCGCAGGACAGGCCGTCCAGGGAAAGGGAAAAGGGTAATTGACCGCCGACCACCGACTGCGGCGTTGCAAACAACGGTCCGCCGTCAGCCACCAATATACTCTCTCAAATCCCAGACCCGCCAACTGCCATCCCTGCTGGAAGTGTATGCGGTCAAACCGTCCGGGCTGAAGGCGACACCCGTGACGTCGTATGTATGCCCGGTGAGAAGGGCCAGCTGCTCACCCGTGCTCAAATCCCATAAGCGCAGCGTCCGGTCATCTGAACCGGACAGCGCGTAGCGCCCGTCGGGGCTGAGATCGATCGATTTGACCCCGCCGGTGTGCCCTTCCAGGTCCATCAGCGTCTCGCCGGTACCGGTGTCCAGCACGGCGATCCTTGCACCTGTTATGAATCTCTGGTACCCCATAGAATAGGCAGAGAAATAATCATTTCCCACCAGCAGCCGGCTGCCGTCCGGGCTGATCGCCAGGGCGTTGGTCGCTTCCTCGGCTAACGGCTGGTAGGTGGCGATCATTTCCCCGGTGGCGAATCTCCAGGCGCGCACCGTGCTGTCACCGGATGTCGAATAGACGGTCTCCCCATCCGGGGATAGGAGCAGGTCGTTGACATGGAGGGTATGCCCCTCGAAGCGGCGCATCACTTCGCCGCTGGCCAGGTCCCATAGAGCCAGGCTATCGTCGAGCGTAGAACCCAGGGCAGTCTGTCCATCGGGGTGGAAAATGATTACAGACCCCGAGTTCTCGAAGCGGCTGACTTCGTCCCCTGAGTCCAGATCCCACAGGATCGCCGTCCCCCCAGCGTCTGTGCTGAGCACCAGCCGGCCATCCGGGCTGATGTCCAGATCGTTTATCCACCCTTGATGACCTTCCAACTGCTGAACCACATCACCGCTCCCCAGGTCCCACACCCAGATGCTGTAAACCTCAGCTCCGGATGTTTCTGCCTTCTCTGGGTATTCTGTCACTCTCTGCGCTGCCAGCAGCCTGTGCCCGTCGGGGTGGAGGGTGAGCCCGGTGAGCGCCCCTTCGAAATCCGGGGAGGGTCTGTATTCCAGCCGGCGCGGGTCGGCGAGCACCAGCCGGTAGCCGCCGGCAGTCTGGTCCTGATAGCTGCGCACTTCGATGCGGTAGACGCCGCTCTGCGGCAGGGTGATCGACTCAAGATAGATATCCGTAGCGAACCCGTTTGCTATGTCGTCTGTTTCGGCAAGCTGGCCCCCATCCGGCGCGTACAGGCTCAGGGTCGGGTCCAGCAGACCATTCTCGCGCTGGCGTTCGATTCCATAGATCATATTTGCGGGCTGGTCGGCCGAGACACGCATGGACAGTTGCTCCCCGGCGTTCCCGGGGTACTCCCATACCTGCCCGCCGCCGGGAGGCACAGCGCCGCGGTTCACGCCCCAGGCGGCTTCACCGGCTGCTTCAGATGTGAGAGCGGTTGAGGTCGGCGGACTCGCAAGCGGCGTCGGCGTGGGAAGCGGCGGGGGGAGGGCCGCCCCACTCCCTTGTGGGGGCACGGGCGTATCCTCCCCTTCTGCCGCCGGGGGCGAGTCGGCGCGCTCGCACAGCGGCAATATATGGAAGGCGTCGCGCTCCGCGCAGGTCAGCGGGCGGATGTAGCGGTTCCGCTCCAGCCATGCCTTGAAGCTCTCCAGGTCGGCGTCGATGCGCCAGCGGATCAGCTGCCCATCAAAACCTCCGGAGAGCGCTTCTCCCCCATTTGGATGCCAATCCACCGGCTGCAGCTGGTCGGTATGCCCGCTGTAGCGGCGCAGCGGCTCGCCGCCTTGGATGTCCCACAGGATCATGGTCCTATCCCGCGAAGCGGAGAGGGCCAGGCGTTTGTCGGGGCTGACGGCTATCCGTTTGATCCCATCTGCATGCCCCAGGTAACGCTGGATGGCGGTCCCGTTTTCCAGGTCCCACAGGATCATGCTGCCGTCATCGGACCCTGAGAGGGCGGTGCGGTCATCGACGAAAGCCACCCCCCAGGTATCGTCGGTATGCCCTTCCAGGCCGTGGA
>JAQBDA010000274.1:0-13090 GCA_032124675.1 Chloroflexota bacterium
CCGGTCGCACAGTTTTTCGACATCTGAAAGATCATGGGTGGTCAATAGAATGGTGGTGCCGCGCTCTTGATTAATATGGGTGATAAACTGCCGGATTCGTTCTTTAGCAACTACATCCAAACCGATGGTGGGTTCATCCAAGAAGAGGATCTCGGGCCGGTGCAGGATGGCGGCATTGAGTGCTAACCTCTGCCGCCAGCCGCCGGAGAGATCACGCGTTTTGGTACGCTCCTGCCCCACCAGTCCGGACTTTTCCAACGCCTCCTGTATGCGAGCATTCAGATCCGTGCCGCTCAATCCATAGGCCATTCCGTAAAACCGTAAATTCTGGAACACGGTCAGATCGTTGTACAGGCTGAAACGCTGAGACATATAGCCTACCCGGGGGTGGATCTGGGTGCTGTCGCCATCTACCGGCAGACCCAGCACCTGTATTGTGCCCTGGCTCGGTCGCATCAGCCCGAGCATCATACGGATGGTGGTCGTCTTTCCTGAGCCATTGGGTCCGAGAAAACCGAAGATCTCACCGCGCCGGACGTCGAAGCTCACCTGGTCTACGGCAGTGAAATCGTCGAACCGTTTGGTCAGTCCACGAGCGCTGATCGCAGGAGCTGTCTCATTACTCATGATGGTTTCCTAATCCAGCGCCCGGCGAATAAAGCGCCAGGAGACGGTGCCGATGGCGATGCCCAGCAGCACCAATGCCAGGATATGGGGCCAGATGACGGACAGGTTGGCGCCCTTGATAAGGACGCCGCGTAAAATCGCCAGCCAGTGGTTGGCAGGGATGAAGTTGGCAAAGAATCGGGCGATGATAGGCATGCCTTCTACCGGAGCAGCATAACCTGTGAACATGAAATCGACCATGCCAACCAGCAGTACGAGCAAGAATGCCTGGTGCTGGGACCTGGAGAACACCGATATCACCATCCCTTTGCTCAATTCGACCAGGATATACCCGAAAGCGATGATCAGGATCAGGGGCAGAGAACCCCGGATGGGAACACCGAACGCCAGGTTGACCATACCCAGCATCAGCACAAAATCTACGTAACCAATGATGATGACGGGGATGGATTTGCCGATGATGATTTCCAGCGAGGTGAATGGCATTACCAGCAGCTGTTCTAATGTGCCCAGTTCGCGCTCTCTGGAAAACGCCAGAGCGGCGAACAGCATAACGGTGAACTCAAGCATCAGCCCGAGTTCGGCTGGCGTAGTATAGAGCGCCTCTTTAAGGGCCTCGTTAAACCGGACGCGTAAACTGGGCTCGAAACCGGAAAATTCTTCAGGATCCAGGTTCAAGCGCTGGATGAGGATCTTGTTTCCAATATCCCTGGTTATGCCCTCGATGGAGCGCAACGCTTCGATGGCGGGGATGCTCTCAGCGCCGTTAAGGATGACCGATATACTCGGTTGGCCTGTTGAGGAGGCCAGCTCAGCCGCATAACCTGGCGGGATAATCAGGGCTGCGTTGACCTTGCCGCGATTGATAGCCTGCTCAATGGCAGGGATCTCATAGGCCTGTTCTTCCATCCTAAAAGTGCCAGTGGTTTCCAGGGCAATCACCAGCCGGCGGCTGGCAGGACTCTTGTCTTGATCCAGCACCATCAGGGGTAAATTGGTGATAGGTCGCGAGGTCGCCCAGCCAATGAGCAGCAGCTCCATCGCGCCGCCGATCAGCATGAATGCTGGCAGCCACCAGTCGCTGCGCAGGTGGATGAACTCTTTGATGGATAGAGACCAGATCCGTCTGAACATCATCATATCAAGCCAGTTTCTTGCGGAAGAACAGCGCTGCCACGGCGGTAAAGGCCAGGCCTAATCCCAGGAGCATCAGCGTATAAGGCCACAGCACAGCCAACCCGACCCCGGGCAGGAACACACCGCGCGTGATGAAAGCGTAATGCGTGCCTGGAAGGGCGAGCGCCTCCATGCGCACGATTTCGGGCATGGCAGCGATAGGGAAAAATATCCCGGTCAGGAAGAATCCGGGGAAAAATATCAACAAGAAAGACAGCGCCAGGGCGGCAGCCTGGGTGCGCATGAAAACCCCGATCAGGATACCCATGCTCAGGATAGCGAATAAGAATATTGCAGACAGGAAGATAAATAATAAGAAGTTACCGTTAAAGGGTATATCAAACCACAGCATCGCCAGGATAGGTATGACGATCACATTGACCAGGCCGACCGCGATATACGGGATCATCTTCCCCACCAGCAGCTCTGCCCGCCCGATGGGGGTAGCCATCAACTGCTCCAGGGTGCCGTGTTCGCGTTCGTGGGCAAATGTCAAAGCTACGGATAGGGCAGGGAAACCTAGAACGATGGAAATCAGTCCCGGGATCAGGTCCACACGCGGTTTCAGACCGGGATTGAACCAGGTGCGCACGCGTAAGTCGATGGGTTGGATGGATTCTATGGAAACGCCCAAAGCCTGGATCTGGCCCGCTAACGCCCGGTCTACGAACTGCTCGGCTCGCGAAGCGATGTGCTCCACGGCGAACCCCCCGCTTTCGGGTTCGGTCCCGTCGATGATAATCTGCAGGGGCATGCCGCGTACTGCCAGCAGGTCCTTCGAAAACGCCGGGTCGATGATCAGCGCGGCTTTGATCTCACCGCGCAGGAGCAGCTGCTCAATTTCTGAGAGAGAGCTCACCTGAGCGTATAGATCCAGATCGTCGCCAGCCGTGATTTGCTGCACAAAAGCTCGCGAAGTTGGGCTGCGGTCATAATCCAACACCGCCAGTGCAACGTGCTGGATGTCAACCGTGAGGGCGTAAGCCATCAATACCAGCAGCACTGTTGGCGTGAACAAGACCAGAAACAGTGTGGTCCGGTCCCGGATGATGTGGTTGGTTTCTTTGCGGGTGACAGCCCGGATATGGCGGAGAGATATCGAATTCACTTTCATCGCGAACCGGGTCCTTCACCCATCTGACGGATCAAGGAGATGAAGGCTTCTTCCATCCGGGTTGGAGCGACCCGCGCGCTTAGATAGACGAGCTCACGTTCTGCCAGAGCTTTTTCGATCTGTGGGAGCCGCTCTACACCTGAGTCGACCAGGATATGCAGGGATTCACCATAGGTCTGCACCTCTAGCACGCCCGGCAGGGTTTGGATAAGCTCGTGAGCAGCTTCCCAGTCTTGCGGAAAGAGCTCGACCAATTCGGCCTGAATGCGCCCGCGGATGCTTTTGGGTGTGTCGCAGATCACCAGCCTGCCTGCGTACATCAGCCCGACCCGGGAGCAGCGGTCGGCCTCATCCATATAAGGCGTGCTGACCAGGATAGTGGTGCCCGCCAGGTGCAGGTCGGTCAGGATGTTCCAGAATTGGCGGCGGGAGATGGGGTCGACGCCGGTGGTTGGCTCATCCAGCAGGAGAATCTCGGGCTGGTGGACCAGTGTGCATGCCAGGGCCAGTTTTTTCTGCATCCCACCTGAGAGATGGGCGGCGCGGCGGTCGATAAATTCCGTCAGTCCGGCAAATTTTAGCAGGTGATCCGTGCGTTCAGCAAGAACGCCCTTATCGACATCGTATATCTCGGCGAAAAACTGCAGGTTCTCCAGCACCGTCAGCTCAGCGTACAGGCTGAACTGCTGTGCCATGTAGCCGATATGCGATTTGATCGCTTCGGATTGGCTTTTTAGGTCATATCCGGCGATGGATGCTGCGCCTTCGGTAATGTTGAGCAGCCCTGCCAGCAGGCGCAGCGTGGTGGTCTTCCCCGCGCCATCCGGACCGACCAAGCCAAAAAGCTCGCCGGGTTGGATGGCGAGGTCCAGCGCGTCGACCGCCCGCGTGGATTTGAAATCGCGGCTGAGTCCTTCCGTCTCGATGATGTGGGTTTCAGCCATCAGGGGTTTTACGTTTGCCTGCATGTTGCCAGCGGCAGAATGAATAGTTCACCGGGGTGTCCGGTCTACTGCTTTGCCTTGCGGATGATCCATAACACCAGCAGCGCGCTCAATGCCGGCTCGAAGAGGATGCTGAGGTATTTAATCGTGTCGCTGAATCCCAGAGCAGGTATCAGATACCATCCCATCAACCCGACGATTACCGCAGTGATGACAGAAGCAATATAGTCTCCGGCGACACCGATCGGGCGCTCCTCTTTCCAGATCAATCCAGCGACAAAGCCCATGACCAGACCTACGACCACCATGGCGACGATCACGATTAAGGCTTCCATTGCACTCCCTCCCATGTTTTCAGATATGCACGATTACCCGCCGTAAATTCCTGTTGTTCAACCTTTTGCAGCCAACCCCTGGAGCAGGATGTCCAGGGTGATTTTAAACTGCTCTTCGAAATCGACCAGCTCAGGGAAATAGGCCCACATCAGCATGGTGCCTTCGAACACGGCTCCAAAGGTGATCGCCGCCCGGGTTGCGTCCATGGGTCGGAAATCCCCGGCCGCGATGCCCTGCTGTATGACAGGTTCGATCAGATCCAGGAAGCGCTGGTAGTAGCGCTTGATGACCAGGTTCACGCTTTCTTTGCGCAGCGAGAGCGACCAGAACTCAAACAGGATCGGCATCAGGGGCTTCATCTTACCCAGGTCCTGGACGGTGATCTCGATGAGCTCCTCCATCTTCCGGGGAGCGGTCTCGTCGCTGGCGATGATCTCCCGCATGTGGGCGCTTTCCCAGTCGAAGACCCGGTCGACGATAGCGGTGATCAGCGCTTCCTTGCTCTCAAAGTACCAGTAGAGCGCCCCCTTGCTCAGACCGGCCTCTGCGACGATGTCATCTATGCGCGCCTCATCGAAGCCGCGTTGGGTGAACACCCGGGTGGCTGCCTCCAGGATCTGGTCCTTGCGTTCTTCGCTGACATCTGGACGGGGTGTCATTTCACCTCCAGGTTATAGACCGACTAGTCAGTCTATAATTATTGTAGCAAAATATTATCGATTGTCAAGCGAGGATAGATGGCTTTTGTGTCTTGGAGACTTCGTGGTTAAATTCTTCAATATCCGCCCACAAAGCCGCGCTATATGCCCTCACCCCACAAAGAGCGATATTATTGCAGTAGAATAACCACTGGTCAGGTTGCTGGAAGGGAATCCAGCTGTGACCTATGATCCGCTTTATCATTATGGAGGCATGATATGACCATCGCAAAAATGCCGTTCGGACGGCTGGGGCATGCCAGCACGCGCATCCTGTTCGGAGCCGCCGCTCTGAGCCATGTCTCACAGGCCGAGGCCGATCGCGCGCTGGATCTTCTGCTGGAATACGGCGTCAACCATATTGACGTGGCAGCTGGCTACGGCGAGGCCGAGCTGCGCATCGCGCCCTGGCTCAAACGCTATCCCGACCATTTCTTCTTGGCCACCAAGACCGGGCAGCGCACCGCCCAGGCTGGCAAAGAAGAGCTGCACCGCTCTCTCGACCGCCTGGGGGTAGAGCGCCTCGACCTGTGGCAGCTGCACAACCTGGTCGATCCCATCGATTGGGATGTCGCCCTCAGTCCCGGCGGGGTGATCGAAGCCGCGCTGGAAGCCCGCCAGGCTGGGCTGGTCGGGGGCATCGGCGTCACCGGTCATGGGCTGCAAGTTGCCGCCACCCATCGCCGCAGCCTGGAGCGCTTCGACTTCGACTCAGTTCTGCTGCCTTGCAACTACATCACCATGCAGCATGAGTACTACGCCGCTAACTTTAACGCCTTAGTGGATACCTGCCGCGAGCGGGGTATCGCCGTGCAGACCATCAAAGCCATCGCTATGCAGCCCTGGATGGGTCAGCCCCATACGCACTCCACCTGGTACCGGCCGCTGCAGCGCCAGGCTGACATCGATATGGCGGTCTGGTGGGCGCTGGCGATTCCAGACATCTTCCTGGTTACAGTCGGCGACCTCGACCTGCTCCCCAAATACCTGGACGCAGCCAGCCGGTTTGAGCAGGATATGCCCGGCAAAATGCAGGCCGAGCCGCAGGACTATCTCTCCAGGCTGGATTTCGTGCCTTTGTTCGTCTGAGGGCCGCCGCGGTTACTCTTTCTCCACCAGCGGCAGGTACAGCATCCAGTACTGCACGGTGCTCGTAACTGCGGCCGTATTGTTCCCCAAATCCGTGTCGATCTCGAGCGCAGCGACACTGGCCTGGTTGCTGATCGTCCCGGGTGTGGAGGGTGCAGCGACCAGGATCTCGACCGTTGCACTCCCGCCGACCGCCAGGACGCCCAGATCGCAGGTGACCGTCCCGGCTGAGTGACCGCAGGTGCCCTGGCTGGCGGTGGCAGACTGGTAGCTGACCTCGGGCGGCAGGGTATCCGTCAGGGTTGTGCCGGTGGCGGGGGAGAGCCCGTTGTTGGCAACGCTGAGCGTATATGTAAGCGTATCTTCGGTATAAACCGGATCGGGAGATACGCCCTTGCCCAACGTCAGGTCCACTGTTGGCACGACGGTTATGGTCAGCGGCACGGTGAACTCTGGTGTGCCGGGATCGTTGCTGTAGAGTCTCAGCGTGCTGGTGTACACTCCGGCAGCCAGCCCGGTAGAATCGAATTCCACCTGCACCGTCGATGCCGTCTCGCTGGATGTGGTTCCTGTGATCGGGTCGGCGCTCAGCCAGGGCACGTCCAGTGAATAACCGAGCGAGTCGATGCCGATAAAGTCCGAGTTCGTGCCGCTGGGACCCGCGTCGGTGACGAAATAGCGCATCGCCAGCCGCCCGGATTGCGCCCCGATATCACCCAGGGTAACCGCGTAGCCCGACCAGAATTGCGGATATCCACCGGTCGCCAGGCTGGGGTTGATCGAGAGCAGCAGGTCGGTGAAATCGCCCACGCTGTTGGCATCCGGGCCGACGTCCGTGCTGCTGCCGTTGGTGCTCATGCGTACTTCCATCCGGTCCGGGTAGGCGCTGCCTGTTGGGCCTCGTGTCCAGAAAGCCAGCTGGCTGAAGGAGTTCAGCGGCAGCTCGGGTGAGAGCAGCCAGTTGCTGATCGTACCCAGGCCGGAGGCATTATTAAAGTTGGCGGCGATATACGCGTGCGGAGCGCCGAAATGCGCCGGGAAGACGCTGCTGTTCCCCTGGAACCAGTTGGTTACCCCCAGCGGGCTGCTCTGGTTGATCAGCGCCCAATCCTGACCCGGCAGGGATGTGATATCAGTAAACCCTTCCACCAGGGTGGGGGAGATCAGGATCTGCCAGTTCAGGTCCGCCAGAGCCGGGTTGCTGATGGTCAGCGTATGCGTGAAGAGCTCACCCTGGAGCAGCGTGCTGCTCAGGCTGGTCGGGCTGACCTCAATCACCGGGTGCGACTGGCAGGGCACGTCGCTGATGGAAAACTCGAAGCTGCACGCCGCGGGAAGCGACGTGGAGGTGGTCTGCACGACGACCAGGAAGCGCCCGCCTGCCGGGACGGTGTAAGAGAACGGCTGCGTCAGGCTGGAGCCGACGTCCCCCAGATAGTTCAGGCTCTGGTCGTTCGGATCGTAGCTGTTAATATATGCGCTGGCGTGCGCATTCGTCCCACAGCCACCTGCGGCGTTCGGGTCGAAGGACACCACCACGCAGGCATCCTGGCTGCCGTAATTGTCATATGCGCCAAACGACTCGTAATAGTACTGCGATCCGGGATTGAATATCCCCGGATAGGCTTTGCCAGAGCAGGTGGATGGGATGCCATCCCTGAATATGCGTCCCGTTTGAGTTGGGCTGCTGGTAGGGTCGAGCTGCCCGGTCACGGTGATGGTGCCTGGGCAGACCAGCGGGCTGGATGGGAGCTCCGCTGGGAAGAGCGGTCCCCTCGCGCCGTTTGATCCCGGCGGTGGGGGTGGGTCAACATCATCGCCGGCCGCGGCCAACGCGCCGGTCACGACCAGCGTTAAACCCAGACCGAGTAACACCGTGAACAGCAAGACGAACCGTCGCGAGCGTTTGGAATTGAACATCTGCTACTCCTCGGGTGATCTATCGATAGCGATGAGTTGTGACAGTTACCGCGCCCCACACAATAATATTAAAACCACCAACTTGCTCACCTGATATCATACAGGCATTCAGCCTGCTTTGCAATATTAGCACCCCGCGAATTCAGGTTGTTTACAAGAATGATAGCCGTCGCTGCAAAAGACCTGCTTCAATAAGAAGCAGTCTATCGATCAAACTAGACCGTAAATCGGGAGACCTGTGGTTCGCTCTGGCATTTCCTTGACAGCCCAGATAGCTGGGATATAATCTAAAGATACTTTAGGTAATTCCTCGAATTTATCAAAAATATATCTCGAGATCAGGTGAGAGAAGCGGTTTGCGGCGGCTGCCGCCGGAGATCACTCCCACTCGCCATTGTCGGGGAATCATCTATCCACCGATGGGAGGACATTTTATGAGCCGTCCGAGCTGGATCGGACAAACCCTTGGAGATCGCTACCGCATCGATGATATCCTGGGCCAGGGGGGCATGTCGGCCGTTTACAAAGCCTATGACCCCAACTTAAAACGCGTGGTGGCGATAAAAATGATCCATGCCCACCTGGCGGATGACCCAAAATTTGTGGTCCGGTTCGAAGAAGAAGCCACCGCCGTCGCCCAACTGCGCCACCCCAATATCGTGCAGGTCTTTGACTTCAACCACGATGATGATCTGTATTATATGGTGCAGGAGTTCGTCGCCGGAGAGACTCTGCAAGAGCGCCTGCGGCGTCTCAACAAAAGCAACCGGCGCATGCCTTTAAAGGAAGCCATCGGTTATATCCTTAACATTTGCGACGCTGCCGGGTTTGCCCACGACCGGGGACTGGTGCACCGCGACATCAAGCCGGCCAATATCATGATCGACATTCACAATCAGGCAATCCTGATGGATTTCGGCATTGTCAAGATCGTCGGCGGTGAGAAGCATACCGCCACCGGCGCAGTGGTCGGGACCGCCCTCTATCTGGCACCGGAATCGATCCGCGGTGAAACCCCGGACCCACGCTCCGACCAATATGCCCTGGGAGTCACCCTTTTCGAGGCTGTCAGCGGGCGCCCGCCTTACGAAGCCGACTCGGCGATGACCTTGATGATGATGCACCTCAACGACCCGCTGCCCGACCTGCGCCAGCTGCGCCCTGAGGTGCCTGCTGCCCTGACAGCCGTTATCGAGAGGTCGCTGGGTAAAAGCCGTGAGGAGCGCTTCGCCTCCATGGCAGAATTCGCCGGTGCCCTGCGCGCTGTGCTGGACTCGCTCGGAAGCCTGGCGCCCGGCGTCACCTTGGCCGACAGCCCCGAGCAGCAGGTCGCTCAAGCCAGCCCAGGAGCCGCTGCCCCTCCGCCAACCGTCCAGGAGGTCGCACCCGGCGAGACAGCCGTAGAGCCTGCCGGCCAGCCCGAATCGCCGCTCGAGACCATCCAGGAGCGACCTGCCTCAGCCATCCCCCTCCAATCCGCCTCGCCTGCAGGCGACAACCCACCTGCTGGTGCCCCGGCGGGCATACCGGCGGGCATACTGGCGGGCATACCGGCAGATGATCAATTCCTGCCAGCTGCACCGGCTCAGCCTCGACCAAAATGGGTCTTGTGGGGCGGCATCGCCGGCGCGGCGCTGCTGTTGTTAATCGTGATCGGTTATGTACTGCGCGGCACAGGCGGCTCAAACTCGCCTCCTGCTGTAGCCGCTGCGACAACCGCCCCAGCCGCCACCCAGCCGGCGCAGCTTGCGCTCCCCCTAGACGAGCCCAGCGCCACGCCTGCCCCCTCGCTTACACCCACTGTCACGCCCACCTCTCCGCCCACGGCGACGCCGACCATCACTCTATCCCCCACACCCACCATCCCGGTTGGCGTGCCCTACTCGCGCATCAACGCCATCGCTATCAACGAGGCCGGCGCGTATGTCGTGGAGTACGAGACCTTCGAGTACACGGAAGTCCTGCCCGGACAGCACGTTCATTTCTTCTTCGACACAGTGTCCCAGGAGCAGGCAGGCAGCCCGGGCAGCGGCCCCTGGATATTGTATGGCGGTCCGCGCCCGTTTGACGGCTACCGCACCTCCGACCGGCCCAATGCCGCTACCCAGATGTGCGTCCTGGTAGCAAATCCCAACCACAGCATCCAGCCGGACTCCGGCAACTGCTTCATCCTGCCAGACGTGAGCGTCGCCCAGCCGGTCTTCGACGATCCCTGCCTGGCCGGTCCCGGCACGGCTTACCCCG
Organism: Chloroflexota bacterium; assembly: GCA_032124675.1. Taxonomy (GTDB): domain Bacteria; phylum Chloroflexota; class Anaerolineae; order Anaerolineales; family UBA4823; genus JAQBDA01. The sequence continues at coordinate 10,149 of JAQBDA010000274.1, forward strand.
TGCAGGGGCAGATCAGCGCAGGGCAGGTGCTGTTGGTGACCGGCATCTCTGCCGACGAAGCCTGGTGGACGGTGGACAGCCCCCTGGAGCCAGGCCAGACCTGCTGGCTGGAGCGCAGCCGCTCCGATTTCTCCGGCGATCTGAGCACCCTGCCCATGGCGGAAACACCACCCCTGCCCGAAGGCAGCTCGGCGGGCCTGTCGGTGCAGATCGACCAGATCAGCCTGGATGACCAGGGGCGCTATGTGGTCGAGTTCACCCCCAGCGGTTATACCCCGGCGCTGCCCGGTACGCACATGCATTTCTTCTTTGACACCTTTGCCGCTGACCAGGTAGGCAGTGACGGTGGGGGAAACCGTCTGATGTTCGGCGGCGCTTCAGCTTTCACCGGCTATACCCAGGCGGACCGGCCTGAAGGCGCCATCCAGCTATGCGTGCTGGTTGCCAACCCCGACCATTCCGTCCTGCCCGGGAGCGGCAACTGCGCCTCGCTCCCCGGCGTAGATCCCGCGCAATCTTTCCCTGCCCTGTTGAGTGAGGCCCGTTCCTGGCCGCTGGCTTTCCAGGATAGCTTCGACGACAATACGAACAACTGGCCCACCGGGTTGTCGAGCTCGGCAGAGTTTGGCTCCGTGGACCGCCGCATCGAGGCCGGTCGCTACCACTGGGAAGTGAACGGACTGGAGCCATCCGTCTGGTGGGCGGCTGCCGAGGAGGTCAGCGCCCTCGATTTCCACCTTGCGGCTACCGCCAGGCAGGTCTCCGGGTCGCAGTCTGGCGAATATGGGCTGATCTTCCGCAAAAATACAGACGGGGATTATCTGGTGTATAAGGTCAGCAACTTCGGTCGCTACGCATTGTACCTGTTCCAGGACTCAGCCTGGACGGCGCTGATCGATTGGAGCGACACAGCCTCCCTCCTGCCGGGCGGGGACAACCGCATGGAGGTCATCGCCAAGGGTAGCGCGGTCTACCTGGTCTTAAACGACGACCTGGTCGCCCAGTACAGCCCGGCAGTTCTGGGTGAGGGCCAGGCGGGCTTTTTCGTTGGCACATCGAATCCCGGCGATACGGGCCTGTGGGAGTTCGACGATTTAGAAGTACGCCTCTTGAAATGAAATAGGGAAGGACAGCTATGGAAAATAACTATGGCAAATTAGTGCTACTTTCTGATGGTGGCCCGGAGCAGGAATTCGAGCTGGGCAAAGCCCGGGTGACCATCGGTCGTGCCACCACCAACGATATCCCCCTGTCCGACGGCCGCCTCTCGCGCAGCCATGCCCGCCTGGAGTGCGCCCCCGGAACGTGCACCCTGGTGGACCTGGGCTCGTCCAACGGCAGCTATCTGAACGGCCAGCGCGTGGAGCGGATGCTTTTGCAGCCCGGCGATATGATCAGCCTGGGCGGCTCTCGCTTCCGCTACGAGCTTGCACCGGCGACCGAAATGCTGGGTATGACGGTCATCGACCAGGAAGCCGACCTGGATAAGGCGCTCGACCTGGAAGTGCTGCCTTTCTCCATCAACGAGACCAGCCAGTCGCGCCTGGTGGTGATGACCCCCCAGCGCACCTGGGAGGTGTCGCTGGAGGATATCGATACGCTCAGCATCGGGCGGGTCGACTCCAACCAGCTCGTCCTGGAACATTTCCGCGTCTCCCGCCAGCATGCCGAAGTGCAGCGCAAAGGCAGCCTGTTCATCCTGCGCGACCTGGGCTCGACCAATGGCACCTGGCACGGCGACACGCGCATCGAACACCTCGTCCTGCAGGATGGCGATGAGTTCAGGATCGGTGAGGCCACGCTGGTATTTAAGAGCGGCTTCCAGGAAGAATCGCTCACCCTGGCGGATACGCGTCTTCCGACCGGGGAGAGCCGGCGCATCGTGATCTTCGTGCCCGGGATGATGGGCAGCGAGCTGTGGCGCGGCAATGAGCGCATCTTCCCCCATATCAAGACCCTGTTCACCAACCCGGAAACCCTGAAGTACCCGACACCTGCCGAGCCGCGCAAGATCGTAGATGAAGTGGTGATCGTCCCCAACCTGGTCAAGCTGGACCAGTACAACCGCCTGGGCGACTACCTGGTGGAGGAGCTGGGCTACCAGCGCGGCGTGGACTTCTTCGAGTTCGCCTATGACTGGCGCCAGGACGTGCGCGCCTCCGCCCGCCAGCTCGGGGCGCTGGTGGAGAGCCTGCCGACGGCACAGCCGCTGGTCATCATCGGTCACAGCCTGGGCACCATGGTCAGCCGCTACTATATCGAACACCTGGGCGGCAAAGGGCGCGTGGAGCGGGTGATCTTGATGGGCGGGCCGCACCGCGGTGTGGTAAAAGCCCTTACCAGCCTGCTCAGCGCACCCGAGCTGCTGCCCTTCGGCATCATGGGCGAGCGCCTGCGCCAGGTATCGATGAGCTTCCCCGCCAGCTACCAGATCCTGCCCGCCTACCCGCTGCCTGTGGATGCCAGCGGGACGAAGGTCAACTTCCTGGAAGACGAGAGCTGGCTGCCCGAGGAGTACCACCCGCTGCTGCGCGGCGGGCGCGAGTTCCGCCGCGAGCTGGGCGTGCGCTCCAGCATCCCGGCGGTCTCGATCTTCGGCTACGGGATGAAGACCATCGCCAGCGTGACCCTGCAGCGGGGCGACGCTGGAGAAATTACGAAGATCGACTATCGCTCGGAACCGACCGGCGACTCGTCCGTGCTGGAGATGAGCTCCGTGCTGGAGGGCAGCGAGATCCACCCGGTGCAGCAGTACCACGGCTCGCTGTTCGTGGATAAAGACGTCAAGATGCGCCTGAAGCTGGAGCTGACCCGTCCGTTTTCGAGCTGAGCGCAAGCGCCGGAGTTGACCTGGGCAGACGAAAATAAACGACGCACCGCGCGGGTGCGTCGTTTTTCAGTATGATGGGCCCGGCAGGGATCGAACCTGCGACCAAACGGTT
>JAQBDA010000275.1:0-6297 GCA_032124675.1 Chloroflexota bacterium
AGGAACTTAAGCGGAGCAGATACATGCAGAAGGGAAGAACGGGATTCCCACATCCTTACCTACCTGATGAGCAAGATGAGCTCCCGCAGACAGACTACCCGATGGGTGAAACAGGCCCAGATACGAGCATCTACACAGCCACAATTGGGGCAGCCAGCGGTGGGACAAACCGCAACGAACCTCTTGAGTTGGCTGAAAGAAAGCTCAGGGTGAAGATGCGAGACAACTTCAGATGCGTTCGCTGTGGTTCATCCGAAAACCTTCGAGTGCACCACAAGAAAGGTCTGAAGTCCCACCGTATTGACGACCTGGAAACTCTGTGCCTGCAATGCCATAAGGCCGAACATGGCTATCGCCAGACAGATGACTCAATGGAGAGCCGGATGAGGCAAAAGTCTCACGTCCGGTTCGGAGAGAGGGATGGAGAAAACCGCATAGAGTGATCTATGTATGGCGTCTCTGTCTCTACTCTACGGGACCCGACGCCCAGTCCAGATGATGTCGCTGTTACACGCGCCATCGTTGGGGCAGGGAAGCTGCTCGATATCGAGGTGCTGGACCATCTGGTCATCGGTCGGGGCAGCTATATATCGTTGAAGGAGCGCGGTCTGGGTTTTGGCGGTTAGAAGCTGGTTCATGCAGTTGGTCTTACATCGAAGCGGGTGAACTCCCCGCTCGGCGCCTGCCACTCTATGCTGACCTTGCTGATATAAGCTGAACGCGGCCCGCGTTGCAGGTGATTGAGCAAGATTCCCAACGCCTCGCGCTCGCCTTCAGCGGTTACTTCGACATCCCCATTCCAGCGGTTGCGCACCCACCCTGTAAGCCACAGCCCATTTGCCTTCTCCTGGACAAAATAACGGAAGCCGACCCCCTGGACACGACCCTCAATCGTGACATGTAATCGAGACAGGTGATCTACGCCCACGAGGTTTGCCTTGCTACGCTGTTCTTGCGCTCTGCGAGCGCGTTTTTTCTGCTTCGGGCTTCCTGCGCAGACCGGAGATAACGATCACAGTCGGGACCGCCAGCACCGCCAGCAGTAGAGTGATCCAGGGTATCAAATTCGTGGTCGCGGTTACCATGGGGTCCTGCCCGAAAGTATCCCTGCGCCACTGCAGCTCAAGCTGGTTTAGATCGACCCCGAAGGCTACCTGGGTGCCGCGGTCACAATCCAGCCCGTCAGCATAAGCCATCAGCAGCGCTTCCAAACCACTGGAGCCGTACTCCTTGTGCAGGAAACGGGTGAATGATGCTGACTGTGCATAAGCCAGATACGCACCGGCTGCATCCCTGGGAAAAGATGAGCACAGATCTCTGATCGAGAATAGATTCCCTTTCTCGTATGCGCTGTTCAATAGTACGAGGTAGTCCGGGTTTGGATAAAGCTCCGCTATGGATGCCAGGCCTTCATTGAACCAAGCCGGGACATTTACATAGGCAGGACCCACTTTCTGGTAGAGGATGATGTGCATCAGCTCATGCGGGATCTGCCGCTCCATCTCCAGGCGCTGCTCTGGCCCGGTTGGCAAAGATACCACCATCACCTGCAGGTCAGGGTCGGTGTGTGCACCCACCCAGCTCCGGTCGGATACCTGCAGCGTGGCGCGCATATCCACTGGATTGGCATAGGCATAAATCCTTACATTATCCGGGATAGAGGCTGGCAGGAGATTGCTGATCTGCTCCAGTCCTTGCTGGGCTGCATCCAGGATGCTTTGACCGAAGTCAGCATCTCCTTCTTGCCACATGGCTTCGAAGGGCTCCTTCGCGCGCATCTGCCACTCAAAGCGGTTGTCATCATAATAAAATGATCCTTTGGGAGTGGCGAAGCTATCCCCGTTCTGCAGGGTGACCTCGTACCAGTACTGCAGGGTGGAAAAGGCACGGATTCTATCCTTGTTCGGGTCGAGTGTGTATTCCACAACCCCATCTTGAGGCACAAGCACCGGGCTTGTAAGTGTATCGTATTTCCCCTCGCGCTGGATGAACAGCAGCACTGAATCTACCGGGGAAGTGGTCAGAATTTCACTGTGGAAGGATATGTATTCCCCAAAACGATAGTCAATCTCTTCGTTGTTCACCTGCACCTGGGCCGATACAGCCGAGGAGATCCCCAGGACCAGGGTCATAGTAAAGATGGACAGAATTAAACGGCGCATATTACGCTCCGAGCAACGCCAGCAATGGCGTGATTGTCACTGGACTGAGCAAGGTTGATAGAACCACAGACATAGTGATAAATGATGGTTCGACATTGTACTCGGTTGCCAGTATAGTCATCATCACTGCAACCGGCATGGCAGATTGGGCAATCCCGGCTTGCAGTGCAGCACCATGCAGACCAAATATCAACGCTGCGGGTACTGCCAGGATTGGAGATACCACCAGGCGCAGTATGACAGCCATTGCCAAAGCACGCGCCTGTCCCGTCCAGTGTGAATGGTACAGCTGTATGCCCATCAAAACGATCATCAACGGCACAGAGCCGGCTGCCAGGATGGAGACAGTCCTGCCGAGCGGGATTGGCAGCTGCCAGTTCGTAAAATTGAACAGAATTGCCAGGAGCAGGGCGTAGACCACCGGCGTTTTCAACAGATCGAGAACCGCATTCTTAATGTTCGCAGTGCCTAGGCTGGCGATCACTACGCCAGCCGTATTGATCAGAATCGTCCCAACAGCAAAATATATACTGGCATAAGCCAGAGCCTGATCGCCGAAGGCGAACTGATTGAGTGAAAGGCCGTAATTGCCGGCATTTCCGAACATCATGACCAGGAGCAGCGCAGAAACCATGCTTTTCTTATAGTGCAAGGTTCGGGCCAAAATCCAGGCGCAAATACCAAAAATCGATATGGAGAGAACTGTATATCCCCCCATGCGGAGGATATCATCATTGTTGAGATTGCTGGTGGTTAGAAGCTTGAACAGCAAGCAGGGGATGAAGATTTTGAAGGCGATCTGGGAGACCGAACGGGGGTCGATGTGGATATATTTCGCTAGCAGGTAACCTGCGCCAGCAGCGAGGATGATTGGCAGCACATTATTGGCAAATAGATTCAGCAGGTAGGACAAATAGGGAAGCTCACAGTTCTAGAGCGTAGATTTAATCATCTTCCTCTACGAAATCGTCTTCCCGATCGTAATCATCACGCCCATTGTTCTTTCCCTCTTCGTCATCCGGGAAAAATTCGAAGATGTCGAATATCTGCATATCCTCAGTAAACTGCAGGTTCTCCAATGCCAGGTCAATAAATTCGGCCTCTTCTTCGTCATCGGTATCATCGTAAAGCTGTTCCAGGGCTTCCTGGACGTCTTCACCGCCAATCTGCGAGAGGGACCAGACCGCTGCCAGGCGGGTTTCGCTGTCTTCTTCGGACAGCAAGTTGAGCAGATATGGCAGCGCACGCTTAATCTCCAGTTCGCCGGCTGCCCGGATCGCCTCAAAGCTGATATCGGTGTTGTCGCTTTCCAGCATTTCCATGACGTAATCTGTCCAGCGTGGGTTTGCAGAGCGGCCCATAGCAAACAAAGCGCTGACGACCCAATCCGGCTTGCCGGAATTGAAGGCCGCGGATATCAGGCCGGTGATCTCCTCCCGGCCAGAGAAGCCCAGGGATTCTAGCGCTTTGCGACGTACCAGCGAGTCATCCGAGGTGTTATGCACTTGCAGCAGTTGATCGACGATATTGTTGAGCGTCTGTGAGGGAATCTCTTCGAGCTCACCCAGATAAATATATTTCCCGAGAGCGCTAGCAGCGGCAGCCTGTACGGTGGCCTCAGTGTCAGTAGTCAGCAGGTCTATAAATTCCGGGATCAGGGTTTTATTGTCGTACTCCCACAGCGCCCGGACGGAAAGCTCACGCACCTGGGGGTCATCGTCACTCAGGGTATAGATGCAGAAGGCTTCGAACGAGAGAGTATAGTTGGTTTCCCCTAATTCTTCTATATCCTCCAGTATCGCCCGACGGCGGCGGACGGAAACATGAGGCCATGCCTGTTCGAGCTGGCGCAGGTCTGTTCCTTCGATATCAGAAAAGCGGTACAGGTTCCTGGGGTGGAAGGGTTGGCTCTCATCCAGCAGCGCTTCGATGACCTGTTCGAAGGTTACATGGAGAGTCTTACCAGACGACTTTCGTTTCCGTTTAACGCTCATACCGGCCTAGGGGAGTTGAATCGGGTTGATAAAGTCCTGCAGGTTGATATAGATCAGCAAGATGAGCAGCAGGGCAAAACCAACGAAGTGGATCATGTTTTCGAATTTTGGGGGGATGCGGCGGCGGATGATAATTTCCGGCAGGATGAGCAGGATCCGCCCGCCATCCAGCGCAGGGATAGGCAGCAGATTGAAGATGCCCAGGGACATGGTGATGATCATGAAGAACCACAGCGGGTTTTGGATCTCCTGGTAGACATCGAACATCCCTTTATAGCCCAATGGTCGACCCTCTTCTGGGCTGACCTCCCCTTGAGCGATGCGCAATGGTAAGGCGAACACGCTGCGGGTGTAATCGATGACCATGCCTGCCCCGCGCGGGATAGCTTTGCCCCAGGTCGTCGGCTTGGCGATGGTCTCCATCTCGATCCCGATCGCGCCGTCAGCGGGTGGGGGGTCGCGGGGTATAAGGCTGACCTGTGCAGTCTGGTCGCCGCGCAGGTAGACGATCGTTATCGGCACACCCAGGTTGTCATAGATCTCATTGTACAGGTCATTCGAGCCGTGCACTTCCTGTACGTTCACCGCCAGGATGATATCCCCTTCCTGCAGCCCCGCCCCTTCGGCAGGCGAACCTGGGGAGACGCTGGCAACCCGGACTTTATCGGGCTCACCCAGGCTGAAGATGATCAGGATAGCCAGGACGATTCCGAGCAGAATGTTCATCATCGGTCCGGCGAACAGCACGGTCAGGCGCACCCAGGGGCTGGCTGCTGCCAGCCCACCTGGAACGCTGGGATCATTCTCCCCTTTCGGGCGTACGAAGCCTCCCAGGGGGATCCAGTTCAGGGTGAACTTCGTACCCCCCGCTTCGAAGAGCTTGACCGCCCGGGGAGGGAAGCCGATTCCGAATTCTTCGACTTCCACTTTGAGCAGCCGTGCGGCGAAGAAATGCCCCAGCTCGTGGATGATAATTAAGATGGCTATGCCACCGATAAATTGCAGCAGTTGAATGATCAATGTGTTCGACATATGCGTGGACTATTCCATACTGATTGCAGTACCGTTAATTTTGCCTGGCAATCAAGCAGCAGCGACTTCCGAAGGGGTTTTCCTCTTGGAACGACTATGAGTCGTTACTACCGATCCATCAACTACTATATAACGGAGTACTTAGGTCGTGTAATAAATGAAATTATATCCTTTACTGGGAGAACATTCCAGTAAACTGGGCTGCTGTAAGGGTTTTCTAACATAATTCTAAACAGGATACTGTCTGGGAAGCAAATTTTTATCAGATCAGGCGAGCGGCACCACCAGGTTTCGCCCTGAGCACACGTTTTACCCCTGGGATATCGCCCAAGCCCACTTCAACCTGCTCAGCCGCTTCTGCCTGGCAGATCACGTGCACGTTTGGTCCGGCGTCGATGGTGTAGCAGGCTGGCGTACCCTGCCTGCGCCAGGACTGGACTTCTTGCATGATGGTCAGGGTTGCTGGTTGCCAGTAAATGAGAGGTGGTGTGCTGGTCATGATCACCGCGTGCATCATGTTGCTGTCCAGCTCGATGATCTCCGCCAGCGCGCCGAAGTCCTTTTCCAGGATCGCCCGGCGGCACCTATCCAGGTGACTGGGCACCTGTGCCAGACGGGCAGCGTGCAGCGGGCTGCTGTCCGCCAGAATATGACCTTCACTGGAACCGGTCGGTTTGTGCTCCTGGCTGACGATAGCGATGCAGTCAATCAGGTCCCAATGCTCGGGTGGCGCCAGGCTGAAGGCGTATGAATCGCTGTCGTCCTCACCGGCTAGCCACTCGACGAACCCACCCGGGATGGAGCGGCAGGCCGAGCCGGAGCCGGTGCGCGCCAAACGCGAGAGCTCGCTCTCGTCTAATTCCAGACCGGCTGCAGCCGCGGCAGCCAGTGTCAGGGCGGCGAAGCCGGAGGCAGATGATGCAATGCCTGTCCCGGTTGGGAAATTGTTGCTGCTCTCCACCCGGGCATGCGCGCGGATGCCTGCCAGCGCCCGCACGCGCCCCAGATGCTCGCTAACCCTTTCGTATGCAGGGCCGGATTGCTGGCTGCCGTTCAGCACCAGGACGTCAACATCCAGGGATGGGTCGAAGTTCACCTGGGTGACCGTG
>JAQBDA010000276.1:0-3198 GCA_032124675.1 Chloroflexota bacterium
GCACTTGCCCTGGAACATATGCAGGTTTACGGGACTACACAAAGGCAGTTTGCAGCCATATCAGCCAAGAATTCCGTTCATGGCAGTCTTAACCCCCTGGCTCAGTTTCGCAGTATCAATACCGTGGAACAGATTTTGGCAGCGAGAGAGATCAGGTATCCGTTAACCTTACCCATGTGCTCGCCCATTGGCGATGGCGCGGCTGCGGCGGTGGTGGTCAGTGAGCGTAAAGCACGTGAATTGGGAATGGATCGTTGTGTGAGAGTTCGCTCATCAGTGCTCAATTCGGGCTGGGATTATGACAATGAGAATGCCGCGCGCCTGACTGATGTATGCGCTAAAGCAGCATACGACTGTGCTGGTATCGGGCCGGAAGACCTTGATGTCATTGAGTTGCACGATGCCTCTGCTCCATCCGAACTGGTTTATTACGAAACACTAGGACTGTGCAAGCCCGGTGAGGGAGGGCAAATGGCTGAAAGTGGTGCGACGGCTCTTGGGGGCAGCATACCGGTCAATCCATCGGGGGGATTACTACGCAAGGGACACCCTATTGGCGCAACGGGTTTGGCGCAACTTGCCGAGCTCACCTGGCAGCTGCGCGGCGAAGCCGGAGGACGACAAGTGCCCGGTGCCCGGGTTGCTCTGGCAGAGAACGGTGGGGGCTATATTGGTGACGATGCGGCCGCCATGGTCATCACTGTCTTGAGCAATTAGGAGTCGTCATGAGTGTCCCCAACCCCCTGATCCTGGCAAATATCATCAAGGATCACTGCCACCAGCATCCAGAGTTGGACGCACTGACCTTCGTAGCCATCGCCGAAAAGGGCAATATCGTCGACGATATTCGCACCTATCAACAGCTGTGGGACAACGGCCAGCGTATTGCAGAGGCACTTGACCAGGAAAATATGCAGCAGGGAGAAGCTTTCGGACTGCTAATGCAAAACCACCCGGAGTTTGTTGATGCCATGGTGGGTGCCAGTATCTCGAACACCGTGTTTGTTCCCATTGATCCCAGGACAAAAGGCGACAAACTCACCTATCTGCTCAGCTTTGCAGAGTGCCGCGGTGTTATCGTGGCGGACTACGCGTTGGACAATGTCATTCAGATATTGGACCAGCTACCCCACCTAAAGTGGGTCTGGATTCTGGATTCTGGCCAGAATGAAGCTACTGCCGAGAATAAGCCTGAGCACCGCCATCTGGCTGAAATTTATTCTGGCTCCGTGCCTGATATAGCCGTGCGTGCCAGTGATCCGGGCGCACCCATGCAAATGCTCTACACTTCCGGCACTACCGGCGACCCGAAAGCTATCATGGCCCCACACAGTCGTTTTGGCGGCAATGCCACGCTGGGTCCGCTGTTTGGATTTAGGCCTGGTGATCGCCCCTATACAGGCCTGTCGCTGACACATGCGAATGCCCAGATGATCACATTGGGTATGGGCTTGCTAATGGGCTTGAGAACTGTGATTAGCCGCAAGTTCACCAAATCAAAGCTTTGGAACATAACTCGCCACTATGGCTGCACGAGTTTCAATTTGCTAGGCGGAATGACCAACGCTATATACAGCGAACCTGAATATCCTGATGACAATGACAACCCTGTCCGCTTCGTTCTTAGTGCGGGTATGCCCGAAAGCCTCTGGCATTCGTTCCAGACACGCTTTGACATCAAAATATTTGAGTTTTACGGTTCCGCCGAAGGGGGTATAACAATCAACCCGCCAGGTGAGGGGCCAGTAGGTTCAATTGGCAAACCGCTTCCCGCTATGGAGGCGCGCATTTTCGATGAAAATGACCTGGAATGTGCCCCAAATGAACCGGGAGAAATCGTATTTCGAATGATTGATGGAAGCCCCATCACCGTACAATACTTTAGGAATCCCGAAGCCTCCCACAATAAGATGGCCGGTGGGTGGTTGCGCATGGGGGATATCGGTTATCGGGATGAACAGGGGTGGTTCTACTTCCTGCATCGAAAAGGTGGTGGTATTCGCCGCAACGGCGAGTTTATCGACCCTGGGGCCATAGAAAAGATACTGGCGGAACACCCGGCTGTGAAAGACATTTTTGTCTATGGTGTACCCGCATCTTCTGGCGGGGTGGGTGAGAAAGACGTGGTTGCCACCCTTGTACTGGAGAGCGAGCTTGAATTCGACAGCACTGAAATATTTGGATACTGCCAACAAAAACTTGATAAGAATAGTGTGCCCAGCTACCTGCAAGTCGTCGATGCCATACCGAAAACGGCATCAGAAAAGCCCCAGGAGCGATTTCTGCTCGAGCAGTTTTCCAGCGATAGCAGCAATATTTTCACCCAATAGTATTTAACAAAATGTCAATTAGCGGAGATGTATCATGAGCGATGAGTACAAAATTCTGGTTTATGGCGGCAGCGGCTACACAGGTAAACTGGTAGCGGAATCGTTAGCTCAGCGCGGTCTGTCGTTCTATTTTGCTGGCCGTAATCAGGAGCGTCTGGAAGCAGCTTTGGGTATTGTCAATGAGCGCCATGGCAGCGCGGCAAACGCGAGGATTGTAACGGCTAACAATTCCGTGGAAGAGCTGATCCCATTGTTTGAAAAAGTAGATGTGGTGATCAATGTCATAGGGCCCTTTATGCAGTTGGGGTGGCCCATAGTAGAAGCGGCACTTCAGGCCGGCTGCCACTACCTGGACACCACCGGGGAGCAGGACTGGACCGCGGCCATACAAAAGAAATACGGGCAGGCTTTTGCCGACAAGGACCTCTTGCTTTGTCCTGCCTGTTCATACATGTGGTCAGCCGGAGCGATTGCAGCAGAAGTGGTACTGGAAACTGAGGGCGTTGACAGTCTGGACATTCTTTATCAGATAGAAAATGCCCTGCCCTCAGAGGCCTCTACAAAGTCGTTCCTGCGCATGGTCTGTAATGATGTCTCCCAGTATTTTCTAAACCAGAATGAGCTTGAGGCCTGGCCAAATGACAAAATGATTCAAGCAGTTGCCCCAAATCACAACTACACGCTTTCAGCGCTTCCCTGGGGCGGCGGTTGCGAACCCATCTGGTACAAGGACGATCCGCGGGTGCGGAACTGCAGCGTCATAACGGCTGGTGAAGAGTCACTTATGGTCGCGGTCCTTGAAGCAGTCAGGGCCTTCAATGATCAGGCAGCCCACTTACCGCAAGAGGAGCGTGAAGCCTGGACCAAC
>JAQBDA010000277.1:0-6821 GCA_032124675.1 Chloroflexota bacterium
AGTTAGTTAGATGTTATGTGCAACGATTTTCATTACATCGACGCCTAATGATTGCGTGTGCAATAATTCGCATTACACATCAAGTAGTACCTTTACAATTTCATCTATCAGCTTGGCAATATCGTAAAATATCGCCCAGGAGGCTACCAGCTGCCCGACCTGGACTCCAACCAGATAGACGACCAGAAATACCGCTAATAGCTCCATCAAGATTTCTCCTAACGCCAGGACACAGCAATGCAGCTATGTGAACCGATGTGCCTATATCGTATACAAATCAGTTGAGAAAAAACATCCCCCGCGCGGGGGAAGTTGGGGGGAAAAGAGGGTTAGACCGGAGGGGTGAGCCAGGAGTGGGGGTTGTGAGATAATTAAGCCCTGTATGTATCGAGTGCAAAGCGAATATCCATTGGCTCAGGTCAGCTTGTCAGTACTAAGAGCCACAGAGATAGTCTATTGACAGGCAAGTTTTGCATGGTATAGACTGTACATCAGGCAATAACTACCCGTTAATGGAGGATTTCATGTACATCTCGGAAGAAGATTATGCTAAGGGGATTGAATTCGTCAGAGAAAAAGCAGAGACTTTTCTAAAGAAACAAGCAGATTATGTGGAGCCAGTCATCTCGCTTCATGATGACTCATCCAAAAATTATCAGCAGAAGGTAGTAGACTTACAATCGAAATTAAGATTCTTACAGGGAATGGAATCTTACCAGGTACAGCAAACACTGCTAATGGCGGAAGGCTTGATGGTGATCCAAAACCAACTCGTGACAATCATTAAATTGCTTAAAGACCTGAGTGAAATAACATTGGATACTAACGTTATGACACACTACTTAGAAATAAACACAAATCTCATCGAGGATAATACCAGTCTAACAGAAGAGAATACCAGAAGTATCGAACAGAATACAAGCAAGCACTAGCATTGCGGGAACGTCCAGCGCTTCTTGATAGCACTCGTTATTGCGGTATATAACTCAGGTTTCAATTGTCTGCGCCAGTTCCCGGGGGAAGTATATGTGATTGACCCGCTAACCTTTTCCAAACAGTAAATTCACACGAGAATATTACATAATTCTTAAGTCTTGTGCGCGGGCGAATTATACAATTCGTCTATGTTACAATCCAAACCGTGATTCCCAATGTAACGCCAGTCTGACTGACATAGCTATCCAGACTCAACAGACCCAGATATGAGTGATACCCCCTCCCGTAACTGCGCCAGCCCTACATTCCCCTGGAAGTTGTGGCTGTACACCAATTACGACTGCAACCTGCGCTGCAGCTACTGCGTGGCAAAATCCAGCCCAAATACACCGCGCCGGATGCTGGGCTTAGATAATGTAAAACGTCTGGTGACAGAAGCCGTCGAGCTGGGTTTTACAGATGTGTTTTTTACGGGGGGAGAGCCTTTTATCCTCAAAGATATCTATGAGATGTTAATCTTCTCATCGGCGCGGGTGAGGACCACGGTATTAACCAACGCGATGATCCTGCGGGGCTCGCGCCTGAACCGGTTAGCTGAAATAGCAAATGACAACTTAATCATCCAGGTCAGCCTGGATGGTGGTAATGCTGAAGATCACGACTACTACCGCGGGCGCGGCTCGTGGGAGAAAGCCGTGGAAGGGATCAAGCTCTTGATGGAACGCGGTATCCGTGTCTATCTGAGCACCACCGAGACGCCCATCAATACCCACCGATTGGAGGCGATCTGTGAATTCCATCGCAGCCTGGGCATCCCCGATCAGGACCATTTCGTGAGACCTTTAGCCCGGCGTGGTTATTCTAAAGAAGGTTTGGAGCTGAGTGTAAACAATCTGATTCCAGAAGTCACCGCCAACATCGACGGCATTTTCTGGCACCCACTCTCCACAGACCCGGATATGCAAATCAGCCGCGCGCTGTTCCCGCTGGCTGAATCGGTCAGCCGCATCCAGGAGCAGCTTGAAGTTATCGCCAGCACCGGCAGTGCAGAGCTAACAACTTTCACCTGAGGGTAGCGCCAATTGCTCTCGTGCAGAGCCAACCGCACCATTCAAGCGATACAGATCATTAAGAATGAGTGGATGAGCCGGGGCGTAAATGCCGCAGAAAAGGAGTATAAGATGATTCGAGCATTTGTATTTATTGAAGCCGAACCAGCCCGTACGGAAGAGCTGGTGCAAGAATTGGCTGGCATGCAACTGGATTCTTCGGTGATCAAAGAAGTGCATGCAGTGACCGGACGCTGGGATTTGATCGCCTTGATCGAAAGTCCGGATATCACCAGCCTGGGGGATTGAGTAGTCAACGGCATAGGGAACGCCGTGGGCGTTCGCCACACCGAAACAAGCCTGATTGTATGGTCGGGAGAGTCCTTGAAGGAAGATGTTAAGGACACAAAACCAGAAAAGGCAGCCCCGTTTTTCAAGGCAAATCAATTTTATGACGCCGGCGACAAGGGCTGCGCGTTTGGTCCGATGGATGAGATCGCCGCCATCATGCAGAAAATGCAGCCTGGGCAAACGCTCGAAATCCATGCCTCAGACCAAACGGTGAGTGTCGATCTTTCAGCCTGGTGCCGCATGACTGGTCACCAATTGGTCCAGCACGAGGGCGACCACTACCTGATCCAGCATAAGTAACTAGGAGATTGTGATGAGCAAAGTCATGGTACACAACACGCATGGCAAAGATGATGTGGAGCGCGCCTCATTGGCATTTGTGGTTGGCAATACTGCTTTGAGCTCTGGGCAGGAAGCGATCATGCTGCTGACGATCGATGGTGTCTGGCTGGCCACACACGGCTACACCGATGGCCTGGAAGCCGACGGGTTCGCCCCAATCGGCGAGATGATCGCCAATTTTATCAAAAACGGCGGTCAATTGTGGGTGTGCGGGGCGTGCATGAAGCCGCGCAGCATCACCATCGAGCAGCTTATCGAAGGCGCTCAGATGGTCGGCGCGGCCACCGCAGTGGAAGCTATGGTCAATGGGGCTAACACAATCAGTTTTTGATCGCAATACAAGTGTTCACAGAATCGGAGCTTAGCCTTAATGAATAACGGGGAAAGGCCCTGGTCACGTAAGACCCCAGGAGGGGAAAATGGCTGAAGTGTTTGATGGACATACCGCACGTCTTGATTCTCGGCTGTACAAGGTCTGCATGCTGATTGCTCGCCTTGGACTGGCATATTTATTCTTTACACAGCTGTGGTGGAAGCTGCCCCCCAGGTTTGGCTGTGGGTCAGAGTATAACTTTCCGATACCAGCCGAACAAAATTTTTATGACAGCAACAACAGCAGTGGTCTATGCTTCTGGATGGGGTTGGAGTCCATCTATGCCTCTCAACCGCGGCAGGTGCTGGTGGCGGATATGCGCCCGGTGGGTCTGCCAGCCATCAGCGTCAGCATCACCCCGCTTGCCAACCTGAACGCAGTTTTGTTAGACAACCTTATCATCCCGCAGATCGGGGTGTTTGGCTGGTTGGTGTGGCTGGCCGAGTTTTGGATCTTCCTATCCATGCTGCTGGGGCTGTTCACGCGGCTGGGGGCGCTGGTATCCATCGGGATATCGCTCCAGCTTTATATCGGTCTGGCAAACATCCCGCGCCCATTCGAGTGGGAGTGGAGCTATGGAGCCATCGTCCTGCTGTCGATAGCCATGCTGGGAGCGGCTGCCGGACGGGTTTTCGGCGTGGACGGCTGGCTGCGTCGCAAACTGGCTGAGCCTGCCGAAGGCGGAAGCAAGCTGGCAAAAATCGGACTCTTGCTCAGCTAAGTCATGTGCAAGCCTGATGCTCTGCTGGTAGTGGCGAAGAAGCCCGCCCCCGGGCAAACCAAAACCCGCCTCTGCCCGCCGCTCACCTCCTTCCAGGCAGCGGATTTGTACGAATGCTTCCTGCGAGACACCCTGGATGCCATGCGTAAAGTCCGTGGCGTGCAGCGCATGATCGGCTACCTGCCCGAGGATGCCAAGGATTATTTCCAGCTGCTGGCCCCGGATATGGCGCTTATCCGCCAGCGCGGCACATCGTTGGGAGAGCGCCTCGACGCTCTGCTTACCGAAGCGCTATCTGGCGGCTCGCAAAAGGCAGTAGTGATGGACAGCGACAGCCCGACCCTGCCGGTGGATTACCTCTCCAGGGCATTTGAGCTGCTGACCGAATCGGACGTTGTGCTGGGTCCCACGACCGACGGCGGCTACTATCTGATCGGCGTGAAGCAGCCCCAACCGCGTTTGCTGCGCCAGGTGCAGATGAGCTCTTCACATGTTCTGTCCGACACATTGGCTATAGCAGAGACCTGCGGGCTGTCCGTCTCCTTGCTGCCGACCTGGTACGATGTCGATACGATCGCCGATCTCCACAAGCTAGAGGACGAGATTGCCAGGATGAGAGCCAATGGTCACGCCGCTGCAACAAGCCGCTGGCTTGAGCATTCGGGCTGGCGCGAACTTACCGAATGAAGATGCGCGTCTCGCTGATTATCCCGGCCTTGAATGAGGGCGAATGTCTTGGCAGTTTGCTGGCAGAAGTGCCCGCAAGCCTGGTGCACCAGTTAATTGTAGTGGATAATGGCTCTAATGATGACACCGCTGAGGTCGCCAGGACGTGCGAGGCACAGGTGATCGCCGAACCCCGGCGCGGCTACGGATACGCCTGTGCAGCAGGAGCGGCTGCTGCCAGCGGGGATGTACTGGCTTTTATGGATGGCGACGGCAGTTTTGTGCCCGGCGAACTGCCGAGTCTGCTGGCACCGTTGGCGCAGGGCACAGCCGATCTGGCGCTCGGATCACGCATGTTGGGCGGCCCACGGAAGATCGCCATGCCGCCTCACCAACGCTTTGGCAACCAGCTCTTCACCCAGGTGCTGCGCTACCGTTATCGACTGCGACTGACAGACCTCGGACCATATCGTGTGATCCAGCGCGATCTGCTGCTGGAGCTGGATATGCAGGAGCGCACTTATGGCTGGCCGCTGGAGATGATCATCAAGACCGCTTCCCGCCGCAGACCGATCGTCGAGCTACCGGTCACCTACCGCCCGCGGCTTGGCGGTCAGTCCAAAGTCGGCGGCACGCTGCGCGGTTCCCTGCTCACCGCTTACCGGTTTTTTAGTGTTACGTTACGCTACGCATTCTGACACATCATGTTCAACATCCCTTTACACGCCCGCTCCCAACGGGTTGAAGACCTGCCAACCCAGGTTTACATCGAGGTCACCAACCACTGCAACTCGCTGTGCACCTCATGCCCGCTGACCTATAACCACTTCCAGCCCTACGAGCCCAAGCACCACCTGTCCTGGGAGAATTTCCGCCGCATTGTGGATCAATTTCCTCGCCTGGAGCGTGCCATCCTGCACGGTATCGGCGAGCCGCTGCTCAATAAGGACTTACCACGGTTTGTAGCCCACCTGAAGGAGCGCGGCAGCGATGTGCTCTTCAACACCAACGCCATACTGCTCGACCAGAAGCGCGGTGATACCCTGGCAGCGGCCGGGTTGGACGAGCTGCGCGTTTCGTTGGATGCTGTCACGCCGGAGCTTTACGCCCAGCTGCGCGGGGTTGACCGGCTGCCGCAGGTGATCCGCAACCTGAGGGCATTTGTCAAGCGTCACGGGGGGCGGGTCCAGCCGAAAGTCTCCTTGTGGTGGGTGGCGATGCAGGCTAACCTGCTGCAGATGCCCGATTTTGTGCGTCTCGCGGCAGAGCTGGACATTCCTGAAGTGTATTTACAGCGGCTGGTCTATTTTGGGGGCGGAGAGCAGATCGGCGATGACAGCACAATGGCCGCGGATCAGTCGCTCTACGCGACATTGGAAGAGCAGCAGTCCGATCTGGTGAGCGAGTCCGAAAGGCTGGCTGATGAATATGGCCTGGTATTCCGCGCCTCCGGGGCCACCACGCCCTTCGAGAGCGTATCAGCAAAAGGGTCACACCCGTGGCATGGCTGTATGCGCCCATGGTTGTTAATGTATATCACCGCTAACGGCACTGCGCTGCCGTGCTGCATCTCCCCTTTCGCCACGAACGATTACACCCAGATCATTTTGGGGAATGTGCTGGAGCATCCAGCGGCAGAGGTATGGAGTGGCGCCTCGTACCAGGAACTGCGCCTGGCGGTATTGAGCAACGCGCCCGCACCGTGGCCTTGCCAGTTTTGCGGGGTCAAGTGGAGCTTGTAGCTATCTGCCTTCCTGATCAGGTCAAATGAACACACGGATACATTTGAAAGGGATACCCTGGCTGGGGGCTGCCGCGCTGGCTTCGCTGGGGTTATATCTGCTGCTGGGACTGCGCTATCCACTGGGTCCCAGCCTGGCAGACCCGCGCGCTTCGTGGTCCAGCATCGCCGGAGCCAACGTGTGGAATGCTGCCCTGCATATCGTGATTTACCTGGCTCTCACGTTACTTTATCTTGGGGCTATGCGCCTGCTTGCACCTCGGGGGGAGCCTACAGACCAGCCTGGCCGGCAGATCTGGCTGATCTGCGCCGCCTGGTTAGCCTGCTCGGTGGCGCTGATGATTGCTGCGCCGGCCGGCGAATCCCACGACATTTTCGATTATCTGTTCCGCGGACGGATGATAGTGGAATACCAGGCCAATCCCCTGGTGGATGTGCCCAACGATTTCTCTCTATCAACTCCCTACAGTCGCTACCTGGCCTGGCGAAAAAATGTAGATACCTACGGGCCTGTGTGGGAGGCTGCCAGCGCAGCAGTTTCAGGAGGTGTACGCCAGACTGCTCGCTGGCTTGGCTGGTGGGTCGAGGGTGCGCTATCCTGCCCGAAATCGCCAACATCTTGCAGCCTGTTGATTGCGTATC
>JAQBDA010000278.1:0-28490 GCA_032124675.1 Chloroflexota bacterium
ATAAGGGAGCTTGACTGCAAGACCAACGCGTCGAGCAGAGTCGAAAGACGGGCTTAGTGATCCCACGGTACCGAGTGGAAGGGCCGTGGCTTACCGGATAAAAGCTACCCCGGGGATAACAGGCTGGTGAGGTCCAAGAGTTCACATCGACGACCTCGCTCGGCACCTCGATGTCGGCTCATCGCATCCTGGGGCTGAATAAGGTCCCAAGGGTCGGGCTGTTCGCCCGTTAAAGCGGTACGCGAGCTGGGTTCAGACCGTCGTGAGACAGGTCGGTCTCTATCCGCTGTGGGCGTAAGGGATTTGAGAGGAGCTGCCCCTAGTACGAGAGGACCGGGGTGGACAGACCTCTGGTGTGCCAGTTGTTGTGCCAACAGCATCGCTGGGTAGCTACGTCTGGCAGAGATAACCGCTGAAAGCATCTAAGCGGGAAACTTGCCTCAAGATTAGATCCCTCATCCCGCTAAGGGAGTAAGACCGCAGGTAGACTACCTGCTTGATAGGCGGCGTGTGTAAGCATAGCAATGTGTTCAGCTAAGCCGTACTAATGGTCGAGGGCTTACTCGTGATGTGGAGAACTCGGAACTTTTCGCTATCGAGAAGAGAGAATCGAGATTAGTACCTAATCTCGCATATCCACTCTCTACTCTCGCTATCTACTATTCATTTGGTTTTGTTAACATGAGAATAAAGTCTCTTGGTGATTGGAGCGATGGTGGTACACCCGGCCACATCCCGAACCCGGTCGTTAAGCCCATCAGCGCCGATGGTACTTGGGGGGCGACCCCCTGGGAGAGTAGGTCATTGCCGAGAGACTTTTTCTATTTTAATTGACAAGCGCTGTGTGTGCTGATATACTTATTACAGCGGCGTTCGCTGGCCCGCTCTTGTGTCTGTTCTGCTGACATAGTAGCAACCAGGAGAGAGCGTATCGGGTTTATTCATAAACAATACCTCTTGTAGCAGTAAGGATGGCTCGGCATTGTTTGTGAACGCTTGCCGGGCTTTTTTACTGCCCGCAGCCTGCCGGCTCGAAAGTAGAAACAATCTAGAAGCTGGATCAAAACAGCCAGTACACTATTTTGAGATGGCTTCACATCAGTTTGCTTCGAAAGGAGGTGAAAAGATTGACTTCGGTTAACTTACGCCCTAACGAGTCTCAGGACCAGCTGCTCAAGCGCTTCCGGAAGAAGGTAGCCAAAAGCGGCATCTTGAGCACTGTCCGCCGCAAACGATGGTTTATCTCCAAGAGTGAACTGCGACGAATTTCAAAGAAGAAATCCATCCGCCGCATCAAGCGGCGACAATCTCCTGACTCAGATTAAATCAGCAGCAATTCGCCATGCAAATTCCCGGAGGTGTAAATGGCTAAGGACGAAGGAAAAATTCAGGTTGAAGGCACAGTGATCGAAGCGCTTCCTGCTACCCAGTTTAAAGTGCGGCTGGATAACGAGCATGAAGTGCTGGCTTACCTGTCGGGCAAGATGCGTAAGTATTATATTCGTATCTTATTGGGCGACCGTGTGCGGGTAGAGATATCCCCTTACGATTTGTCACGCGGGCGCATCGTATACCGGCACAAGAAGTATGTCGAGATGCCAGAAACCAGCAGCGAAACCTGAGTTCCTGCCATTTTCCCCCGATTCATCCCATAAGATTCGTAAAAATTTACCGGGATGCCTCGAATTGATTCGAGACATCCCGGTTATGCATTAATGCAGCTGGCAGCCGGCGATTCGCCAATATGTATTTGACGAATACCAGCGCTGCGAATGGCGAACTGCTCAGTACGAGCCGAGGGTTATCATGTAGTTCGCCCGTTCGAAAGCATCCGGATCTCCTACAGCTTGCTGGCTCATACTGCCTTTCATTTGAGAGACAGATTCGTATTCGTGCTCTACCATCCATTCGGCCATATCATTCAGAATCGTCCCGGCCTGCCCCATACCCCTTTGCAGGAAGGCGGAGGCGATCATGACGACACTGGCTCCGGCCATCAGCGATTTCAGCATATCCTCAGCCGTGTGTACACCGCTGGTAAGGGCAAAGTCGGCCTGGATGCGGTTGTACAGGATGGCGATCCAGCGCAAGGGCAGTCGCAGCTCGCCTGAGTTGCTCAAGACCAGGTTGGGCACCACCTCAAGCTCTTCCAGATCCAGGTCTGGCTGGTAGAAGCGGTTGAACAGCACCAGACCATCGATGCCAGCACCCACCAGGCGGCGGGCGAAGTTTGGCAGGGATGTGTAAAATGGGCTGAGCTTTACAGCCAGCGGGATTTGGATCTGCTGGCGGATATCGCTGACCAGCTCAACATGGGTATCTTCCAGCTCAGTGCTGGTCAGATCAGGGTCAGTCGATAGGAAGTATAGATTTAATTCCAGGGCATCTGCGCCTGCCTGTTCGATCTTCTTAGCGTAATCGATCCAGCCACCGCTGGATACGCCGTTCAGGCTGCCGATGACCGGTATCTTCAACCCCTGCTTGAGCTTGCCCAGCTGTTCCAGATAGGCCTCCGGACCGATCGAATACGTACCGTAGTCAGGCAGGTAAGTCATTGCCTCGGCGAATTGCTCAGCACCCCGGGATAAGTCCCTGTCCAGCTTCAGACTCTCCTGGAGGATTTGTTCTTCGAAAAGCGAATACATTACGATAGCCGAAACCCCAGCTTCTTCGAGCTGCTGTGCGGTTTCCAGCTTTTTGGAGAGCGGGGAGGCGGACGCGAGCAGGGGGTTCTTCAGTGAAAGTCCCAGATAGGATGTCGTCAGATCAACCATGGCATTTACCTCAACAATCTTGGGATATAGTCTGTTATCGTGGGATAACGCCGGGTCTGCCGGCAATAACCCACGCCTGTTTCTATGCTATTCCTCCGGCTGGTCGCCGTTTCCATCGTACTGCATTTCAGAGAGCTGTTTGTATTGTGTCCAGCGCCTGCGAACATCTTGCTGGGCTTGCTGCATGAGCTCCTCTGCGCGCTGTTCATTGCTCTGCAGCAGCATCCGGTAGCGGGTCTCGTTGTAGGCGTACTTCGAGAGCGGGATGCTTGGCTCTTTGGAGTCCAATACCAGCGGGTTCTTGCCGGCTTCCACCAGGTCAGGGTTGTAGCGGTAAAGCGACCAGGCTCCAGACTGCACGGCGAGTTTCTGCTGTTCCAGACCTTTGATCAGGTCGTACCCGTGGGCGATGCAGTGACTGTATGCCAGGATCAAGGATGGGCCATCATAGGCCTCGGCTTCCAGAAAGGCGGAGAGCGTTTGCTGGTCGCTGGCGCCCATTGCCACCCTGGCGATGTAGACATACCCGTAGGCCATTGCAATCATCCCCAGGTCTTTCTTCGAGATACCTTTGCCTTTTGCGGCGAACTTGGCGACCGCGCCGCGCGGGGTTGATTTCGACGCCTGACCACCGGTATTCGAGTACACTTCTGTATCCAGCACTAGCACATTGACGTTGCGCCCGGAAGCCAGGACATGGTCCAACCCGCCATAGCCGATGTCATACGCCCAACCGTCACCACCGACAATCCAGACGCTTTTCCGGCTGAAGATATCAGCCAGGCTCAGCAGCTGGCGAGCCTCGGGGGTGTCGATTTTTTCCAGGTGCTGCTTGAGCAGTTCGATGCGCTCGCGCTGCTCTTTGATGCCGGCTTCGGTGGATTGGTCGCTGGTCAGGATTGCATCGACGAGCTGTTCGCCGACCTGACCGGCAAAAGCGGGCAGCAGCTCCCGGGCAAATTCCAGTTGTTTGTCCAGGGTCAAGCGCATGCCCAGGCCGAACTCCGCGTTGTCTTCGAACAGCGAGTTGGACCATGCCGGGCCACGCCCTTCACTATTCTTCGTCCAGGGTGTGGTCGGCAGATTTCCGCCATAGATCGATGAGCAGCCGGTGGCATTGGCGATGATGGTCCGGTCTCCGAATAGCTGACTGAGCAGCTTGAGATAAGGCGTCTCACCACAGCCTGCACAGGCGCCCGAGAATTCGAACAGCGGCTCAAGGAGCTGGGAGTTCTTAACCGATTTCAGGCTGATCAGCGTGCGGTCAACCTGAGGAACGCTCAGGAAATAATCCCATTTTATATTCTCCCGCTCGCGGATGGGCGGCTGGGGCAGCATATTGATCGCTTTACGCCCGACCTGGGTCTTATCCTTGGCCGGACAAGCCTCCACACACAGTGCACAACCGGTGCAGTCTTCGGGAGAGACTGCAAGCGTGTACTTCATTTCTGGAAATTCTTTCCAGCGGGCATCAACCGCCTGCCATTCTTCAGGGGCTCCATCCAGGAAATCGGGTGAGTAGACCTTCTCCCGGATGACGGCATGTGGGCAGACGAATACGCACTTGCCGCACTGGATGCATACATCCGGCTCCCAAACCGGGATTTCAAGGGCGATATTGCGCTTCTCCCACATGGCAGTCCCGGTGGGGAAGGTGCCATCGACCGGCATAGCGCTGACTGGCAGACTATCGCCTTCGTTTGCGATCATCGCACCTAGCACATCGCGCACAAATTCCGGCGCTTGAGCAGAGACCGGCGGGCGCAGGGTCACCTTGCTGGTAGCAGCTTTGGGGACATTGACCTCGTGCAGGTGGGACAGCGCCTGATCGACGGCTTCGAAGTTGCGCTTCACGATCACATCGCCGCGTTTGCCATAGGATTTTTCGATGGCATGCTTAATTTCCTGGATGGCTTGCTCGCGAGGCAGGACGCCGCTGATGGCGAAGAAGCAGGTCTGCATGATGGTGTTTATACGCCCACCCATACCTGTTTGACCGGCGACTTCATAAGCATCGATGACGTAGAAGCGCAGTTCCTTCTCGATAATTGATTTCTGGGTCTCTTCCGGCAGCTGGTCCCACACTTCGTCAGGTCCATAAATGCTGTTCAGCAGGAAGACGGCACCTGGCATTGCGTATTTCAGGACGTTAAAGCGCTCAAGGAATATGAACTGGTGACAGGCAACGAAATTTGCCTGCCCGACCAGGTATGGAGCGCGGATCGGGTTCGGTCCAAAGCGAAGGTGAGAGATGGTTACCGAGCCGGATTTCTTAGAGTCGTAGACGAAATAGCCCTGGGCGTAGTTATCTGTCTCCTCACCGATAATTTTGATTGAGTTTTTGTTGGCGCCAACAGTCCCGTCTGCACCCAATCCCCAGAAGACACAGCGGATCGTCTCGTGCATTTCAATATGGAAGGATGGGTCGTAGTCCAGGCTGGTGTGGGATACGTCGTCGACGATTCCAACCGTGAAATGGTTCTTCGGTTCGGCTTTCAGCATCTCGTCGAATACACATTTGACCATGGCCGGGGTAAATTCCTTGGAGGACAGCCCGTAGCGCCCGCCGATCACGCGTGGATAAGGACGGTTGGCAAACTGGGCATAAGGCACGCTGCCTTCGGCCAGTCCTTCATTCACGGCGGTCAGCACATCCTGGTACAGCGGCTCTCCGGCTGCTCCAGGTTCTTTTGTGCGGTCCAGCACGCCGATGACCTTCACAGAGGGCGGTAGTGCCTGCAGGAAATGCTTCACCGAGAACGGGCGGTACAGGTGGACATTGAGCACACCGACTTTCTCGCCTCGCTCTGCAAGAAAATTGGCAGTTTCACTGGCGGTCTCAGCACCGGAGCCCATCAGCACGATCACCCGCTCCGCATCTGCCGCGCCGGTATAGCTGAAGAGGTTGTAATTGCGACCTGTGATTTCCTCGAATTTCTGCATCGTTGTTTCGACGATATCCGGGCAGACGGCGTAGAATGGGTTGACGGTCTCGCGTGCCTGGAAGAATACGTCAGGGTTTTGAGCCGAGCCGCGCAAGACGGGATGGTCAGGTGAGAGCGCTCGCGCCCGGTGCTGGAAGACCAGCTCGTCATCGATCATGGCGCGGATATCTTTATCCGCCAGCAATTCGATTTTATTCACTTCAGACGATGTGCGGAAGCCGTCGAAGAAGTGCAGGAAAGGCACCCGGCACTTCAGGGTGGCTGCATGGGCAACCAATGCCAGGTCCTGCGCCTCTTGCACAGAGCTGGAAGCCAGCATGGCGAATCCGGTTGCACGGGCAGCCATTACATCCGAGTGGTCTCCAAAAATAGAGAGAGCGTGCGTCGCAACCGTCCGCGCCGAGACATGAAAGACAGTGGGGGTCAGCTCCCCGGCGATTTTGAACATATTCGGGATCATCAAGAGCAGACCCTGCGAGGCAGTAAAGGTAGTGGTCAGCGAGCCAGCCTGCAGTGCGCCGTGTACTGCCCCGGCTGCACCACCCTCGGATTGCATTTCGATGACCGCTGGGACTGTGCCCCATAGATTCGGGCGGGTTAATGCGGACCACTCATCCGCAAGTTCCCCCATCGAAGATGAGGGGGTGATCGGATAGATTGCGATCACTTCACTCAGCATATGTGCAACTCTGGCAGTTGCCTCATTACCGTCAAGCGTGTACATATTTTTTTTCATTATCGCTGCTCCATTCTCGCCGGTCGGGTTTGAAAAGCGTCTGGTTTATCCTGGTCAGCGTGCTCATTTCACCGACTTTCCCGGGATAGCTTCTCATGTTTTGTGGCCTTCGCGAGGAAATATCAGAATTTGTTCAAAAGGTCAAGTAGTGTGGCGAATTATGCTCTGCCTAAACATGTAAGTGTATAGTAACTCCACCATTCAAGTTTAGTACTCGTTTCTATAATTACATAGTTATATATGGCACGAAATTTACCTGTGACCTGTCACATTTCAGACAATTATGGGTATGATTTTTGGCTGAAAAAGGGCGAAAATCGAGCGAAATTTATCGAATTTCTTAGGTTTTTAGCAAAATCCCTTGACCATCTGTGCTTGGGGATATAAAATCATGCTATACGAAAAGGGGTGTGATCATCCCTGAGGAGCTATGCTATACTGGAGCCATGAGTTCGGACCGGCATATCTGGCATTTGTGGGCACGCAACTTGCATAAGTGGGGGTTAGCCGGATGGGCTGCATCTCTTCTGGAAGCTGCCGGCCCGCTAAATCTGATTGCCGCCCAAGTGATTTATATGCTTCAGCCGATAGCGGATACTGCAATGCCGCAAAATCACTGGCGGGCTTTAACCGAGATGCTCGAGGACACAATGGAGACTCGACGTTTTACGTCTCTGCTAAGGGAGGACGATATACTATGAATCTGGTCGAGCTCCTGATCAGTATCGAGGGATTGGCTCTGGTATTTGTGGTTATATTTGTGGGGGTGATGATAATCTTCGCCTTTGCCGGGCGCAACCGTCCGGGTCAAAATTTGCGAGAGGTCGCCGCTTTTACTCGCCTGGGTCAGGCGATCGGGCTGGCAGTCGAAGCTGGACGGCGCCTGCATATCTCTCTGGGCTGGGGAGGGGTGGTCGGTATTCCGGGCGCTTCCGGTCTGCTGGGCTTGAATGTCGCAGAGCGGATCGCCCGCTTCGCATCGATCAGTGATCGACCGCCGGTCGTCACCAGCGGCGAGGGCAGCCTGGGTATTCTTTCTCAGGATACGCTCAGCTCCACGTACCGTACGATCGGAGAGGACAGGCAGTACGATTCAAGCCAGGGACGTGTCAGCGGGCTGACACCCTTCTCCTATACAGCTGGCACCCTGCCGACCATCTACGACGAACAGGTCTCTGCGACTATCTTGACCGGTCATTTTGGCAGTGAAGCCGCCCTGATTGCAGATGCATCTGAACGCAGCGATGGTTTGACGCTGGCCGGCAGCGACAGCATCACGGCTCAGGCAGTCTTCGTGGCCGCTGCCCAGGAGCCCCTCATCGGTGAGGAGCTGTATGCTGCTGGAGCGTACTTGAATGCGGGTCCCGTGTATACATCCAGCCTGCTCGCCCAGGATATTTTCCGCTGGGTGCTGATCGCTTCGATTGTGGTGGGTGGGGTCTTGAAGCTGGTGGGACTGATATGAAAGTGCCGATCTCCGCGGCCGTCGCCATTGCGATTGGTCTGGTCGTCCTCGGTGGCTATTTTGTGCCATTGCCTCTGCTGACGAACCTGCGAGAGATTTTCGTCCAATGGGGGATGATTGTGGCATCCACCGCCCTGTTCGTCGGCGTTGCGAATTTGCTGCGAGTCCATTGGGGGAAGATCAGGATGTCCCGACCGGGAAGCGCTTACAGCATTTTGTTAATCGTCTCGCTGGTGGTGACGCTGGTTGTGGCAGGTTTATTCGGACCAACTGCCTACTGGCCAATGTGGATATTCAATAATATTCAGCTGCCGATTGAAAGCGGCCTGATGGCGTTATTATCTGTCGTGCTGATCTATTCTGCCGCCCGGCTGCTTAGGCGGCGCATCGATCTCTTCTCTGTTGTATTCACGCTTGTGGTGTTGATCATATTGCTCGGCTCCGGACCGATATTCGGGGTTGAGATCCCCGGCTTTCACGGCCCAGATGGGCTGCGAGCTTTGATCATGCAGATTCCGGCTGTGGCGGGTGCGCGAGGGATCCTGCTTGGAGTGGCTCTGGGGACGCTGGCAACAGGACTGCGTGTCTTGATGGGCGTCGATCGACCGTATGGCAGGTGACCATGGATGAGATTCGATGCCCCATGTGTGGAAAACCAAATCCGGCAGACCTGGAAGAATGCCAGCATTGCCAGGCGCGGTTGAAACCATTAATGGGCACCTCTGAATGGCAGGCGGAAGAACCGTCGACTCCAGAAAGCACACCTCAGCCTTCTGAACCATCCGGCGACCAGGCTTCGATGGATGAATGGTTGAGCTTCTTGCGGGAGAACGAGGAAACAAGTGATAACCAGGTGTCATCCGGTGACAGCTCATTTGAATGGCTGGAGGATGAACCGGACGATGAATCTGACCAGGATATTTGGCTGGGCTCTGAGGAGTCAGATGAAGATCTCCCCGACTGGTTGAAGGAGATGGGCACGGATGATTTGCCCCCCGATCCGGACCGGGTCCTTTTTCCGGAGGATGAGGGGGACCAAGAAGTCGAACTGGAGGGTGGAGAAGAACCGGACTGGCTGCAGAAGATTAGAACGCGTCAGATGGAGGAAAGCAGCCTACTGCCCGAGACCGAATTTGAAAGCGCCGCCGAACCCGTGGAGACAGCAAAGCCTGAGCTAGAGGATGATTTCGAAGAAGAGTTACCTCTTATAGCGGAGTTTGAGCAGGACGTCGAACCCGTGGATTACGAAGGTGAGGCTGCACCGGAAATTGACATAGAACAGGAATCTCTCCCAGAAGGGGTGGAGGAAGAACTTGCGGGTGAGACGCCTGCGCCAGCCGAGGATGAGTTCCCCACATGGATGGCAGGTCTGGTAGCTGGATCGGCGGCAGTAGCTGCATCGTCCGAGGTCGATGCTGAAGCCGAGGGGCTGCCCGAATGGCTCTCAGATCTGGAAAAATCATCCACGCTGGATCAGGAAGAGATCGTCCCATTTGGAGAAGAAGGCGATGATCTGACATTCGATTGGCTGCAGTCACAGGTGAGAGCCGATCAAGATATCCCGTTTGGGGATATGTCCGAACCCGAGGGGGAACTTGCCGATATCGGGCCTGTGAGTCCCTTCGTTGGCGACCTGTCGGATTTCCTCGAGGACGCCGAATTCTCTACACTGGAATCAGGGGATGTGCTGGAGGAAACAACAGGAGAAGATTTGGCGCCTGCCGATCTCCCCCACTGGCTGGAAGCGATGCGCCCGATTGATGCTGCCGCCGGTATGTATGCGCTGGGAGATAAGGATGCTCCGGTAGAATCCAGCGGACCGCTGGCAGGGCTGCAGGGTGTGCTGCCTGTCGAGCCAGAGATCGCTCAATTGAAGAAACCCATCGCTTATGCCCTGCGCCTGCAAGTCTCGGAAAACCAGCAAGCCCATGCCGATCTCTTCGAGAAGCTGGTGAAATCAGAGGGCGAGCCAAAGGCAATCGACGGACGTCCGGTGCTGTCATCGCAGTATCTGTTCCGGTTGATCATCTTCATGGTGCTTCTGTTAGCCATCGCCTGGCCCATTTTTACGAGGAGCCAGGTCGTGCCTCTGCCCGGGTTGACCCCGGAAGTACTGGATACCAGCAAGATCATCGGCGATCTGCCCGACAACCCGCTGGTACTGCTTGCAGTTGATTACGAACCGGGTTTGTTTGGAGAGCTCGAGGCCATTTCTTCCGTGGTCGTAGACCACCTGATGCTGAAAGGTGCATACCTTACCCTGGTTTCCACCACCACGAACGGGCCTGCGTTGGCAGAGCGAATTATCGCCGAAATCAGTGCCAGCGGCGGGCACAGCTACCAGGGTATCGATCGATACGCCAACCTGGGATATATACCCGGAGGCGTTATCGGTCTGCAGGGCTTTGCTCGGGCACCTCGCCATGTAGCGCCATATGCGCTCGATCCCGATAGCACCAGTGTGTGGACTAGACCACCGCTGGACCAGGCGCAGAATCTGGCGGATTTCGATCTGGTGGCAGTTCTCTCGGATGACCCGGGTCGGGCGAAGGGGTGGATCGAACAGGTGCAGCCGGTTCTGGGTGACACACCCATGGTCGTCTTGATCAGCAGCCAGGCAGAGCCGCTTGTGCGCCCATATTATCAGGCCTACCCAAATCAGGTGCAGGGGATGGTGGTTGGGCTGGCAGGCGGCGGCGCATACGAAAACGCGCATCAAGACCTGGCTGCCAGGAGTGGTATTGCACGCCGCTACTGGGATGCCTATACATTGGGCATGCTGGCGGCAGCCATTCTGATCGGTGCCGGTGGGGTGGTTAATGTGATCGCAAAGATAATGGAAACACAAAAGCAAGCAAAAGCAGGCGGCAAGTCATAACCATGGCAGAGATGAGCTTACCTGATCTGGTCGGTTCGATACTAGGATTCTCGTTAACCCTGATGGTTTTCAGCTACGTGTTTGGGGATAATGCGCTTTTCCGGGCGACCATCCACCTGTTCATCGGAGCTGCGGCGGGCTATGCTGCAGTTGTCGCCTGGTACAACGTCACCTGGCCGCAGCTGTTCCTGCCATTAATTCTGGGCTCGCAATCCGAACGTCTGTATGCTTTGTTCCCGCTGGTATTGAGTGGTCTGCTTTTATTCAAGATCTCCCCGCGCCTATCCAGGTATGGCAGTCCTGCGGTAGCGTATCTGGTAGGTGTCGGTGCTGCTGTTGCAGTCGGTGGTGCTGTGCTGGGGACGATTTTCCCACAAACGCTGGCAACGATAAATCTTTTGGATCTGGAAGCCATCCGGCAGTCTGGCGAGACGCCAATATGGCTGCTGATCCAGGCTCTACTGATCATATTAGGCACCGTCACGACCCTGGCATATTTCCACTTTGGTGCCCGGCAGAAACTGGGTGATACTCCGAAACGAGCGGAGTGGATAGAGATCCTGGCGCTGATTGGGCAGGTCTTCATCGCCATCACACTGGGGGTTGTGCTGGCGGGGGTGTTCACTTCGGCGCTGACGGCGTTGATCGAGCGGGTCAATTCTATTGCCGATTTTATCCTGCCATTAATTAATGGACAGTGAGCGATTATGACGACTTCCATGATTGATGCTGAATCGTTGCTGTCCATCGATGTGGGCGGCATTAATACGCGCGTGGCGCTGTTCGATGTCGTTGATGGTCGCTATCGCTATCTGGGCTCTGGCTCTGCAGCGACGACGGTGTATGCTCCCTATTTCGATATAGGGGAAGGTATTCGTGCCGCTCTCGACCGGCTGCAGATGGCGACCGGACGCGTCCTGGTCGGTAATGATGAGCGGTTGATCATCCCTGCCAGGGATGACGGGTCCGGCGTAGATACACTTGTGGCTACGATGTCTGCCGGTCCACCGCTGAACGTGATTGTCCTGGGGCTTCTCGAACAGGTATCACTGGAGAGCGCCCGCCGCCTGGCGACAACTACCTACGCACGGGTAATTGAAACGATCAGCCTGAATGACAGGCGTAAGCCAGAGGAGCGCATCGACACGATGCTGCGTTTACGACCGGACCTGGTGCTGGCAGCTGGTGGTACAGACCGGGGTGCTTCTCAATCGGTGATGAAGCTGCTGGAATCGATCGGTCTGGCGAGCTACCTGATGCCAGAAGAACAACGCCCAGAGGTGCTGTTTGCCGGCAACCAGGCGTTATTGGAGGATATCGACGCTTCCCTCGGCAAGGTGGTGCGGGTGCATTACGCGCCAAACCTGCGACCGGCACTGGATGTCGAACAGTTGGGCGCCGCTCAGGTCCGCCTGTCAGATATCTACCGTTCTGTGAGATCTCGCAAGCTCTCCGGAGTGGAGGAATTGGATGCCTGGGCGGGTGGCGGGCTGCTTCCTACAGCGGTTGCCTTTGGTCGCGTGATCCGCTTTCTCGGCGAAGTTTACGACTCGTCCAAAGCTGTCATGGGCATTGACGTGGGTGCATCGGCAACTACAGTTGCCAGTGTTTTCAACAGTGACCTGACCTTAAGTGTCTTTCCCCAGTATGGGCTTGGGCAGGGTGTGGCGCATCTGTTGGAGCATACTTCTCTGGAAGCGATCTCCCGCTGGATGTACCAGGATGTGCCTGTTGATTATTTACGGGATTATCTGTATCAGAAGTCCGCTTATCCTGCCAGCATACCCGTCACACCGGAGGAACTGGATATCGAGCAGGCGCTGGCACGCCAGGTAATGCAGATGGCGGTCAGAAGGGCAGCGAGCGGGTATCCGGCAAAAACAAAGCGTTATGGCAGCAATCTGCTGCCCTGGTTCGAACCCATCGTCGCTTCTGGCAGTGTGCTAACCCGTGCCCCGCACCTGGGTCAGAGTCTGCTGATGCTGTTGGACGGCATCCAGCCAACCGGGGTAACGACCATCGTATTAGATCAGAGTCATATAACACCGGCTCTGGGAGCAGCCGCGGCAATCAACCCCGTGCTGGCAGTGCAGGTGCTGGAGACCGGCACCCTGCAGAACCTCGGTACAGTGGTTTCTCTGATTGGGAAGGCTCGCTTCGGTTCCCCAGTATTGCGCGTGCGTATGGTATACGAAGATGGCAATGAAACTCCCATGGAGGTGAAGCAAGGCTCGATCGTTGTGCTGCCGCTCCCGGCAGGTCAATCTGCCAGGCTGCACCTGACCCCGCTGCAGCGTTTCGATGTCGGCATGGGCGGGGCTGGAAGGGGAGGCGGTCTACGAGTCGTTGGCGGCGCGCTGGGCGTGGTGGTAGACGCTCGCGGACGCCCGCTGCGCGTACCAGATGACCCTGCCAGGCGTAGGGATTTGATTCACAGGTGGCACCAGACGCTGGGCGGCTGACGCTTCTGGCTGCCTCACCTGATGCCATCGGCTGTTTGCCGGATGGCATCGGATGAAACAGCCGATGGCACTGATCTTGCAATAGTTCGATCAGGAAATGATTGAATGTTAGCACAAGTGACACATATTCTTCCTATCACAAGCATCCGCCGGGAGAGATTGCTTCCGGTTGCGGGGCGGGTTTCCGTTCGCAAAGGGCAGAAAGTGAGCGCAACCGATGTTATCGCTGAGGTAGGCCTCACCCCCGAACATATGCTGTTAGATGTCGCTCGCGGGCTTGGTCTGCCTGCCAGAGAGGCCGATCGCAACTTGCACTGCCAGGCTGGAGATCAAGTCACGGAAGGCGATGTGCTGGCGGGTCCGGTGGGATTTACCAAGCGCGTCATTCGCGCCAGCAAGAACGGCCGGGTGATCGTTGCCGGAGAGGGCCAGATTTTGCTGGAACTCGAAGGACCACCGCTTGAGCTGAAGGCCGGAATGCCGGGCTCAATTGCAGATCTGGTGGGGGATCGGGGCGCAATCATCGAAACGACCGGGGCATTGATCCAGGGAGTGTGGGGCAACGGGCGCATCGATTTCGGTCTGATGCACGTCCTGGCGAAGACGCCCGAGGATGAGCTGAAAGCAGATCAGTTGGATGTCAGCCTGCGCGGTTCGGTGGTGATGGGTGGCAGATGCATCGATCCTCAGGTGTTGAGGCTGGGCACAGAATTACCCCTGCGCGGACTGGTGCTCGGCAGCCTGGATGCCCCTTTGATGCCATACGCTGCCAAAGCCCGCTACCCGATATTTACTACGGATGGAATCGGACGGCAGCCGATGAACACCGCAGCATTCAAGCTGCTGTCAACCAACGAAAGGCGTGAAGTAGCCATCAACGCAGAGATGTGGGATCGATATACCGGCAAGCGCCCAGAGGTGATCATCCCATTGCCGGCGACAGGGAATATCGGGCTGCCCAGAGAAACGGTTGATTTCCTGCCCGGACAGAAGGTGCTGGTTACACGCGCACCCTATGCAGGTCAGCTCGGTGTTTTGCAGGTCATCCGCCCAGGCCTGTCGCTGCTGCCCAATGGGATCAAGGCTCAGGCAGGCGAAATTCAATTGGAAAATGGTGACAACGTTGTGGTACCATTAGTCAACCTGGAAGTGCTGGTGTAGGAGGGCTAGACGAATGTCACAGAAGTTTCCATTATCTGTGAGGAATTCATCAGGAGGAGAGTGCTATGACCTTTGAAGACGAAATGAATGAAATGCGATTGGATTCTGAAATAGATTCAGACCTGGACTCTGATCTGGATTCAGACTTCGGATCGGAGGATGCACCACCTCCAGAAGAATCGGGCAACCGCACTTTTTTGATCGTTGCCGGAATCCTGGGTGCGATCACCATCCTGGCTCTGATTTGTATTGTGGCTTATGCCATGTATTTCCTGCCGCGTCAGAGGAGCCAGCAGGCCACTCAGGTAGCGGAGCTCAACTCTCAAAACACAGCAGTTGCCCTGGCGATTACTCAGACCTCGGCCGCGGCGTTCTTCACTCTTACGCCTACCCACACATCCACGCCGGAGCCGATCACGCCAACTTCTTCACCAACGCCCCTGCTCGCCGTACCGACCAATACTCCGGTGCCGACGGATGATCCGAGAACGGCTACGGTAGCAGCGCTGCTGACGCAGGCAGCGGAAGCACAGCTGACTGTGCAGCCCACCTCAACCGCACTTCCTTCGACCGGATTTATGGATGAGGTCGGGATTCCCGGCTTGATGGGGATGGCGATACTGCTGATTGTGGTCATATTCCTGGCCAGACGGCTACGAACGGCATAAGCGCCGGGACAATCGCTTCGTTACGGTCTATCAAGGTCAAACCCAGGCACTGCTGCCTGGGTTGGTAGCTGCGTCTAAAAATATGCAGAGAGCAGAGGCCCATCAGCCATCTGCTCTCTTTTTTGTGTAGTAACGAGGTGAGAATTTAATTTGCGCTGGCTGCCACTTCCTCCCCGAATTTGAGCATAGATTCAACCATCTCTGGGCTGCGTCCTTCAGCGTAAACCCTGAGCACCGGCTCCGTGCCGGAAGGGCGGATCAGCAGCCACGAGTCATCTGCCAGAACATACTTCACCCCATCGATCGTCTGTAATTGATCTACTTTTACCCCGGCGATTTGGGCCGGCGCTCCATCCAGCAGGTGTTTTTTCATCCGGTCTTTAGCGATGGGGTGTTTCAAGCGCAGGTCATTGCGCTGGTAGTGGGCAGGACCGGCAGTATCCAGCAGGTTTTCAACCAGCTCGTTCAGCGATTTTCCTGACGAGGCGACCATTTCGATCAACAGCAGGCCCATCAAGACACCGTCTCCTTCGGGAATGTGGCCGCGGAAGGAGATGCCCCCCGATTCTTCCCCACCAATCAGAATATCTTCCTTTAACATGTGGTCCGCAATATGATTGAAGCCGACCGGTGTTTCATAGATGGGCAGATCGTAGCGCTGTGCCAGCCGGTCGATCATGCGAGTGGTAGATACGGTGCGCACGACCGGGCCGCGCCAGCCACGCTTCTCCACCAGATGGATTAATGCCAGAGCCATGATTTTATGCGGGTCAATAAAGTTGCTGCGCTCATCCATCGCGCCGATACGGTCGGCATCCCCATCCGTAGCCAGACCGAAATCCCCCATGTGGGTGCTGATCGCGCCGGCCAGCGCGCTCAGATATTTACCGATAGGTTCCGGGTGCACACCCCCGAACCCCGGGTTCATTTCGCTGCGTATCTCCCGTACCTCACACCCGGTGCCTTTTAGGATGCCTTTGATCACTCCCCGGCCTGAGCCATACATCGAATCGACGACGATGCGCTGGGGATTTTCTGCTATGGCGTCGAAGTCGATCAGCTGGCGCAGGTGGGTGTAATATTCAGGCAGCGGGTTGAAACGTGTGATCAAACCCAGCTGGCGCGCCTGATCGAAATCCATCAGGTTGGGACCGCGAGCACGTTCCTCGTGATCATTCAAATACACTTCCACCTGCCGGCATTGTTCTCTCAGCGCTGACCCTCCATAAGCTCCTTTGAGCTTTAATCCATTGTAGCGCGGGGCATTGTGGGAGGCTGTGATCATAATCCCGGCGGTGGCCCCCATCTGGCGCACAATATACGATATGGCTGGGGTTGGTGCATCTGCCTGAGCCAGATGGACTTTGTAGCCGTTGGCTGCCATGACACGCGCGACCTCGCTGGCATAGCGGTCAGATAGGAAGCGTGTATCGAATCCAACGATAATCGAGCGCATATCCGGGCTGCCTTGTACGGCGACGCCATTATTCCACGAGTCGGAGGTGATCGCGTCGGCAATCGCCTGCGTAACCATGCGTAGATTGTGGAATGTAAATGTATCTGAAATTACGGCTCGCCATCCATCGGTGCCGAAGTGTATTGGCATACTGGATCTCCTTGTAATTTTTATAGAAATTACCCAGTTCAGGGGAAACAGGTGGCGTTTGGGCAGGCATAGCCCGCCCAAACACAACCGTCCACCCCACCAACTGCGTAAGCAATATTTAATTCTACTCAGGCGATTCGCCTGGGAAACTATTCTATCACTGTTTCATTCTACGCCTGCCTGGGTTAGATTGTCGCGAAGAATCTGCGCGTTAACGATAAACCTGGTCTGGAATTTGCAACTCATGCTAAAATGCAGATATGGTAGACGACCTGGTCCCGCAGTATGCGGAATTGCTAAGACATCTTTTTTTGTTCCACGATCTCAACACGGCTCAGATCGCGCACCTGGTTGCGCGCTTCCGCCCCATCACTTATGAGAAAAATAAGGTCATCATCAGACAGGGGGAAGCCGGCGACAGTTTTTTTGTCATTTTTTCAGGCCGGGTCAAAATAACCCGTAAAGAAGGGGACGAAGAGAAATTCCTGGTTGTCCTGGGTAAGGGCGAATATTTTGGCGAAGAAGCGCTGCTGCTGGACCAGGAGACCTCTGCAACCATCACGACCGTTGAACCGACCATGCTGCTGTATCTCGATCGAGAACTGTTCGCCGAAATGCTGCAGGATTTTCCGAGGGCGCGTAAGATGCTGTTGGTGACCTCTGAGAGCCGGCAGCTGGCGTATCGAGAGGATTTCGAATGGCTGGGTGAGGATGAGGTTGTTTATATCCTCAAGCGCAGACATGAGCTCTTTTTATGGACCTCCGTGCTCATCTCGATTTTGGTTGGCCTGCTCTTCATCCCGATACTGGCATTCGGGCTGTCTTCTTACAACTCGTCCTTCATTTATAACCTGGCTGCCTTTATTGGGGCATTTGGCATTATTGGATCGTTGGTCTGGACTGGATGGAGATGGGTGGATTGGGGAAACGATTTCTATATCGTGACAAACCAGCGTGTGCTCTGGCTTGAGAAGGTGGTTCTGCTCTATAACAGCCGGCGTGAGGCTCCCCTGACTCAGATACTCGCTGTAAATGTCACCAAAACCTGGTTTGGTAGGATGCTGGGTTATGGTAATGTGGACGTGCGCACATTTACGGGTGGGATCAAGATGACCAGGGCCGCGGACCCCGACCTATTTGCATTTTACGTGGATGGACTTAAGAAGCGAGCCGGCTACTTCGGCAAACAGGCTGAGCAGGCCGCGATACGGCGTGCCCTGCGCGAACGCCTTGGACTCCCGGTGGACAATGGCAGGACGGACTTAAGTCTGGTCAGCCCGAGTTTCCGCCGCAGACCCCGGGCGCAGGCGAAACCCGGCAGCTGGCGGCATTTCTTGAATATGCTGTTTGTCGTGCGGTATGAACAGGAGGATGTCATCACCTACCGCAAGCACTGGCTCTTATTGATCCGGAAAACCTGGATACCGACTTTCCTGCTGGTTATGCTGATAGTCTGGGTGAGTTTGCAGATGAACAATGTGGTCACTGGAAATCCGGACTTCTTCTCCTCGGCCATTATGTTCGGTATATATTTTCTGTCTTTCATCATACTCATGGGTTGGTGGGTCTATGGTTATGTTGATTGGAGTAATGATATTTATCAGCTGGCACCGGATCAAATCCGGGATATCGAACGCAAACCGCTGGGCGATGAGATGAAGAAAACCGCCCCTCTGGAGTCAATCCTCAGCCTGGAGCACTCCCGTGATGGTATCATCCAGCTGACGTTCAATTACGGGAATGTGATCATCAACGTGGGTGAGACACGTTTTATATTCCGAGGGGTGTACAACCCTGACCAGGTTCATCAAGATGTATCAGACTACATCGAGGCGTTGAGCCGCTATAAGGACGAACTCGAAGCAGTCCAGGAGCGGGAACAGATGCTCCTGTGGCTGCTCGAATATAAAGATCAGGCAGAACTCAAAGAGATTATTGAAAGCGAAACGGATTGGGATATACTACGGGGGTAAATTAGTATCTGGACCCGAAATATACACGAGGATTTAATGGCAGCACGTGAGATTGTTATTCATCCAGCGCCCGTTTTGCGTCGAAAAGCCCGTAAAGTGACCGATTTTGGCCCTCAACTGCAGACCCTGATCGACGATATGGTCGAAACCATGCGTGTGGCACCAGGCGTCGGCCTGGCTGCTCCGCAGGTGGACGTGCTGCTGCGCGTGATCGTCGTCGAGTTCGGTGACGAAGAAGACGAGGACGTCCCTCCAAAGCTCTATTCGGTGGTCAATCCCGAGCTTGTCAAAGCATCATCTGAGATCGTGACCGGAGTGGAGGGCTGTCTCTCTATCCCGGGGTATGTCGGAGATGTCGATCGTTCGGTCGAAGTGGTTGTCAAAGGGCAGAACCGGCGCGGCCAGCCCATCCGGATCAAAGCCAGCGGTTGGCTGGCACGCGTCTTCCAACATGAGATCAATCATTTGGACGGCGTTCTGTTTATCGACCTGGCAGAGAAAGTCTGGCGGCTTGAAGAAGAGGACAACCAGGCGCTCGCCGCAGACTGACCCCAGTCAATTGCACTCCCTGAGCGTACAAAGGTATAATATTCTGGCTGTCGAGTCTTGCGGCACTGTGCGGTGCCGCAAATGTCATATGTGATCCAGGTCAAATCTTACGAGGTGTTGTGTATCTCACCCACTTATCGCTGACGAATTTCAGGAATTTTGCTCGTCTTGATCTCGACCTCCCCCAGGGTGTCCTGCTATTGGTGGGGGCGAATGCGCAGGGGAAGACCAGCCTGTTAGAGGCGATCTATTTTTTAGCGACCTTCGTCTCTTTTAGCGCCAATAGTGATCGAGAGCTGATCAATTTTCTGGCTGCCCGCGAGAATCTGGCTGTGACACGCATCGTCGCCGATTTTTGTCATCAGGGGTCCGGTGATGCGGTCAAGGCTGAGCCGGCTACTCATCGTCTGGAAGTGCGCATCATCCAGGACAATGAAGGCAATAATGGGGCTGCCCGGCTGCGGAAAGAGGTTTTGCTGGACGGGGTGAAATATAAATTAAGCGAGACAGTAGGTCAGTTCAATGCTGTGCTGTTCTTACCGCAAACGCTGCGTATCATCGATGGCTCGCCAGAAGAACGCCGCCGATACCTCAATTTGACGCTGGCTCAGGTGTGGCCGCATTATGCCGCGAACCTGTCGGAGTACAGCCGCGTGTTGGCCCAGCGCAACGCTCTGCTCAAGCAGATCGCAGAGCGGAGCAGCGACCCGAGCCAGCTTGTATATTGGGATGAGCTTCTGGCAGCATCCGGTGCTGAGCTGATATACGCCCGAATACAGGCTGTCCAGGAGCTCGAGCGGTTGGCAGCCGTTCGCCACCATGAGCTCACCGCCGGGAATGAGATCCTGCGTCTGTCTTACCAGCCAGCTTACGACCCACTACCGCAGCCCGAAAAACAATTTGCTTTACCACTGGAAGCAGCCACTGACCGTTCAGGGTTGTCATTAAGCACCATCCGGCAGGGGTACTACGATGAGCTTCAAAAAATCAGGAGCGAAGAGATTTTCCGCGGCGTCACGACGATAGGGCCGCACCGGGACGAGTTGCGCTTCCTGTGCAACGGCATTGACCTGGGCATCTATGGCTCGCGTGGGCAGTCACGCAGCGCCGTGTTATCGGCCAAGCTGGCGGAAGTAATTTGGATGAGAGAAAAAACAGGCTACACTCCGGTATTTTTGCTGGATGAGGTACTGGCAGAGCTGGATACGCAGCGCCGGTCGGATTTGCTCGCCAGCCTGGGCGAGAGCGAGCAAGCAGTGCTGACGACCACCGACCTGGATCTGTTCCCGCCAGAATTTGTCGGTCACGCTCGTACCTGGCAGATAAAGAACGGTCAGATGATGAATACGAGGTGATAGATGGTAGCTGGGAATGAAAATAGTGGTGGATATCGCAATTCAGGCACGCTGGCTGGTCGCGTGTCTACGCACGCGTGCTCACTCCGGGTAAGATCCAGCCGGGTGATCGGGCGTTGATCGCAGATTAGAGGGGCTTTTTTGCCGGCACTCCTATCCGGCGCGGGTAGCCAGGCGGGGTCGCGGCAATTTTTTCGATCACAACCAGGAAGCGTTCTTCTGCAACCCCTGGCAGTGCTACCGGTATCAGGTTTTCCAGCTGACCGCCGAGCACCTGCATGGCGCGCTCGCCAGATTGGGCTTCCTGGGGAGCCGCAGCACCTTTCATCGCCAATGCCATCCCCCCAACCCGCACCAGAGGTAGCAGGTATTCCAGCAGCACCGGTGTGGCAGCAACTGCCCTGGCAAGTGCCCAGTCATATCCTTCCCGGTGTTCGGGTTTTTGTCCGACCGCTTCCGCTCTCTCCTGGATCACGTACACGTCTTCAAGCTTCAGGGTCTGTATGATATGCCGGCAGAAGCCGGCCCTCTTTCCCACCGATTCGACCAGCGTCAGGCGCATCTCCGGGTCGATGATTTTCAGCGGCAGCCCGGGGAATCCCGCTCCGCTGCCGACGTCGATCATGCTTTGCATTGGTGTCCCACGCAGTGCCAGCATGCAGGAAAACGAATCCAGGAAGTGCTTCAGGCGTATTTGCTCTGGAGTCTCGATCGCGGTGAGGTTGAAGCGTGTATTCCACTCCAACAGCTCCTGCTCGTATATTTCCAGAGCCGCAATCTGAGCGCTGGTCAGGCTGATCCCAAAAAGCGTCCCCGCGGCGTCGGCAAGCTCGATCATTGCTCATCATTATAATCGCTTGCAGCGTGCTGACCTATCGGCTAAAATGTGACTGGTGAATGATATAAGACGGCTGGCACTTTCCTTCATTGCAGTCTGGATGCTGCTCGGGTTCCCCGCCTCTGCTCCGGCACAAGCGCTCCCGGAGCAGGCTTATATCTCCGGACTGGTGGGTTATCCGCAGCGCTTCAGCCTGTCTTGCGAATCACGCTCGGCGGTGGACTGGGCAGGCTTTTGGGGCGTGAGCATCCGTGAGAAAAAGTTCTTGAACAGCCTGCCGCGCACGGATAATCCGGATACGGGTTTCGTTGGCAATCCGAGTGCTGAGTGGGGCTATCTGCCGCCCGATTCATACGGTGTTCATGCAGAGCCTGTAGCCGCCCTGCTGCGTGAATATGGATTGCAGGCAGAGGCACACCGCGGGCTAACGTGGGACGACCTGCGGAGTGAGGTTGCTACCGGTCGTCCGGTGATCGTGTGGGTGATCGGACAGATGTGGCCTGGAAACCCGGTGAACTACACTGCTACCGATGGTCATACCACCGCGGTCGCTCGATTCGAGCATACCATGGTCCTGGTTGGCTATGACCCGGCCCGTGTCCATGTGGTAGATGCTTTCTCCGGGCGGACGCTTTCATATCCGGTTAAGAGATTTCTCGCCTCGTGGAAGGTTTTAGGCAGAATGGCAGTTGTTGGGGGTGGACAGGTAGCACCGGTTTCGACGCCGGCGCCCGATTCCGAGAATGCCCTGCCCGCGCCGGTCCCGGCTGGTGCGTTATCCAACCTGTCCTACTTCCCTGCTGCGTACAAAGCCTCCAGCACAGCCAGGGTTGACTCTGCTCTCCAGAGTGCCCCGCTGACATATACCGTAAAGCGTGGTGAATATTTATTGGAGATCGCCCGCCGCTACGGTCTGGACTGGCAGCGGCTGGCTCAAATGAACGGGATACCATACCCGTATGTAGTACGCACCGGTCAGGTCTTGCGGCTCCGCTAGCTCAACTCGAGACATACAAATAGCCAGAATCAAGGCCCCCAGGGGAATTTTCTCCTGGGGGTTCAGGTTTCTATCGCTTGGCTGGACGACCGCGGTCACTCTGCCGGCAGATCAGTCTGGCTTTTCTCTGCGGACTGCGTGGACTGCGCCCTGGCCTTCCGCCGCCTTCGCCAGACTCGGACGACAAGGTAAACCGGAAGGACGAAGATCACGAACAGGAGCAGCAGGACGGGCAGGACTAAGATCAGCACCCAGATGGCTGCGGTGATGATGTACTTGAAGGCATTGATGAGTGCCTGAACAGCCTGTTTTGCCACCCCGCCGGGCTGCCAGCGGCCGATGGTCAGCGGTTGGACGGCTTCATTGGCTATCAATTGGGCGGATATCGCCGATAGCGCGGCGGATTGTTCCAGGTATTGCATGCGACCTTTGATGACCTCGATCTCTTCGCGCACCCGTACCAGTTCGTTGTACACAGAGAGGACGTCCTCAGTCCTGGTGGCACCATCCATGATCTCTCTCAGCTGCTCTTCAGCCTGCTCAAGATTGCGCAGACGGGACTGCAGGTCGGTGTACTCGATGGTTACATCCTGGCTGTTGATGCTTTCACTGAGAGGAGCCTGGTCGCTCTCCTGCCGGATCTGTTCCAGTGCTTCAGACAGCCTTTCTGCAGGTACACGGATGGTGATGTTGGCCCTGGGCACTTCGGCGCCGCTCTCGAGCTGCTGGGTGTACAGGTTGGCAGTGACGACAAAGCCACCCATCTCGTCCGCCAATGCCGAGATGCGATCCATGGAGGCGGCCGGATCGGGGACAACGACCGAAAGATCGGCGTTTTGGATGACCAGGCGTTCGACATCCTGCAGGCTCTGGTCAGACACAAAGCTTGGCTCATCCGGGGCAAACTCGCTGGCAGCTTCACGGGTGAAGGATTCTCCACCGAAATCGCCAGGCGCCATCTCAGGCGCCGCAGCCTGACCGCAGCCTGCCAGCAGCAAAGCAGCCAATGCCAGGATTGAGAATACGATCGAGATAGTGTGTTTCGGTTGAGACATCGTTCCCTCCATCGACCTGTTTTCCCCGCTTAGACGCCTGCAGAAGAGATTTGGTTCCCGGAGTGGACTACCAACCGGCTTCCAGGCGTCTTATATGACGGTCCGGCAGCCCGGCCAATTTCATGCGCTGCTGCACCGTCTGGATGTCGTACGGCACCCGGTAATACTCGAGGATCTCCTGTACAGGATCGTACAGCATGAACGAGGCGAGGGGGTTCCGGTCGCGCGGCTGCCCAACCGATCCGGGGTTGATGATCGCCCTTGGCGAAAGCATTATTCTGGTATCCGATTCCGGGACAACTGGTCGGGCGGCGACCCCGTCCTTAGGGTAGTGGAAGATGATGGGAAGATGGGTGTGCCCCACAAAACA
This sequence comes from Chloroflexota bacterium, assembly GCA_032124675.1. Lineage (GTDB taxonomy): Bacteria > Chloroflexota > Anaerolineae > Anaerolineales > UBA4823 > JAQBDA01. Next base: position 23,833 of record JAQBDA010000278.1, read on the forward strand.
ATAGGCTGTGTCGAAATACTCGAAGTTTTGTGTTGCAGTATGCAGGTCAAGCAGGTACTCCCAGACCGGCTGGCGTGGGCTGCCATGTGCCAGGGTAATCGCATGCTTGAATTTGTTATCCATGTCGCTCGTGTCTACCAGATCTGGGAGGCTCCTCAGGAAAGAGAAGCTCGATTCGGTCAGGGTCCTCTGCGTCCATTCGATGGCGTACCTGGCTTCGGAGTTGAAAGAGAATGGGTCGATCTGGTTGAGCACTGCCGAGTCGTGGTTTCCGATGATACAGGTGAGGTTAGCTAAATTTCGCACCCGGTCAACACATTCGTTGGGGTCGGGTCCGTAGCCTACAATGTCGCCAAGACACCACACGGCATCAACGGGGCCGGCAGCAGAGAGTACACTCTCTAGCGCAATCAAATTGGCATGGATATCGGATATGACCAGTATCGGCATTGGGTTAATGGTAGCACAGAAATCCTAAGCCGGGAAGAAAAAGATCAAACTGGGTGAGCATTCTGCGGGTTGTTAACAAGACTTAATCGTCCATCAGGACCGGCGTGGCAGCCAGGTTTGGTAGAGACCCAGGTTGCCTTGCTCTCCGTCCGAATAATGGGTTTCTTTGACGGAAAAGCCCGCCTGCTCAACCAACCGGTTCAGCTCGTCTTCGGAGAAGTGATGGACGTAGCGCAGCCCGTAGCCGCCGCCGCGCCAGTCCAGCAGATAATCTCCCTCGTCGACTTGCGTGGGAGAGATGTTTATCTCCTCCCAGGGCAATATGCGTTCCCGCAGGCGCGGGCTGTTCAGGAACTGCCATTCAGAGTGTATGAACCTGCCATCCGGCTGGATAATGCGCCGTACTTTACGCAGCACCTGCAGGCGAAGCGGGCTGCCAGGCAGGTGATGCAGCACGGAGAAAGCCAGGATGATGTCGAAGTGCGCTGAGGAGCCTGATTCCAGTACCGTATCCCAGCCAGGATCAGCGATGTCAGCCAACAGGAACCGGTATACCGGAGTATCGGACGTTTTCTTACCCGCGATATCCAGCAGAATTTGACTGTTATCCAGACCGGTATATTGACCGGTAAAACCACCCTCTTCCAGGCGGCGAGCGAGCTCGCCATTACCGCAGCCCAGGTCAAGGATGTGTGCATCGTCTGGGATCGTACCCAAGACGCGCTGGACGCCAGGCTGCAGGCGCAGCCGGGTTGCAGAAAAGTTCTCCCCCATGGTCTGGTAAAATTGATGGTTAAGCGCCAACAGCTTCGCAGCTATCTCGGTATCCACAGGTTTATTATAGCCCCAAGCCGGCTGTATGTTGCAGTCTGTCGCTCATGTTTTTTCTGGCAGTCTCTTGAAGTAAGCCGGAAGCCCCCGGTTCTTATTGGATAGGTTTGAAATCATAACGGTTGAATATATTCGATGGAAGAAAATGCGTGGTTTGAGATCCGCCGGCACACTCCCGAAAAGCTGGCACTGGCGCGTAAAGTCTTGGAAGATGTACGCTCCGGGCATAAAGTTCTGGACGCACTGCGGCGTAATCCCCTTCCGGATGGCGGCTATTTAGGCAAGCAAATGCTGGTGGCTGTTTACCGGCAGCTGACCGAGAGCGGTGAGTGGTCGTATGAAGCCGAGTTCCTGGCACGTATCCGGATGAAACCGGTCCGCACGCTGTCGGGTGTGACGACCGTAACGGTGCTCACAAAGCCCTATCCCTGCCCCGGAAAATGCATCTTCTGCCCCACCGATGTCCGCATGCCAAAAAGCTACCTGCCGGATGAACCCGGGGCGCGGCGAGCGCTGGAACATGCCTTCGATCCCTATGATCAGGTAGTCGCGCGCATTACAGCCCTTGAGTCGATTGGTCACCCAACCGACAAGATCGAGCTGCTCATCCTGGGCGGCACCTGGAGTTCATACCGGCAGGATTACCAGGAGTGGTTCGTCCGGCGCTGTTTCGATGCAATGAATGGTGATCTTTCCTCCACGCTGGCGGAAGCCCATACCCGTAACGAGACCGCCACCCACCGCAATGTTGGGTTGGTGGTCGAGACACGTCCCGACCACGTCACCCCCCAGGAGCTTGCCTGGCTGCGCCAACTGGGTGCGACCAAAATCCAGATGGGAGTGCAAAGCCTGGATGATCGCATATTGGATCTCAACCAGCGCGGGCATACGGCAGAGGAAACCCGGCATGCGGCTGCCATGCTGCGCGCCGCGGGTTTCAAGATCGTTCTGCACTGGATGCCGAACTTGTTGGGCGCAACACTGGAGTCTGACCGGCAAGATTTCCCAAGGCTTTGGGATGGTCTCTGTCCGGATGAGATCAAGATTTACCCAACCCAATTGTTAGAGAACGCCGACCTTTACCAGAACTGGCTGCGTGGGGAATACCAGCCCTATACCACCGAGCAGCTGATGAACCTGATTGCCGATATTAAGACCACGATCCCTCGCTACTGCCGGGTCAACCGGATCATCCGCGATATCCCATCTAATAACGTCGTCGCCGGTAATAAACGCACAAGTTTACGCCAGGACATCCACAAGGAGATGAAGCGGCGCGGGACGCGTTGCCAGTGCATCCGCTGCCGGGAGGTGCGCGGGCAGAAGATAAAAAGCAACCAGGTAGAAATGGATGATCTTGTCTACCAGGTCGGTCCGACTGAAGAGCATTTCATTTCTTGTGTTACTCCGGACGACAGGCTGGCAGGGTTCTTGCGCCTCTCGCTGCCCGGTATCGATGCGCCGAAAACCGGACTGGATGACCTGCACCAGGCGGCGATCATCCGTGAGGTGCATGTTTACGGGCAGTCGCTGCAAGTCGGCGAGACTTCCCACGGGGCAGCCCAGCATGCCGGGATGGGAGGGCAGCTGATCCGCCGGGCAGAAAAAGTTGCTCGCGCGCATGGCTTTCGACGTCTGGCGGTCATTTCCGCAGTTGGAACGAGAAAATATTACCTGAGCCGGGGGTTCGAGACAGGTGAGCTGTACCTGGTGAAGCAGTTATAGGTATAAAGAAAATCTTTGTTGATCATTCAGGTAGTATGTACTTATACGGCAATGGATTATCCTATCTCCATAGGCTGATTCTTATCTGACATCCAGGCAATCAGGAGGAATCTTGCAATGCACTGGCTGAGTCTCTTTTGGATATTTGTTAAAATTAATCTGCTCACCACGTCCGGACCAGCTTCCGTGGGTTTATTGTATAAAGAAGCTGTGGGTATTTTTATGTCTGAGAGTGAGTTTGTTGAGGCGGTGGGTTTCTCCAGCGTATTACCCGGCAGCGATGCCCTGCAGCTGGCGATGTTCGTCGGCTATGCAGCTGGTGGTTTGCCAGGGGCACTGGCGGCATTGCTGGGTTCGATATTGCCCCCCACCTTGCTTATGCTGCTGATTGTGGTGACTTTACAGCGTTTGCGCGGCGAGGCATGGATAGGCGGTTTCGTACGCGGGCTCACGCCTGCAGTGGCAGTATTAATGGCGCTTGTGGCCTGGCAGATATTTCGGGGTGATGGGGGTACAGCAGGGCTTGGAGTTATCTCAATTGCAGTTATCAGTCTGGTGGCTTTACTGCTCAAAGCACCTGCACCATTAGTGCTGTTGGGAGCGGGCTTGCTGGGCGTTATTATCTTTAGATAGAATAATCCCGGCAACTTAGTATGTCCAAAAGGTGTTATCTCTGATGAAATACCGGTTATGATGGCAGAGACTGTAGCGAAACTATTGTTGTGTACTAACGGCGATTTGCATACCCGTCCGGCGTTGGAATATGGTGTATGGCTGGCAAGTGTTACAAATAAAGATGTTCACTTATTGGGAATTGTTGAAACTGGTCATGATTCCAGCCCTGTCGAGAACCTGTTGGCGGAAACTGCCGGTCGACTTGAGCAAACCGGTGTCTCTTGCCTCACGACCATTGAACCTGGTAACAGCCCGCAGGTGATTGCCCGTTATGCGAACAAGGGACACTACCTGACCATTGTTGGACCGCTGGGTAGGTCCGCCTGGCGGAGGGCTGTACACGGAAGGTCAATTCGCCGAATTATGCAGCAACTAACATCCCCGATTCTCTATGTGCGCAATGCACAATTGAAATTGGATAGAATTCTGCTCTGTATGGGAGGGCTTGGCTACGCGGTCAGTATGGAAATGGTCGCCCTCGAGCTTGCAAAATCAACTGGAGCAAGTGTAGTGTTGCTGCATGTGGTTGAGCCGGTCACCTTGGCTTATCCAACCGCGATAGAAATTCAAAGTCACTGGCAAACGATCCTGGAAACCAACACGCCACAAGCCAGCAATTTAAAGCGGGCGGTAGATTTAGCCCAAGCTGCCGGGCTGGAAGTTGAGTTCAAAGTCCAGCGAGGTAATGTTGTGCGTGAGATTCTGGAGGAGGCACAACGGGGGCATTACGACCTTGTTGGTCTAGGGTCACCTTACAGTGCTCACAGCTTGAGACATTTATACCTGCCAAATGTCACAGCTGATGTTGCGGAAGCTTTGGAATGTCCTATACTTACAATACGGCATAGTGAAGCTGTATTAGATCGAAATGCAGATTCGCCGTAGATATACCTGCGTATTCAAACTTTATCTTGCTCAGTTAAACATCGAACTGCACTTAAATAGGCTACAAGAGACTGAAACCGAATTGTATTATG